>JAFSXN010000036.1 GCA_017444015.1 Lachnospiraceae bacterium | reverse complement strand
TCGCAAGTCTGCGAGCGGCTGACTGGTTCGTTACCAATTTTTTTCATTTTTACAGTCCGTTCAGTGAAAGCAGATTCTGGATCTCACCCTTGCTGTGGTGGGAGATCATGCCGTCGGTGTCGCCCGTATAGGACCAATAGCCCTCGAGACACTGATACTGCGCCGCGGTAACCGTCATAGTCCCGTCCGTACAGTTGATGGTCCGTCCGCCTGCTGCCGCCTGAGCCGCCGCTGCAGCTGCTGCCGCCGCCTGCTGCTCTAAAAGAGCCTGCTGAGCTGCTGCTGCCTCTGCTGCCTGTTGGGCCGCCGCTGCTTCCGCTGCCTGCTGCGCGGCTGCCGCCGCCTGCGCTGCCGCATCCGCAGCTGTATTCGCTGCCGCCTGAGCGTTATTGTTATCCGCTGCCTGAGAATTATCCGCCTGCGTGTTCTGCTGTTCCTGCTTCTTCTTCTCGTCAGCCGTATTATCCGTCTGCTCCGCGGTCTCCGAGGTATCGCTGCTCTGATACTGAAGCTCCGAGATCTCCTCCAGCATATCCGAACGGATATAGCCGTTCTGGCCGTTATATTCGATCTGGAACCAGTCGCCCTCCTCGCCCAGCTTCTCAAACTTCGTTCCCTTAGGAACCTTTCCGAGACTCGAGGTATCGGTAGATGCGCCGCTTCGCACATTGACGCTGTCCTTGATGGTCTGCACGTAATACTTCGGCTCCTCAACGACTGCCGCCGCCTGCGCTGCCTCATATTCCAGAGCTTCCTGCGCCGCAGCCTCTTCCGCCTCGCGGTTCGCCTCTTCCTGGGCTCTCGCCGTAATGTCCACGACAGAGAAGGACATATAGTTACTTACGATATCACCCTGTTTGACGTAGATATTCAGCGTCCCCTCCGCGCCGGTATGCAGCACCGCCTGGGTATTATCCTCGCTTGCCGTCGTAAATACCGCCGTCGGATCGTCCACCGAATACTCCAGATCCTTAAGCCTTATATCCTCCGGCTCCGTCGTAACCATAAAGACGTAATCCGAATTGACATCCAGTTCTGTCTCCTGGAACGTCGGTGTCAGTGTCAGATATTCTAATTTCTTTCTCGTAAGTACAAGCAAAAGGATCACTGCTACGATAATCGCGATGACGACTACCAGCCCGATGATCAAAATTAGCCTGTCCCGTTGTCTTCGCTTCATTGCCGCCCCTCCATCTCAGCACTCAGAATATCCATCATTTCCTGTATCATCTCTTCATCCTTCAGCCTGAACAGGAACTCGACTCGTCTGGAAGCATCCGGATCGATCTCCCCTTTGGAGTCGAAGATGGGATTGCTGTAGGATTTACCGTTCACGGTCAGGATGTTTTCCAGTTCATTGATCTGTGAGGTACTGAGCACATTATTCTCCTCATCCAGAACGTATTTCGCAACCGAAAGCGCCCGTCTCTGGGAAAGATCCAGGTTATAAATATAGGTACCGGAATCGTCTGTATGTCCCTCGATCATGATCTCCGCAACGTACGGCTTGTACTCCCTGCTCATAAGGATCCGAAGATAACGCGGCATAAATTCCTTCAGGAACTCCTTACCGGAATCCTTCAGCTCGTCGCGCCCGTACTCATAAAGGATGCTCGAATCAAAGGTGATCGCGCCGGTCTGCTCGTCGACAAGGATATTCATATTCGACTTGTCAAACTCCTTCTTCAGCGCTTCGATCAGTTCGCCCCTGACACCGATGATATTATCGAGCTTGATCTGCTGGTCCGCTAACGTTTTACGCAGCTCCTCCATCATCTTCTGCTGCTTGGCGATCTCGTCCGACTGCATCTTGATGGCGTTTTCCTGCCGGATCAGCTCCTCCTCCTGCTCCTCTAATGTCTTTTGCTGCTGGCTCATGGTCAGCGTCTGCTGATCCAACAGCCTCTGCTGAGAGGCGATGGTCTGTCGCTCCTTTTCCAGAGCGTCCGACTGGATGATCAGCTCATTCTCCTTACCGATCAGCTTTGCCTCGTCCAGATCAAACTGTACCTTCGCCTGCAAAAGCGTAAAGGAAATGATCAGTACGAAGCAGAGCAGAAGTCCCGCCATCATATCGGAATATGACAGCCAATAGGACGTTTCCTCATCTAATTTTCTATGGTGTCTGCTACCCATTATTTATACTCCTACTCTGACGTTTTGCCGTCAATAATCTTTCCACCCTCTTATGCCTTGCCCGGCAAAACTCAGAGGGGCAAAAACATCTGTTCTTTAGATGTTTTTGTCGATAATGGATTTGCGGGAGCAAATCCTATCCTAATATACTTGTTATCAGAGGCTTCTTCTCATACGATCCACTGCCGCCTAAGTATGTTGCTCGACATTGAGCAGCTACTGCTTCCTACAAACTTCTCCGCATACGGTCCACTGCCGCCTAAGTATGTTGCTCGACATTGAGCAGCTACTGCTTCCTACAAACTTCTCCGCATACGGTCCACTGCCGCCTAAGTATGTTGCTCGACATTGAGCAGTTACTGCATTCTACAGGCTTCTTCTCATACGATCCACTGCCGCAGTAAGCTGCTCGATAGAATAATAAGCCCTGTCAAACGCCTTCTCCAGATATACGCTGGAATTATTGACAACGCCCGACATCCGCTCCGTTGTATCCTGGATCTCAGTAATCGTCGTACGGAAATGCGTCTCGATCTTTACCAGATCATCCTCGATCACCTTAAAGGTATCCTTGATGCTATCCGGCGTTCTCGTAATCAGCTTGTTGATATCCTCAAGCAGCAGCTTCTGATTCTTGAGCTGCTCGTTGAAGGATTCGGCGGACTGCTCCAGAGCCTTTCGATAGGACCCGAGGTCCACCATATAATTTCTCTCCTGCTCCAAAAACGCGCTGTCGGCGTTTACGCTCTGCTGCAAGCCTACCAGATTCTTGCTCATCTCGCCCTGCACCGTTATAACATCCTTCGTATAGGTATCGAGAGCCTGAAGGATATTCGCGGTCTGGGCATCGATTTCCTTTAAGTTCGTCGCGGAGCTTCCGGTCCGGTCGAGGAGCTCGTGCATCAGCTTTCCGTTCTCGATCTGCGTCTTGTAGGCCGCGTCGATGGTCTCCGCCAGATTGTTGAAGGAGTTGTTCAGAGACTTGTTCATCTCCTTGATAAACTGGTTCACGACTACGGACAGAGCATCCAGCTGATTTCTTGTCGCCATCATCCCGAAGCTCGTGATCGTCTTATCAAACCGATCGAACTGGGGCTCCAAAAGATCCGCCAGACCCTGCGACAGCTGATGCGCTACGGTATTCGCCAGGGAGTTGATGGCGCTGGTCTGCTGCTCCTGCAGCTCCATCAGCTTGTTGATCCCATCGGTCGTCGTATCCGGCAGAACGTACTTCTTGTACATATTCAGGAATTCGCCGACCGCCGACTCCGCCTCGTCGACCTTCCTCTTGAAGACATAGTTGAAAACAAGGGAGAAGATCATACCGTAGATCGAAGTATGGAACGCGACCTTGATACCGCTCATCAAAGGAGCGATACTGTTCGTAATCTCCGCCGTCGAGCCGGTAGAAAAGCTCTGAAGTCCGAGGGACAAGCCGATAAAAGTTCCGAGGATTCCGAGACCTGTCATAGCGCCCGCGACCTGATTCAGAAGATTTCTGTGGATCACCCGGTCCACCAGATCATAGTTGATGAAATCCTCGATATCGCATTTATAATAAGCATTATCAATACGCGAGATACGGTTCAGCTCGCGCATATAGTCGTTAAATTCTCTCTTTAAGATCGGATCCTCGAACAGCCCCTTCTCGCTCTCATCGTATTTCATCCAGAGAAACTGGTGGGAATTCATGGCATCCGCCCGGATCTTCGTATTGACCTTCTTCAGATCCACGATCATACTGTTGATCGGCCGGAAGCTGCGCAGCTCACAGTTTAAGAAGATCAGCCCGACGATCACAAACATCACGCCGTTGACGATGATACTGGTCAGACCTTCCTTCTGGCTCGAGAACAGATTCAGATACACGCATACGCCCACCATTGCGATATATGCTATGGTCAACAGCCACTCGTATAATTTTCTGCCTTTCAACTCCTTATCCTCCCATCAATAAAACAGATTATAAGAACAGATTTCGCATAAATCCCGCACAAATCGAGCAGGAGACGTTACCATTCACGGCCCCTGGGCCGCAAATGGCAACGGGTTCTGCCATATAAAATCGCCTGCGGCGATGGGCAGAACCCATCTCAAACGTTAAATATTGGGCCGTAACTGCGCAAAGTCCGCAGTTCGGCATAAATGATAATCAGGAGAGATCTTACGCGCCCCTACTCGCAGCCACATAAAAACCCGTTCCGGATCTTCTTATAACATGACAGCTTATATCATACCACAAAAACATCAGGGATAAATATAAAAAAATAAAAAATTTTTCAGATTTTCTCCTGTTTCCCCAAAGCTCCCCTCGTATACCAGAGAAATTTCGTATTTGTTACAAGATATCGCTTGAACAGCCGCTTCGGATCGGAAAACAGCCGGTAAAGCCACTCAAGCCCCAGCTTCTGCCAGCTTTTCGGAGCCCGCTTTACGGTTCCCGCGTGAAAATCAAAGCCCGCGCCGACCCCAAGCATAACGCCGGAAAAAGTCCCCTTGTGCGCCGCCATCCACCGCTCCTGCTTCGGAGCGCCAAGCCCGACCCAGATAAAATCCGCCCCGGACTTTCGGATCATATCTGTAACAGCCTGGTCCTCTTTCGCTGTCAGCTCCCGGTAGGGCGGAGAATAAGTCCCCGCGATCCGAAGCTTCGGAAAACGTTCGGAAAGCCTGCTATATAATAAGGAAAGAACTTCTTCACTGGAGCCATAAAAAAAGTGGGAATAGTTCCGCCCTCCGACCTCCGGCTCACAAAGCCCGATCAGATCCGTAATGAAATCCGGTCCCGCAACCCGCTCCGCATACGCAAAGCCCTGCTTTCTCTGAAGCCTCGCGATGGGAGCGCCGTCCGCGAAGGTATAAGCGGAGTCGTTCAAGATCCTCTGATAATCCGTGGTATCGTGCGCCATTACCGTGACATGGACGTTTGCGAAGCAGATATATTCTCCGGACAGCGCCTCTCTTCCTTCATATACAGCTTTTGCGGCGCCTTCCCTGGAAAACACCGCAAATTCCGTTCCTAAGATATTGGTTTTTGTTATCATAACTTTGTTATTCATTCACAATTCTTATCGTCTGGCTTTGCCCACCAGAATCAAACAGCAGGACCGGGGCCTATCGGTCAAGCAGGATCCCCTGAACGATATAGGAGGGTTCTCCGCCCTCGTCAAGCGACACCAGCGAAACGATATGCGCGTCCCCGTTCAGCTTGACCTTGGTATCCCGCAGGAAATGTGAGTTCAGATCCTTCTGGGACAATATCTGATCCAGATAATCGTTAAAATCGGAGGCATCCGAAAACGTATCCCGAAGCGGCAGCTCTCCGTACCGGTAGGCCGCAAATACCTGAAAGATCCAGGTTTTAGCGGGAGTGTATACAAAAAAGCAGGGGCTCCTGTCGAAGAAATCCGCGTCCTGATAATAGGAAAGCGTCCCCAAAAGGCTGCCGTCCGAGCTTTCTCTGCCGTAGACCACCGTATTCTGCCCGGAAAAGTCTTTGGTTCCCGATGCCGTCAGATAAAGGCTTCCCTCGCTGTTTTCTTCTCCGTATTCATCGTGGGAGGCGTAGTAGGAATCCTCTCCCGATCTCTGTAAAACCGGCGCGTCGACCCTTGTTCCCGGGATATAGAGATAAGCGAAGATATCCTGATTCTTAAATTTCAATCCTGCCCAGTCCAGATCCAGGGAAGGGATCTCGATCCCGTTCCAGATTTCCTTCTTCGGCTCCTCGTCCTCTCTCTCCTCATCCCGAAGCGCCGTAATATTCTTCGCGGTCCGGTCCAGCTTCAGATAATAGCCCATGGCGAACAGCGCAAAGAAGACCGCCCCCACAATGAATATTATGGAAACAGCAAGATAACCGTTTTTTCGTTTGTTCTGATCATCCATGAATTTACTGTAGTTTTATAGTCGTCTCCGCTACGTCCTCATAGGTCTCATAGTTGTCGTGGATCGTCAAGGTAACCGGACTCGTCGTATTCTGGAGCTTGACCGAATAGCAGACATCCACGCCTTCCCCGTCCTGGATCCTCGTATCCCGGTTATAGAACTCCTCGGGAGGGCTCTCGATCGAAGCAAAGGTCTCGCACATGATCCCGTCCTGAACCACCAAAGGTGGATAAACCTCCGACATGGACAGCGAAATATCGGTTTTATTGACAAAGGTAAAGAATAGGAGCGCCGCCGGATTCCCGTCCGTATCCTTTGTGATCTGAAGCCTCGTACACTTCAGAGCAAATTTATCATTGTTGATATTGATGGAAGCCTGCTCTCCGCCCCCACCTTCCTCCTGCTCGCGGGAATCTCTGGCAGAGGTCGTCTCCGAAGGCGCCTCCTCAGACGGTTCATCAGATCCTCCGTCCTCTGCTTCCGAATAGCTCTCCGTCTCCGCAGGCGCTGAAAAATTCCCTTCTGCAAGAAGCCGTCTGTAATGGAACAGATAGTATAAAATGATCCCGAGAACGATCAGCTCAACGATCAGGATCGCTATGTGGATGATCCTTGCCCGACTTCTTCGCTCCTCCTCGTAGATATAAGCCTCTGTATTTGTACCTGGACGGTTTCCCGTATTTTCAGCATAGGAGCTCCGAGGTTCCGGTCTGCTTTCATACTGCGGTCTGCCTGTCTTCTGCTCTTGTTCCTCATACTCCCGTTTCAGCTCCCGGTAAGGACCCTCGCCGGTTTCACTCCGCTTTTCATAGTCGTCCTCAGGCTGCGGTGCCGTCACCACAGGCTTTGCTTCCGGCTCTGCCTTCTTCTTTTCTTTCTTCTTTGATAACGGCTCCGCGCCGGAAAAGGTCGAGATGCTGTCGAGAGCGCTTCTTCTGGCTCTGTCTCTCTCGGTTTCCGCTTCCTGCGGATCGCCTATGCTCTCCGTTTTATTGATGAACGGCGCTGCATTAAGCGGCGGCATCGTATTTACCTGCGGTGTCGGTTTTCCCGGCGTCGTTTCGTAGCCGGTTTCCGTTCTTTTTGCTGGTGTCTGTGCCTCTGCCCTTGCGGCTTCCTCTTCCTTCTCCTGTAATACGCTCTCCAGTCCTTCCGACTTCAGCTTCCGAACGTCCTGGGCATGCCCGCTGTAGGCCTGGCTCGCCCGGGCTGCAGGAGCGGCGACCTTCCCGCCCTTTATTTCCTCCGGAGTTTTCTTCCGCCTCCGTCTGATCTTCTTAACTTCTTCTGCCATTTACTGCTCCCCTTATTTTTGACCGCCTGTTTCCCTCCAATACCTTCCTATATCCATTTTTATCCGGGGAAACATGCGGTCTTTCCAACGTAGTCTGTTCCGGTCTCTTCCCGAAAGTGCGCGAGATACCGGAGCGGATCCCTGGCTACGTCATACATCGTATAAAACGCCATCAAAATCATCTCACTCCGGTCATACTTCAGACCGAACTTCCCTTCATCCAGCGCCGCCTTAAACCGGTCGATCTGCCAGACCAGGATATCCGTCACTGTCATCCCCGAAACGCTGTATTTACAGAGAAAATCATCCTTTTCACAGAAATACCGAAACTCCTCATAAAGCTCCGGAAGTTCGGTAAATCTCCGAAACAGCTCATCTAAAAATGCCTTATCCTTCCCGCACTCCATACAGAGCGAGGCCGCATAGTCGTATAATTCTTTATCCTTATTCATGCTGGTTCATATCGATTAAGAAACATTGACAAAACAAATAATCCGGGTTAGAAAATTTTTTCAAGTAAAATTAAGTATAACAAAAATAAGCGGCCCGGTAAAGCCGCTTATTTTGTATCTGCCCGTTTACCCGGGCAGATACGGCAGCCGGGGCAGCTTGCGCATTGGAAGTGCCCCGGCTGCTTAGCCCCGATTCTTCACTGGTACGCCACTCGCAAGTTTGCGAGTGACTGATTGGACAATTCCCTTATTTCCTTTTGACCCGTTTTCCGATCAGCTCCTGATCCTGGAGCATCCGCCCGTAGGCATCCTCCTTCGCCACAAGCAGAAGATCCGAGTCGATCTCATTCAGGGTATGCAGCACAGCGGCGTACGCACCGATTGAAACCGCCTGGGATCCTTTCTCGATCGACCAGACAGTCGTCCTGCTGACGCCCGATTTTAAAGCCACTTCCTCTACCGGCATATTTCTTCTGAGTCTCGCGAGCTTGATCTGTTCCCCCATCCTCGCAAGAATCGAAACGGTTTCCGGCTCAAGTACAACCGCTTTCTGCACCCTTCAACCTGTCCTTCAATCTAAAACGAAGACCGCCTCTTCCGCTTCCCCGGGAAGGCACCCTTCTGTTAACGACCCCTGTTTCGCGGCTAATCTCCCCCGCCGCGCAAATCTATATAAATCTCCCACCGCAGCAGACCTGTTTCAATTTTATTACCCTTCTGTCTGTTGCGTTTGTTATTATAAACATTAATAATTTTAATGTCAATATATTTAAACATAAAGAGGCAAAAAAATCGAGCAGGAGGATGTTTTTCCCTCCTACTCGCCGCGCGGCCCGCTGATTGCTGCGCAATCATGGGTTGCGCACCCGCGTCCGGCTTCGGCCGGAAAACTTCCATACGCGGGCCTGCGCATAAAAAGCCTTGTCTCAATAGGCAAGGCAGTTACGCTTTATGTTTATACTCGCGAACGCAATTAATTGCCGTTTTTGATAAAGTAAACGTACTGGAATTGCGTTTGCGAGTCCGGTTGATCGGCAACGAAAATCGTTAACCAGTATAATTAATCAAACGCTGTCTCCTGTATCAATATCCAAACGCCAGTACCACATACGCCCATCCGTCACAGACGTAATACGACGCTCCCATACTGTGATACTCCGGGTTCAGGATATCCCCGATCCGGCTCTGGGTATGGTTATTGATCCACGTAACGATCTGGCTCATAGAATAATTCGTCGGCACTTTGGCGATACATTCCGCCAGAAAATACTTCGGGGCCACCGTAGCGTAGGACGACAGGTCCGGCCGAAGATCCGAGGTATAGAAGGAAATCTCTGCCGCCCTGGTATCCGCGCACATACAAAGCCCCGTATTCTTCACGCAGGCAATGATATTGTACTGGGCGCGGCGCTTATTCACCTCGTCGATCAGCGTATCGCAATGTCCGGCGCTGTATTCCCCCTTCCACCGGTATACCTGGCAGCGGTCCGTCTCAAACATCGCGGGCGTCTGGGCAAAAACGGTGACCACCGCCGTCGCCGTCTGATCCGTATCCTTTAGTCTCGCCGTAATATAGGATTTCCCGGTGGCAAGCCCCGTAACCGTCGCCGTAAGACCGGTTGCGTCATTCGCTCCGACAAAGGCGACCTCAGGATTGCTGCTCGACCACTCGATTGTACCCCCGCCTCCGTAAAGCGTTACGGCAAAGCTCGCCGTAGGAACATTGTAGGTACTGACCGTCCCAAGAAAAATCTGAGCGCTGGCAGGACTCAGAGTAAACCGGTCCGCCTTCGTCGTCGGTGTCGGCACAGCCGCAGGAGTCGGGCTGGCATTCGGATCCGGAGTAACATAGGGATCCGGTGTAGGCGCAGCCGTAGGAAAAGAAACCGGATTGCCGAAACCCTGGGCCGCAGTCTGTGGATTCCCCCTGTCTACATTGATATTCGAGGGAACATTATCCAGAACATCCCCGGAGGTCCCTGTGATCGGAGTATTCAGAACCTCCTCCGACGTAAGTCCCGCATAGGGGTCATCCGGATCCTCAAACTGAAAATCGATCGTAGTATCCTCATCCTCCGACGGAGTAGCGTTCTCCGCCTGCTGCTCCTCTGCTTCAGTGTTCTCGTTATTCTCTTCATCATTCTGACAGCCCACCATCCCCAAAGAAAACACTAAGAGAATCACCGCCAGAATTAAACCTTTTTTCTTCAAACCCCTACATCCTTTTGCTGATAAATTTCTTTCCTATCTTAAAGATCGGATTTTCAAACCGCTTCTGAACCCGCGTAAGCCTCTCCCGGATCGGGATCTTCTGAGGACAATGCTGCTCGCAGCGGCCGCACTTCTTGCAAAGGCCGGCGTTCTGCGGCTCCTTCTTCATCGCCGTACACATAAAGTACTCGCGGAACCCGTTAAAATACCCATCGGTATAGGAAACGTTATAGCATCGAAAACTCCCCGGAATATCCACCCCGAAGGGACATGGCATACAATAGGAACAGCCCGTGCAGGGAATCTTCTCGATGGCGTCAAAAGCCTTCCGGACCTTCTCGATCACCGCCTTATCCCCCTCGGTAAACTCGCCCGCCTGAACCTCTGAAGCGATCCGGATATTCTCCGAAAGCATTTCCATAGAATTCATCCCGGAAAGGACAACAGAAACCTCCTTTTGGTCCCAGAGCCACCGAAAAGCCCACTCCGCCGCGGAATATCCTCTGGCTGACTCGGTAAAGGCCGCGATAGCGTCCCTCGGCAGATCATTCACAAGCCTTCCTCCCCGAAGCGGTTCCATGATGATGACCGGAATCCCCTTTTCAGCCGCGGCCACAAGACCTTTACGTCCGGCCTGGGAGTTCTCATCCATATAATTATACTGGATCTGGCAGAAATCCCAGTCATAGGCGTTCAAAAGCTCAATAAACTGTGCGGTATTTCCATGATAGGAAAAGCCGAGATTTCTGATCTTGCCTTCCTTTTTAAGCTCCAAAAGCCATTCCAGAGCACCTCTGTTGCAAAGCTCCTCCCAGGCAGTCTTATCCGGCAGCATATGCATCAGATAAAAATCTACATAATCCGTCCGAAGCCGCTTTAACTGCTCGGCAAAGTTCTTCTCCATATCCTCCCTGGTCTTCATCAGATAGTGCGGGAGCTTTGTCGCGATTTTTATTTTGTCCCGAAGACTGTTCTTCTGTACGACGGTCCCGAGAGCCTCCTCGCTCCCGGAATAGATAAAGGCGGTATCAAAGTAGTTCACGCCGTTCTCCACCGCATACAGGATCTCCTTCTCGACCTCCTCCATATCAAAGCCCGCGCCCTTCTTCTTAAAGCGCATACACCCAAAGCCCAGAATCGAAAGATCATTGCTGCCGTTATTGTTTCTGTAATTCATAAGATCCCCTTGATTGCCATTCTGTGTTTCTGCCTGTTTTCCGTTTCCCTGGCACTTCCTACTCGATCCTCTTCCCTACGATAACCAGCCGTCCGTTTGTGACATGGTAGGCGCAGACCGAAAGAGTTATGAACTCATCCCCGTACTCCGCGGTCACGCCCGTATCGTAGAGAGCCAGCTTTTTGATATTATCGTAAAAATCGTTGAATTCTTCCTCAGTATTCGCCTGAAAAAACTTATAGTACTTAAAAACATCCGTCTGCGAAACAAGATAGACCTGAGACAGAAAGACGGAAACGATCTCATACTTCCGCTTCTCATAGAGGCTGGAAAACTCGATGATATTATGCTCCTTCTCATAGCTCTCTTTCCGCCAGTTATCAAGGCTGCCGAACATCGAGCCATTCTTCATATTGTGGCCGTGGATGATCAGGTTCGTCGAAGGAGCGCTGCCATCCCGATAATCCGCTGCCAAGGTCCCCGTTCCGACATGGGAATCCGTATCCATGATCAGCGATCCCGCCGTACTCTGGTTCCCGTTGATATCGCGGTACAGATAATACTCCTCATCGTCTAAGGTCTGCATCACCGCATAGTCGATCACGGTATCGTCGATCTTAAGCCATCCGATAACATCGTTATTTTTCTCATACAGCTCTGACATATCCGTTAACATCAGTGCCGGAGGAAGGCTCTCCTCCTCTTCCTCGGTTTCCTCAGCCGGATCCTCCACGACCCGGATATCCGAGTTTTCACGGTTATAAGCTTCCGCAGCCTCGAGTCCCTTCTCGATCCGCGCCTGCGCCTCGTCGTCCTCTCGAAGGCTCCGAAGTCCCGCGCCTCCCCAAAGTAAACGTATCCCGAAAAAGGCAGCAGCAAACAGGACAGCAACATAAATAAACGCCAAAAGAAGCGGGGCCGGCTTTTTCCGCTCTGCCCCCGCATCCTCAGCTAAAACAGCTGCCGCCGCTGCTTCTGTTTTTCCGTTAACAAATCCAGTGTCCATCTTCTGTCTTCTACGCTAAACTGTATCTGACCGCTTATCTATATATTATGAAACAAATTTATTCGTTTCCTATTGCGTCGATTGCGGAGCTCTAAAAGCGTCTTCCTTCCCACAATCTGGTTGTCCAAATCAAGCAGCCTTTTCATAATCTATTACAGATATTTCCTGCATAATCTTCTTAGCTGCGTTAACAATTTCTTCTAATCGTTCCGCAGTCTTCATAGAGAAATACTTTTCTCCACACTGGACGCATTCCTGACAAGGTACATTTTTTACAATAATAACACTATCATGATAATTCACTACGTGAACAGTAGTGCTTGGACGTTCTTCCTTACACTTACAATACATACACATTATTTAATCCTCCTGGTTTTTAAATCCTTCTCGAATTTCTCAGAAGTAGGAAAGTAGGCGGTTATTATATATATCGCCTCTTGATCAATCCCGCATACAACGTGAATAATATGCCCCGAATCATTGCGTCCAAAAATAAGCGCGCTTTCATTCGGATAGTCTTCCGGATACTCCTCTATAATCTCCCCCGTCAAGATACAACTGATTACATCTTTTATAGAAATATCTCTTTCCTGCATCCTTGCCAGACCGTGAGTTGTCCATTTTATTCGATTATCATTTATAAAATTCTTGAAATCCCCAATATTCAATAATGTATTCCCACATCCTCATAAATTAGCCAGTTGCTGCCCCGTAACGTGCATTCCGACCCTCAGGTCCTCCGCTTTCAAAGTCTCCATATAATCCGCCTCTTAATCAATATCGTTCCAGTCGTCCTTCTCACAATCTGTTAAGGATATTTATTTCGTTTCATTGCCGTCAGATTGGAGAATGATCGGTTTTATTATCTAAGAACTGTCTGACCTTTTTTACGATCTCCTTGGCATTTTCTACTTGCCTGACACAATCCTCTTTTTTTACAATATAGAAATCATCATAATCTGAAGCCTGCCTCACCATTTCGGCCTCTTGTATCATCCTATAATCATCATGATCAAATGATCCGTCTCCTTCATAAATAAAGTACCTGTTAAAGGTTTTTAATACCCCACTATGTGTAGTTGCCGAAACACCCTTCGTTGCAAGAAGCGCATTTGCAGCTTTTTCCATTGCATAGAAAGCCCTATTGTTTGCGGACCTATAATCCTCTCTTTCAAGTTCATTTTCGGCTGTCAGAACCAGCTCTTCCGCCCTTTCCATTCGCACTCGCGCCAGATCTCCGAAAAAATCCTTTGATATACCGCTATCCAAATATTTTCATCCCCTCAGCAGAAACATTATGATAAAGCGCATAATCTCTCATATTCGTATAATCATCGGCCGGAATACACAGAAAATTGACAACCGAGAAATTTTCTATCGCAATATCAGTTGACAGCCCACCTAGTAAATAAACATACTTATTCATAGCTTCCCTGCTATCATCTATAATTACAGCGACATCCATATCTGAATCTGCCCTGTAATCTCCCCTTGCACAGGAGCCAAAAACAACAACTTCTCGCAGCTTGTCTCCTACCAGGTGCGGCGTCCTTTCCCTAATTATCCTCTTGTTCTCATTAATTACATTCTCGTTTAAATCAAAATTCAAGGTTCTCTATACCCTTCTGATCTTAATCAATATCGTTCCAGTCGTCCTTCTCTTCTACCGCATCAACGCTCTTTTCAGGATCGGAAAGATCAAGCGAAGCCGCTCCGCCATTCCCTGCCGCCTGGGCGCTTGCGCGCATGGATTTTACCATAAATACGGTAGCAAAGGCAGCGCAGGTAAGCATCGCGATCAGAACATAGAGGAACGTATTTCCCTGCCCGGTCTTTGGTACGGAATCGTAGCCGGTTCCTCCTCCGCCACCGCCGCTGCCGGTTCCCCCGCCGCTGGCTCCGAGATTACTCATAGAGGAGGACGAGGTAGAGGTTGACGTCGAGGTGGAGCGGGCACCGGCAACACCTGTCAGACTCGTTCCGCCTGAAGGGATCGTGATCGTTCTTGTAGGACTCGTATTTCCGCTCGCCCCCGAATCCGTCCAGTACAGGAAAGGCGAGGTCGAGGAGGAAGCGGTTATGCTTATGGGAGTTCCAACGATTCCGTAGTAGGTCGCGGAATTCAGACCATTGCCTGATACCCTGACCGAAGCGACAGGAATTGTTGTAGAACCATAAATCGGAGATTGTGTTTTGGTAATCTCATCCAATTCCTTTTTTTCATCAGTTCCTGAGCCTTGCGGATATATCAGAGCTTCGATCGCTGACCCTGAACTGGACCGGATTTGACTGTTTAATGATGAAGCAGAGTATTGAGTACTGCCGCTTAATTCTGTCTCGGTACTGGAGCTCAAGGTACTTCCTCCATACATCAGCAAGTAGTAGCCTGAATCCACAGGATCAATATAAACCTGCTTCGTGCCGGATAACAGTCCATTGTTTACTGCATCCGGGAGCTGCCAGGATATAGTCACGCTGCTGCTGTTGGTACTCGCTGTAATGGAGGGCTTACGATATACGATTATTTCATCCGAATCAGTCAAGGCTCCGGCTGTCGCAGAAACTGTTACACTGCTGCTGTCGGCAAAAGCTCCTGATTTACCCTGAAATTTAATTGAGTTCCCTCTCCCGGAGGTGGGACTGACTCCCGCACCGCTCAGCCTCCAGTTGATCGTATCTGTAATATCCGAAGTAAGATACGCATCTGCTCTGGTATCATATCCGGCAGTTATATAATCGTCTAACAGGTACACAGACAAAGTTCCGCCGACATAAATTGACTTTGTAAGAACACCTACTTTATTATTGCTTGAATCATATAAAGTAGCGGTTAGGGTAAAAGTATCCCCCGCCTTTGCAGCTGAATTTGGAACCAATTTAATGCTTGCCCCTGTTTTACTTGCCGGTTCAAATGTCAGGTTAGTATAAGTTCCCGTATCCCAGGCTGTTCTGGAGGCATCAAATATAACCGGTGTACTGGCAACAGCCGAGACAGAAAAAGTATCCCCCTGTGTTAATGAAAGGTAATCACTTCCTCCCTTAATTTCAGCTACTTCCAGAGTAATGTCACTGGAAAGAGACGTATTATCTGTAATGCCAAGATTATCTATACCATTTGAAGTAAGTGGCGCTACACTCGTTTCCTTTGTCCCTGTAACTCTATATTGTCCCGTACCGCTCGACGGTTTAACCACTGCGTAATAGAATGTCGAATTGTTTAAAACTGTTGACCCTCTGGAAGAAGATGGCATTGTCGGAGCTGAGCTTCCTGTTGGCGCCGTCCAAGAAACACCACTGTGATCAGTCCCATCCTTGGCAACATATAGTATGAGATCACTGCCACTCTTTTGCATAACTTTATACCCGTTCGAAGTGGGGGTCGCTGTACCAGAGCCATAGTTTTGTTGTGTTAATATGGAAAACGGACCGAGAACATTTATCGTTTCAGTCTTTGAGCCTGCCACAGAAGTGGAACTCTGATCATAGAATGTAACCGTGATTTTGAAACTGCCTGAAGCCGTACCGCTCAAAACAGGAGCAATCGCTATGCTTTCGCCTTCACCCACCTTTCCATTGCCGGGTGCCGTTAGATTTGTCGCTTCGGATATTGTCCACTCAACCTTACTGTAATGGGAAATATCAGTAGGACTTGCAACCGAATATGTATTAGTACTGCCGGAAGGAATGTTTTTATATCCATCAATTGTAATCGGCGCAAAAGTAGCAAGGGCAGTATTTCCTTTGCTTGAAATCACTATTTTATCACTGACTTTATATGAAGTCGTAGGTTCATCCGCTCCTTCAAAAGTAGCTCCAGTCCAACTTACAAAAGCACTTTCACTCCCCGCAGTTTTAACCGGTGTTGCAGTAATATTTATATCATTTCCTTCAAATCCCCAGGTAGCCGTAGTAGGACTCACCGTCCCATATGCTGTATTATTTGAACTGACCGTTACTTTATATCGAGTCAGTTCTATAGCAGACGTTTTTGTATGAGTATTTCCTTCATTGTAAAGAGTAGCATAGAAAGTGTGCGATACTTTTTCTCCATAATCTTCCGGAAAATATTCATTCATATTCGTTGAATTCAGGGAATAGGTCAACGTTATTGTTCTTTCAGCATTATCATTCCTTGGGACAAAGGGTTCGCTATCAACCAGGTGCGTCGAAGGATTCTCCTGATCTAAAAGCTTTAAAGCATATGAATTAGCGTCACCACTATCCGTCTTTGAGGCAAGAGAGGCAGTAATTGTAAAGGTATTGGTAGACACATCAAAACTCGAAACTATTGTATCTTTATCACTAAGGCCTTCTGCTGCTTTTACGTCAAATATGTTTATGAACATTACGCTGCAAAGCACCATTAATCCCAACAGCACTTTCCCAAAGCATCCAAGCCACTTTCCTCTTTTCATTTCCCTGCTCCTCTGGCTTCTCGTATTGCCTTCTTCCTGAACTTCCTTATTCATAACACCCATTTCCCTGTTATCCCCTTATATCTCTTATTTTCCGTTTATCTATGTAATCCGGTTTATGGATTTTTCCCTTTTCCCCCGAACGATTCTTCAAGGGTCTTCGGAACTAAAATTCCCTGGCATGTTCCGAAATACGACCCGTTAAGAAGAAGTCCTATATACTTTTTATAGCTTCGCGAGATACACCTGTTGATCTTCCGCAGTGATACCTAATGCGTCCATAGCCTGTTGCGCCGTTAATTTCAGATTCTTCATCACATTTCTTATTGATTCTATTCTGGACAATTCTCTTCCCTGCTGTATCCCCTGTTCTATCCCCTGTTCTATCCCCTGTTCTATCCCCTGTTCTACTTCCTGTTCTATTTGATCCTTCATTAATTCTCTCAATGCTTCGCACATATCCTTGTCCTCCCGAATTCTCTCATATACATTGCGGTTTGCGGCGACACTCACCTGAAGTACCGCATCAATGTTCTCCTTGTCTCCTGGTTCTAACGTCCTCTCAGTTTCTTTCAGAAACCGTCTGGCATCTATTTCCTTTACCTTTTTCGTCAATATTCTGAGTGCCAAATGCCTCTCATTAAGTTCCCTTGTAACGATTACCTGAATCGGAAACAGCGTGTCTCCTTCCAAATAGTAAATCCCCTCATACCGTTTTGTGACCCTTACACCGCCCTCTTCTAAACGTTTAAACAATTTTCTGGGATATGCCTCTCTCATCAACGTCACCGTCAGTTCTTCTGCCGGGATTTCATTGACGTGCTTGCCAAGTCCCTTATAAAGGCAGGCGTATCCAATCGTTTTGTAATAATCATCTATATTCAGACTGTCTCCGTAACCCTTGAACTCAACTATATTGTGCTGTCTGAATATCTCTCCAATTTCATTTTCAATAACCGTTTTGGGATGCTTCCGGATAATCAGAAGATCCATCTGGAGTGATTTTTTACTCAGATAATACTCTCTGTCAAACTCAAGATCCGCTTTATTATTCTGTAATTCCCATTCTGTCGCTCCGCATAAAGCCGGGTGCCAGTATTTGCGATCTATCACGAAAACCTCCTCTATACTATCAAGGATCCGTGGGTTTACATAAAAATCTCCTCATATCTATAATCACTCAAAATAATTATACAGGCAAAATCAAAGGAATACAACAAAAAAATGATAGCAGGCCTATACCTGCTATCACCTTCATGAAACATGAAATTGGAAAATACTTTAATACAGTAAAGTGGTCGAGATAATTATATTATATACAGATATTTTGTCAATAGCTTTTTTAACCGCAATTACGGCTCAATATGGAAGGTCGCTTCCTGATATTCGTCATTGCTGTCGTACTCCATCACCGTAATATCAAACGGTCCATTGCTGTCGACTGCGATACAGATCTGAGCATTATAGGATTCTCCGACCCCGACCTCCTGCGGCTCGTAGGGAAGTCCCAGATCATAGCTGTAGCCCATATAGCCCTCGCTGTCCGTTACGTAATCATCCAGCCAGAAAATCAGGCCCGAGCCGTCATCCGGATTACCATAGCCGAGATTGCGATAGGTATAATCGACGATATAGACCGCAGCAGGGTCATCTCCGGAATTCTCATCCCTTTCATTTGTCGGCAATACGGAATTGACAACCAGGGACCACTGCCCGGGAACCTCCCACTTCTGGCCGATCCGGTACATTCCTTCGGTTGAATAATCACTCGAACTGTCAGACTGGCTTGAGCCGGTATCCGTATTTTCCTGGGAGCTGCTCTGCGTGTTCTGCTGCTCAGAGCTGTTTTCTCCGGAAGTAGGGATCTCGTCACTGGATGACTGTGATTCCTGACCGGAGGTCGGAGTAGGCGTCGGCGTAGGAGCCGAGCCGCCGGAAGAAGATGGCGTTTCTGTTCCGTCCTCGATCTCTGCTTCTGCTTCCTGAGTCTCCTCTGGAATCTCTTCCTCGACAGGTACATCTGCCTGCTCTTCCTCCGCAAAGGTCTCCTCAGGCTCATCAGCAGGCTCTTCCTCAGCCGGGGTCTCTTCCTCGTACTCCTCCGACGGTTCCTCTTCCGGCTCTTCTTCCCATTCTTCCTCTTCCCAGCCGTTCATCTTCTTGCCGTCGTAGTCCCTATATCCCATTTCATAATCATAGTCCTCGCGCCTGTCTCGAAGCGGTTCATCCCCGCAGCCGATCATACTCAGGGCAAGGAGCAGCGATAAAATTATACTGAATTTCTTCTTCATATCATATGAAATCTGTTATAAAATTTTCTCTTCCTACAGGATCTCCCCAGTCATAATCAGAAACTGTAACCTTTCCTCCATATTCCGCAACCCTTTCTTCAAAGGTTTTATGTTTAAATATTTTTTTTAACACGATCGAGTCATTCTCCACAATGATCTGTAAAGTATCTGATGCGCGAATATCCAGCTTATCCAAGATATTCCTGGGTATCCGTATACCCTGGCTGTTTCCCCAGGATCTAACTGCAACCTGTTCCATTAGTTTGTCTCCTTGAATGGGTTATATATGTATATACGATTATACTATCGGAGCTATTTTTACGCAAGTGGAGAGGAGAAAGACAGGAGTGAATACTTCGGATATACAAAAGAGGCCCCCTGTGAGCAAGCTCCCGGGGCCTCTTTTGTATATCCGCCTATTCCGCAGATAATCCTTATCTCTTTGAAAACTGTGGCGCTCTTCTGGCTGCCTTCAGACCGTACTTCTTTCTTTCCTTCATTCTCGGGTCTCTGGTTAAGAAGCCTTCGGATTTCAGGATCGGGCGGTATTCGGCATCCGCCTTTACCAGGGCTCTCGAGATCCCGTGACGGATCGCTCCGGCCTGTCCGGTATACCCGCCGCCGTGAACGTTGACCAGTACGTCAAACTTATCGTTGTTATCGGTCGCTTCAAAGGGCTGGCGAACGATCTTCTTTAGGGTCTCAAGCCCGAAGTATTCATCGATGCTTCTCTTGTTGATCGTAATGTTTCCCTTTCCGGGTACAATATATACTCTCGCTACCGCGCTTTTTCTTCTTCCCGTACCGTAGTATTTTTCTGCTGCTGCTTTTTTAGCCACTTTCTATTCCTCCTTATCCCAGTTTCAACTCTTCAGGCTTCTGAGCGGCATGCGGATGCTCTGCGCCCTCATAAACAAACAGCTTCTTATACATCTTACTTCCCAGAGGTCCCTTCGGGAGCATCCCCTTGACCGCCTTTTCGATCACCTCACAGGGCTTCTTGGCGAGCTTTTCTCTTAAGGTCGTAGCGTTCAGGCCTCCGATATATCCGGTATGATGATAATAGATCTTCTGATCCAGCTTCTTTCCGGTAACCTTTACCTTGGAAGCGTTGGTAATGATAACATAGTCGCCCGTATCAGCGTGGGGCGTAAATATCGGCTTGTTCTTTCCGCGTAAGATCTTCGCAACCTCGGAAGCAAGCCGTCCTAACGTATATTCTCCGGCGTCGATTACGTACCATTTTCTCTCAACGGTCGTCTCGTTCGGCATATAAGTATTCATGCTTTTTCTCCTCACAAACTTATTAAACGTAACGAATCACAGGGATTCTTTTCAAACCCCTGTCTGAAAATAACCGCGGTATGTTTTTACCGCCAAAAGAAGTTCCGTCTGGGAATAACGGTTCTTCTTACGGGCGTTTCCTTTTCTGTCGGGGCTAATTGACAGATAAACAGAAAACCGCCACGTTCCAAATTATATTACAGCCAAATTGCGCTGTCAACCGCTAAATATAGAGATATAACCCGTCTAAACCCATAAAGAACAAAAGAGCCCTCTCGCTCATGGCTTCTGACTCTTTTGTCCTATGATCAATCATGCAATTTTGTCAACTACGATAAGTTCCAGAAACAGATCTCTCAGCTTTGCGCTGAGGTCTTTGGTATGGGCCAATTTGTTAATCATACCAATGCACGCCTCAACAATCGTGGAATATAAGGTTTTTTGGTCATGCAGGTTGCGAAACCCATAATATACCTCTCATTCTTTCCCATCCCACTCCAGACAAATCGCATCCTCCTTGTAATTGCCTATAGCGTAATGAGCCTTGGGAAATTCCTTTTCCAGAACCCTCTGAAGCGCCTCCTGGCAAATTATTTCCTTTTCTCTAACCATGTCATCATCTCTCTTAGTCGTCCTGATACTATTTCATCATCAATGGATCTCTGATGTAAAAACTGAATTTCCCCTCCCGGACTGTCAAACATCTTTGCTGCTTTTCCTTTTGTCAGTATACATCATCATCCCTGAAATCTTCGTTCAGGAAGGCTTCCATCTTCTCCTTGACCTGCTTTGTACACTTCTCGACCTTTTCCCGGGGGATCTCGCTGAAAATATCCACAAGCTCCTTGTCAAGCTGGGTCCCGGCAGCGATCTTCAAAGCCGCCATCGCGTCGTCGTAGGACCGGGAAGGCTTATAGGAACGTACCATAACGATCGCGGAATAGGTATCCGCCACAGCGATGATCCTTGCCGCAAGCGGGATCTCGTTCCCCTTCAGATGATAGTATCCGCCGCCGTCCACTCGCTCGTGATGGTACATGATCCAATCCGAGATCGGCTCAAAGGATTTCACCGGCTTTAGGACCTTGACACCGATCTCCGGGTGCCTGCGCATCAGATCCCACTCCGCTTCCTCGAGCTTCCCTGGCTTGTTCAGGATCCGGCTCGGGATCCCGAGCTTTCCGAGATCCAGGAGAAGCGCCGCGTACCTGAGGTTTTCCGGCTTGATCTGATTCTGATAGGCAAGCGGCAGATAGTCGTAGATCAGCATCGTCAGATCCATAACGTGGATCGAATGCCCGTCAAGATTGGTATCTCCAGCCTCGATAACGCCGATCAGGGCCTCCGAGATCTCTCTTGTCCTGCCCTTTACGCCGTTGATGGAGGAGAAGCACCACTGCAAGAGAAGCGTATAGACCAACGGGGTAATGAAGAGGATGATCCCCTCCCAGATATCCGTTTCTCCCGTAAACATGGTAATGATATAGACCACGCAGAGCAAAAGGCTTCCCGCATAGGCCCCGTACAGCAGATACTTCTGTTTTCCGTCGCCGTCTATGATGATATCCTTCTGGATGCTGAAAAAGTGGAACGCTTGCAGCGTATTATAGATCATCAGGATGATCCCGCACAGGATCAATCCGTTTTCAACAACTCGCATAGTTAATTTCCCCCGTCAAACGTTATTCGATTCTTCCCGGCCCGTTTGCTTTCATACAGCGCATCGTCCGCCCGGTTATAGGCACTGTCCATATCCCGGTCAGAGCTTCGGATCTCCGTTACGCCAAAGGACCCGTGGATCCCCTTCAGCCCTCCGATTCGAACCTCATTGAGCCTCTTCAATATAGTCTCCAGGAGCTTTTTGATCTCCTCCTTCTCTCTTCCGCGGACGATCATAATAAATTCATCGCCCCCAAGCCTTCCCGCAAAGCTCAGCCTGTCCCGTACAGCCCGCTCCGTAAACGACCATTTTTCCATCATATCAATGGAGAGGGTCTCCGCGATGATGCTTCCGGTGACCTGGATCGCCTTGTCGCCCATCTGATGCCCCAGCTTGTCGTTGATCTGCTTAAAGCTGTCGAGGTCCAGAAGACAGGCCGCGATAAATTCCGTACCGTCGTACCCCCGGACCACTTCTCCGGCGACAGAAAAGAACCTCGCCCGGTTCAAAAGATTGGTCAGGGTATCAAAGCTGGAACGGATCTCAAGATCCCGCTGGATCTGGATATTCTTTTGCAGCGTATAAAATTCCTGCATCTTTGCCCTCTGGAAGGTAAAGTGCATGACAATGGCTAAGATCAGAAAAACGGTAACGTTATAGAAATCCAGCTGGGCGATGGATACCGGCTTCTTCAGGTTCGAGGTATAAAGGAAGGTGCAGCTGTAAAGGATCAGTACAATGGTCATGCTCAGCATCGTATCGATATAGGTCACAGCGACCAGAACGACCAGTACCAGATACATGGTCGCCGCAAGATAGGGCTGGGCCACCGAAGCAAAGATACTGAAGATCATTAACATCAGGATATTCAGATGGGTGAAGAGCTGGGCAAAGCGCACCGCGATCGGTTTGAAAACAATCAGCGCCACCTCAAAGAGCAGAGAAATGACAGTAAAGACCAGATACAGTCTGAAATGCCGCTTGTCCACGCCGAACCGGTTCAGTCTGGAAAAGACCATAAAAACGATAGCTAAGATCATAAACCAGGTATTGATGATCAGGATATGATTGTAATTCGTATCGTGGATCAGATCAATACAGTCATCGTAGCGGCTCTTGTCGTAACCATAATGATTCAGACTTTTATATTTCATACCGATACCCTGTTATGCTATCTCACGTTTCCGGGGTGCCGGAATCGGTGTACCCTTCTCCTGCATCACATCAGTAATCAGATCAAATACGATGCGCAGCTCTTTTATGGCATCTTCCCGTGTCTTCCCATCTGCTACACATCCCTGGATTTCCCGTATTTGGGCTAAAAAAGCCTCATCAATCTGGCTGTACCACACTTCTATACAATAGTCGTCAAAATTCATTTCATTACCTCTCTGAACTGCGCCACCTGATATGCTTTAGCCTTGGAACCCCTGGGCTGCCCGGACATTATGGTTTCATATACTTTTTTATTCATAATAGCACTATCTGTCTTGATTATACTTTATTTCCGTCTTTATGGCAACATTATAGTCACAATTCATTAAACACAGCCCCTTGGCCGGAGCGGTCTGGCCGGCCCTCCCCCGGTCTCTCCTCTCTAAGATCTCAGGAATCGAGTCCCACGCGATCCTTCCCTGTCCGACATCGATCAGGGTCCCCGCGATAATCCGGACCATATTATAAAGGAAGCCGCTTCCGCTGATCAGATATTCGATGGCCGGACCGTCTGAGGAAAGTTGCGAGCGGTAGATCGTCCGAACGGTATTGATCTCGGTTGTCTCCCCGGAAAGGGCTCTTTTTTCCCTCGCAGCCCGATCCTCTCTTTCCTTTGAAAACGCCTTGAAATCATGTTCTCCCGGAAAAAAGCCCGCTGCCTGCTGCATGGCTTCGATATCCAGTTTTCCGTGGACATGGTGGTAATAGAGCCGCTTTGACGGCGGCAGAAAGGTATCATTATAGATCTGATAACGATAGGTCTTTATGGAGGCTCGTTTCCTGGGATGAAAATCCAAAGCCACCTCGTTAGAAGCCATAGCGCGGATATCCTCCGGAAGACTCTGATTGATGGCATAGCAGAACTTATCTCCGGGAATGCCCGATTCCGTATCAAAGACGCAGACCGCGCCTTCGGCATGGACTCCCGCGTCCGTCCGCGAGGCTCCGATCACCCGGATCTCCTCCTTTAAGAGCCTTGAAAGCTCCCGATTCAGGACCTCCTCGATCGTAAGGCCGTTTGGCTGAAGCTGCCAGCCCGCGTAATTTGTCCCGTCAAAGGCGACCCGAAGCAATATCCGTCTCTTCACCCGAAGAACCCCCTGATCAGAATGATTCCCGCAAAGAACAGGAACAGCAGAGCGTACGCGATCCTGTCTCTCCTTTTGTATACAAGAGGCTTCATCTTCGTCCGTCCGTCGCCTCCGTGATAGCATCTCGCCTCCATGGCAAGGGCCAGATCGTTCGCCCGACGGAAGGCCGACACGAACAGAGGTACCAAAAGCGGCACCATAGCCTTTACCTTTTTTATGATATTTCCGCTCTCAAAATCCGCGCCTCTTGCCATCTGCGCCTTCATGATCCGGTCCGTCTCTTCGACGAGGATCGGAATAAAGGACAGCGCGATCGACATCATCATCGCGATCTCATGGACCGGCACTTTAAAAATCTTCAGCCACGAAAGCCCCTTCTCCAGACCGTCTGTCAGTTCATTCGGCGTTGTCGTAAGGGTCATGATCGAGGAGCCGAGGATCAGGAAGCAGAGGCGGACCACCATCTTGATCGCAAACCTCACGCCCTCCTTTGTGATCGTAAAGATACCGAAGGTCACTAGCGCCTCTCCCGGAGTCAGAAACAGATCAAAGACCACAGTGATCACGATCAGGATGACGACCGCCCGAAGTCCCCGGACCATAAAGGAAAAGGGGACCTTTGACGCAAGGATCATGGCAAGCAGAAAGAGTCCCGAAAAGAGATATCCCGGAATGCTTTCAACGATAAATAACGAAATAATGAATAAAAACGTCCCGAACAGCTTGACCCTGGGGTCCAGTTTATGCAGAACGGAATCAGCCGGATAGTACTGGCCTAAGGTGATCTCCCTCATCCCATCCTCCCTGCGGCTCTTAAGATCTCGGCCTTTGCCTCCGTTAACGTGATCGCCTCCGTCGAAACCGGGATCCCTCTCTTTCTGAGGCTCCAAAGGACCTTTGTGACCTGCGGGATATCAAGCCCGATGGAAACAAGGGTCTCGTACTCCCTGAAAACGTTTCGCGGAGTATCGTCAAAGACCAGCTCCCCTTTGCTCATAACAAGCAAACGCTCCGTATTCTCCGCGACATCGTCCATGCTGTGGGAAACGAGGATCACCGTCATCCCGCTCTCCTCCCGGACCTTTCGGATCAGAGACAGGATTTCCTCCCGCCCTTTCGGATCCAGGCCTGCCGTTGGCTCATCAAGGATCAAAACCTCCGGATGCATAGCAAGGACTCCCGCGATGGCTGCTCTTCTTTTCTCGCCCCCGGAGAGGTCGAAAGGAGAAACATAGAAATCATCGTCCGAAAGGCCTACCATTTTCAGAGCTTCATAGGCCCGTAGCTCGCATTCGGACTTTGTAAGGCCAAGGTTCTTCGGTCCGAAGCAGACATCGGTAAAAACGTCTACCTCAAACAACTGATGCTCCGGATACTGAAAGACCAGACCGACCTTCCCCCGAAGGGTCCTGCGGTCATAATCCTTCTCAAAGATATCTTCGCCGTTATAGTAGATGCTGCCCTCCGAGGGCGTAAGAAGGCCGTTCAGGTGCTGTACTAACGTTGATTTTCCGGAGCCGGTAGCCCCGAGAAGGCCCACAAACTCGCCGTCTTCGATCTGAAAGCTGACGTCCTTCAGAGCCTGCTTCTCATAGGCGGTCGCCTTACTATATATATAGGAAAGATGATTTACAATGATCGACATAGCTCCTCTACCAGCTCTTCCTCGGACAGAATCCCAGGAGGCAGCGGGATCCCTGCCTGCCTCAGCTCATACGCCAACTCCGTGACCTGCGGAATGGCAAGCCTGATCTCCTTCAGCTCCTCTACTCTGGAAAAGACCTCCTTCGGTGAACCGCTCATAACGATCTTTCCCTGGTCCATGACAAAGACCTTGTTCGCATAGATCACCTCTTCCATATAATGGGTGATCAATATCACTGTTATTTTTTCGACATCGTTCAAGGCTCTCGCCGCCCGGATGACTTCCCGTCTCCCCTTGGGATCCAGCATCGCCGTAGGTTCGTCGAGGACGATACATTTCGGGTGCATCGCAAGGACTCCCGCGATCGCGACCCGCTGCTTCTGTCCGCCGGACAGCTTGTTCGGAGAATGGGCCCGGTATTCATACATCCCTACCGCCTTCAGACTCTCTTCTACCCGCTCCCGGATTTCCTTCGAGGGAACTCCCATATTCTCCGGACCGAAGCCCACGTCCTCCTCGACCACAGTCCCGATGATCTGGTTGTCGGGATTCTGAAAGACCATACCGGTAGTCTGGCGGATATCCCAGAGCTTATCCTGGTCGCAGGTATCCATGCCGTCTACGTAGATCACTCCCTCGGTCGGATAGAGGATCGCGTTCATATGCTTCGCAAGCGTCGACTTCCCCGATCCGTTGTGCCCTAAGATCGCGATAAAGTCCCCCTGTTCAATGACCAGGTCTACCGAATCTACCGCCCGTACAAAGCCGGTGGCCTCGCCCTCCTTGTCCCGTCTGATATAATCGAAATTCAGGTCCTTTGCTTCAATGATACTCATAATTTTTTAGTTAAGAAAAGCCGCATCCTCCCGGATCCGGCTCTTCCTTCTTATACTAATTCGATGATAACCTCCATCGCCGCATCGCCTTTGCGGGGACCAACCTTGATGATCCTGGTATATCCGCCGTTCCGGTTCGCATATTTCGGGGCGATCTCGTCAAACATCTTCGCTACCATATCAACCTGCCTGGTATTTTTCTTCCTGCCGGGCGCCTCCCTGGGAACCTCGGCGATGGGATAGAAGACCTTAAGCATCTGCCGTCTCGCGTGGAGCCTTGAGGGAGAGTCTTTTTTGATCTCCTTGTCCACCGTCTGGTACTGCGTGACCTTCTTGCCGTTCACGGTCTCCTTCATCCGCTTTCCGTCCTTGTCCTTCATCGGAACCTTGGCCTGAACCGTAACGGTCTCGTAATTATCTCTTTCCTTTACGGCGATCGCGATCAGATGCTCAGCGATCTTACGGACCTCCTTGGCCTTTGCTTCGGTCGTAACGATCTTTCCATGATAGAGAAGACTGGTTACCTGGTTTCTGAGCAGCGCCTTTCTCTGGCTGCTGGTTCTTCCTAATTTTCTGTACTTTGCCATTTTTTCCTCCGTTCTGGCTGCCCCTCTGCCGCTTTATCAGTCTTACGCAGAAGGAAACTCTGTTATCGCACCGGACCCCGCTCTTTGGTCTTACGGGTCAGGCTATCCGGCAGATAGGCTGCATCCGCCGATCATTAACGGTGTCAGTCTCCGTTGTTCAGCTGCAGGCCAAGCTCCTTGAGCTTTGCAAGAACCTCCTCTAAGGACTTGCGTCCGAGGTTTCTGACCCGCATCATCTCATCCGGCGTCTTGTTTGTCAGTTCTTCTACCGTATTGATACCCGCTCTCTTCAGACAGTTATAGGAACGCACCGAAAGCTCGAGCTCGTCGATGCTCATCTCCATAACCTTTTCCTTATTATCGTCTTCCTTAACGACCATAACTTCAGCGTTCTTCGCGTTTTCGGAAAGGTCGATGAATAAGGACAGATGCTCGCTTAAGACCTTAGCCGCAAGGCTTACCGCCTCGTCCGGCCCAAGGGTCCCGTTGGTATAGACCTCTAAAGTCAGCTTATCGTAGTCTGTGATCTGGCCGACACGGGTATTCTCAACATACATATTGACACGCTCGACCGGAGTATAGATCGAATCCACCGCGATAATGCCGATGGGGAGATCCTCTCCCTTATTCTTGTCCGCTCCCTGATAGCCGCGGCCGTTGGTGATCATCAGCTCGATAAAGAGCTTCGCGTTCTTGTCGCCGTTTAAGGTCGCGATCTTTAAATCCTTGTTTAAGATCTCAAGATCCTGATCGCACTGGATATCCGCCGCCGTAACGACTCCCTCGCCCTCGAAATCGATCACAGCAGTCTTGACTTCGTTAGAAGACTGGCTGTCGTTTCGGATCGCAAGGCTCTTGATATTCATAATAATCTCAGCCACATCCTCCTTGACATAGGGGATCGAGCTGAATTCATGCAGGACACCGTCGATCTTGATCTGGCTTACCGCTGTTCCCGGCAGAGAAGAAAGCATGATCCTTCGAAGGGAATTACCGAGCGTGATACCATATCCTCTTTCCAGAGGCTCTACAACAAACTTGCCGTACTTGTTATCATCCGAGATCTCAACGATCTCGATCTTCGGCTTCTCAAAATCAAACATATATTACCCCCTTGCATTTGTTTAAGGGCGGAACCAAGCAAGCGCAAAACGCCGGGCGTTTCCCGCACCTTTGGCATGGTCCCTGGTTTATTTGGAATATAACTCGACGATCAGCATCTCATTTACGGGAACATCGATCTCCTCGCGTGTAGGAAGTTCCTTGATCGTTCCCTTTAAGGCTTCCTGATCTACATCAAGCCATGCGGGTACAGCTCTTCCGCCTGTTGTCTCGAGAATGTCCTTATATCTCTGTAAGCCTTTGCTCTTCTCTCTGATCTCGATAACGTCGCCGGCCTTGCAGAGATAAGAAGGAATATTAACGGTCTTGCCGTTCACCAGAACGTGCTTATGATCTACGATCTGCCTGGCTTCTCTTCTCGTTCTCGCAAAGGTCATACGGAAAATAACGTTATCCAGTCTGCTCTCCAGCATGATCATCAGGTTCGCGCCTGTCATGCCCTGCATACGATCCGCTCTCTCGTAATAATTACGGAAAGGCTTCTCAAGTACGCCATAGATAAACTTCGCTTTCTGCTTTTCCTTTAACTGCAGGGCGTACTCACTGGGCTTTCTCGTTCCATGGGTCAGATGTCTTCTCGATTTCTTATCATAACCCAGAAACATCGGCTCAATACCGAGTGCTCTGCATCTTTTAAGTATCGGTACTCTATCGACTGCCATAATTGATTAATCCTCCTTTAAACTCTTCTACGCTTCGGCGGGCGGCATCCGTTATGCGGTACCGGCGTCACATCACTGATACTTAAAACCTCAAGCCCGTTAGCAGCAAGAGCTCTGATCGCAGCCTCTCTGCCCGAACCCGGACCCTTCACAAATACGTCTACCGTCTTCAGCCCATGAACAAGCGCAGCCTTCGTAGCTGTCTCGGCAGCCATCTGCGCAGCATAAGGAGTAGATTTCCTTGAACCTCTAAATCCCAGACCACCGGCACTTGCCCATGAAAGAGCGTTTCCCTCCGTATCCGTTAACGTCACGATCGTGTTGTTAAAGGAAGACTGGATATGTGCCTGTCCGCGTTCAACGTTTTTCTTGACACGTTTCTTTGTAACCTTCTTTGCACCTGTCTTTGCCATTAAACTAACCTCACAAAAATTTTTTTGCTTTAACCTTACGCTACCAACAAAATATATCTAAAAAAACCTATTTCTTCTTTCCGGCAACCGTTCTCTTCGGTCCCTTCCTGGTTCTTGCGTTGGTCTTTGTCTTCTGACCGCGAACAGGAAGTCCCTTTCTGTGACGGATTCCTCTGTAGCATCCGATTTCCTGTAATCTCTTGATGTTCAGAGCAACCTCACGACGAAGATCACCCTCTACCTGATAATCAGCTTCGATGATATCGCTGATCTTCTTGACCTCATCATCCGTAAGGTCTCTGCACCTGGTATCCGGATTGACCTTAGCCTTATCTAAGATCCTGGTTGCGCTCGGTCTTCCGATCCCGTAAACATAGGTAAGACCGATCTCGACACGTTTGTCTCTGGGTAAATCCACACCTGCAATACGAGCCATTCTTTTCTTCCTTCCTTTCTGAAATCTTACTCTCCCGCCACGGCTAAACCGCAACGGTTTCAATAATACGTTGATTGGAGCGAAGCCCTTTTACCTTTGCCAAACTCCGCTCACACAGGATCCCCTGTGCTTGTCCCTGCTGGAGCGGTTACTTCCTATTATATAGTACGCTCACCAACAGAGTATCTTCGTAGATAGAAGGCCCGCATTAAATAACACTGCTTTCTATATCTACTCGTTTTTCCAAGGCAGCTCTCAAAGCTGCGCAAAGAGTTCTAAAGAACTCTTTTTGTCAATCGACATTCCTTCGGAACGTCGATTATCCCTGTCTCTGCTTATGCTTCGGGTTTTCGCAGATGATCATAATTCTGCCTTTTCTCTTAATAACCTTGCATTTTTCGCAGATCGGCTTAACTGATGATCTTACTTTCACTTCAATCACCTCCTACTACTTGAAAACAGAACGGTAAATATTTTACCACGACAACCGTAAAAAAACAATAATTATTTATCTCTCCAGATGATCCTTCCCTTAGAGAGGTCGTAAGGCGACATTTCCAACGTCACCTTATCCCCCGGAAGGATCCGGATGAAATTCATTCGCAGCTTCCCGCTGATATGCGCAAGCACCTCGTGATCATTCTCCAGCTTTACCCGAAACATCGCGTTCGGCAGCTTTTCCGTCACTGTACCTTCAATTTCAATTACGTCCGCCTTAGACATCTTCTAAACTATCCCTCCGTATGGAATATCTCTCGTTTATCGTTTTTGAATAATCGAACCGCCCTCTTGATCTCTTCGTCGGTAACTCTCTTCGGGTTATCCCCCGACAAAGCCAGTGAATCATTTAACAGCTTCTCTCTGATCTCCTTATTATAAGAAGTCTTTTTTATGATCTGGACGTGCTTCTTATTCTTTCGCTTGAGCTTTGAAAGTCCCCGAAGCCTGCCGTCCGAAAGCTCTAAAAAGGCTTCGCCCTCGTCGATCACAATATAGATCCTGCCCTTATCGTGTCCCGCGGTAGCCACCGCGTAGCACCCTAAAATTTCACTTTTCATAACTGTTCAGTGTCAGGATCTCGGGATCACCGGTTGTGATCAGGATCGTATTCTCGTAATGCGCGCTGTAGGTTCCGTCCTGCGTCACGACCGTCCAGTCGTCGTCGAGCCACTCGACCTCCCATCCGCCGAGATTGATCATCGGCTCAATCGCAAGGGTCATCCCCGCTCTGAGCTTTAAACCTCTCTTCTTCTGACGGAAATTCGGTATCTGCGGATCCTCGTGGAGACTGGTTCCGATGCCGTGCCCTACCAGGTCCTGTACGATCCCGAAGCCGAAGCTCGTCACGTAATCATCGATGGCATTTGAGATATCATGTAAATGATTGCCCTCTCTGGCAAATTTGATCCCTTCAAAAAAGCTCTGCCTTGTGACATCAATCAGCTTCTGATGCTCTTCGGAAATCTTTCCTACCGGATAGGTTCTTGCCGCATCCGAATGGTAGCCCTTATAGATCAGGCCTGCGTCGAGGCTTACGATATCGCCTTCCTCAAGAAGCCTCTCTTTTTTCGGGATCCCGTGGACGACCTCATCATTGACCGAAACACAGATCGATGCGGGATAGCCGTTATAGTTCAGGAAATTCGGAATTCCTCCCTGCTCTCTGATCAGGCGGTCGCCGATCTTATTGATTTCATAGGTAGAAATACCGGGGCGGATGATCTCTCCAAGCTGATCGTGGACATATTCCAGACGCTTGCAGGATTCCTTCATCAACTCAATCTCCCGCGGAGATTTTATCGAAACAGCCATTTATTCTTACGCCCCCAGAATATCCTTTATAGCGTTAAAAACAGCTTCCGGATCCTTTGTCCCGTCTACCTCCTTAACGATCCCCTGCTTATTATAATACTCGATCAGAGGCTGTGTCTGCTCATGGTAGACCTTTAAGCGGTTCTGTACGGTTTCCGGCCTGTCATCATCCCGGATCACAAGCTCTTTCCCACAGGTATCGCAGATCCCTTCCTTCTTCGGCGGCATATGCTCGATATGAAAAGTTGCGCCGCAACCGGGACAGGAGCGTCTGCCGCTCATCCGGCGAACGATATTCTCGTCCGGAACATCTACATTGATGGCGTAATCTATTTTCTCGCCAAGCTCAGTCACTGCTTTGTCAAGGACCTCCGCCTGCGGGATCGTTCTGGGATATCCGTCCAGAACGTAGCCGTTTTTGCAGTCATCCTTCGCGACCCTGTCTAACAGGATCTTTACGGTAAGCTCGTCGGGAACCAGCTGCCCTTTATCCATATAGCTTTTGGCTTCCATTCCGAGCTCCGTCTGATCCTTGATATTCGCGCGGAAGATATCTCCGGTGGAAATATGGGGGATCCCATATTCGCCTGCTATTCTCCTGGCCTGCGTGCCCTTGCCTGCGCCGGGCGCGCCCAACATAATTATTTTCATCACAGTACTCCTATTCGCGAATGCAGTGTGGAGACTTCCGCGAATCACCTAATCTTAATCATTAAGGAATCCTTTATAATTCCGAACCAACATCTGCGACTCGATCTGCTTGATGGTCTCAAGGATAACGCTGACGATAATGATCAGCGACGTTCCGCCAAAACTTACGCTTGCGTTAAACAGTCCGTTACAGATAATCGGGATCAGCGCTACGATCAAAAGCCCTACCGCGCCGATGAAAACGATGTAATTCAGTATCTTTGTCAGATAGTCGCTGGTCGGCTTGCCGGGTCTGATACCGGGGATAAAACCGCCCTGCTTCTTCATATTGTTCGCTACCTCTAACGGATTAAAGGTAATGGACGTATAGAAGTAAGCGAAGAATACAACCAAAACGATATAGATCAGAGCGCCGATCGTATAGCCGGGACTTGCTACCTTAAACCAGTTGCTGGAGCTTAAGGCGCTTAAGATCCTCTGCCACCACAGCGGTCCTCTGTTTCCGGTAAAGGAAGAGATAACTACCGGCAGCTGCATCAGGCTCGACGCGAAGATGATCGGGATAACGCCGCCCGTATTGACCTTCAACGGGATATGGGAGCTCTGTCCGCCCATGGTCTTTCTGCCCTGGATCTTTTTCGCGTACTGAACCGGGATCCTTCTCTCGGCATCGTTTAAGATAACCGTAAGGATGACGGTACCAAGAACAACCACAAGGATGATTACCGCCGCAAGTACGGCCGTCGCAAAGGATTTTCCCTTCATAAACTGATCGTACAGAGAAGTAAAATCCTGCGGAATCCTCGAAATAATATTGATCGTCAGAACGATGGAAATACCGTTTCCTACGCCGTTCTCCGTGATCTGCTCACCGATCCACATCAGGAAAGCGGAGCCGCAGGTCAGCGCTACGATAACTGTAATAACATTTAAAGCATTGTACTTTTCAAGAAGTCCCTGTCTTCCGAAGCCGACTGCCATTGCCGTAGACTCGATCAGGGAAAGACCAACCGTTACATATCTTGTAATAGAAGCAATCTTCTTACGGCCGTCCTCGCCTTCCTTCTGCATCTCCTCGAGCTTCGGGACTGCGATGGTCAACAGCTGCATAATGATCGAACTCGTAATGTACGGGGTAATATTTAACGCGAATACCGACATATTTAAGAATGAACCGCCGGTAAACGCATCCAGGAAATTAAAGGAATCCCCTAACTGCTGTGAGAACCAGTTGGAAAAATACGTCCTGTCCACACCGGGAACCGGAAGCTGCGTCCCAAACCGGATCACAATAAGCATCAGAAACGTAAAGATCAGCTTCGTACGGATTTCCTTAATCTTCCACGCATTCTGGAATGTCTGTAACATTTAGATCACCTCTGCTTTTCCGCCAAGAGCCTCAATACTCTCCTTCGCTGTATTGCTGAAGGCATTCGCCTGAACCGTGAGCTTCTTTGTCAGCTTACCGTTTCCGAGGATCTTTACGCCGTCTCTCGGGTTTTTGATGATCCCCTGCTCAAGAAGCGCTTCGATCCCGACGGTAGCTCCGTCCTCAAATACCTCCAGAGCGGCGATATTGATCGCTACGATCTCCTTCGTGTTTCTGTTCTTGAAGCCTCTCTTCGGAATTCTTCTATATAAAGGCATCTGACCGCCTTCGAAACCGATCCTCGGAGCTCCGGAACGGGCCTTCTGACCCTTATGTCCCTTACCGGCTGTCTTACCGTTGCCCGAGCCGTGTCCGCGGCCTCTTCTAAAATTATCACTCTGTTTTGAACCCTTCGCCGGGCTTAAATTTGATAATTCCATTGTGGCACTCCTTTCATACAAAGATTTTTTTGTTATCAACTTTTATACCCCAAAAACTTTCCTCAAAAAAATCTTTGGGACTGAAAACTTCTGCTTTCCAGGAAGTTTTCAGCAATAATGGAAACTCGGCAGAATTTCCTATCCTTATACATTTTATAATTCTTCAACCTTTACCAGATGACATACCTGCTTGATCATCCCGCGGATCGCCGGATTATCCGGAAGCTCATTGGATCTGCCGAGCTTCCTCAAGCCCAGAGCCTCAACCGTAGCTTTGTGCTTGGGAATAGCGCCGATCGTCGATTTGACAAGTGTCACCTTAATTCTCTTATCCGCCATTGCAATCTACCTCCTACGAAATGATTAGCCGGTGATCTCTTCTACCGACTTGCCGCGAAGCCTTGCTACCTCTTCGGGTGTCTTTAACTGGCTGAGCGCCTCGATCGTCGCCAGAACTACGTTCTGCTTGTTATTGGAGCCTAATGACTTCGTACGGATATTCTTGATCCCCGCCAATTCGCAGACCGCACGCGCGGGACCGCCCGCGATAACACCGGTACCTTCGGGAGCTCTCTTCAAAAGAACCGAAGCTCCGCCGTATTTTCCGGTAAAATCATGCGTAATACTGTTATTATTGTCAAGCGCGACCGCGATCATGCTCTTCATCGCGTCCTCTTTTCCCTTGCGGATCGCTTCGGGAATTTCAGCAGCCTTTCCGAGACCTGCTCCGACGTGGCCGCTTTTGTCGCCGACTACGACCAGAGCCGAGAAGCGCATATTACGTCCGCCCTTTACGACCTTCGTGACTCTCTTGATCGCGACAACCTTTTCTTCAAGCTCTTCCATATTGCTTGTATCTATGATCGTACGTTTCATGTTTTCCTCCCTAAAACTCCAGACCTGCTTCTCTTGCCGCGTCAGCGAGTGCCTGTACCTTACCGTGATATATAAAGCCGCCTCTGTCAAAAACAACCTGCTTGATGCCCTTATCGAGAGCCTTCTTCGCGATTACCTTCCCAAGATATGCCGCTGCCTCGGTATTGTTCGTCTTCTCAAGCTCCGCCTTAACGTCCTTCTCGACTGTCGAAGCCGCTACCAACGTATTTCCAACCGTATCGTCGATGATCTGCGCATACATATGGTTGTTGCTGCGGAAGACGGCAAGACGAGGTCTCTCAGCAGTACCACTGAAACGGTTGCGTGTTCTTAAGTGTTTTTTCTGTCTCACTTCTGACCTTGATTTTTTACTGACCATTCCTTACACGCTCCTTCCCTTACTTCTTACCGGTCTTACCAACTTTACGCCGGATCGTTTCATCAGCATACTTGATACCCTTGCCCTTATACGGCTCAGGTCTTCTCTTGTCTCTGATTTCGGCTGCGTATTGGCCAACCTTTTCTTTATCGATTCCCTTGACAGTGATCTTGTTCTGTCCCTCAAGAACAGTTTCGATCCCCTCCGGGTCTTCCATCTCTACGGGATGTGAATAGCCGAGTGCTAACGTCAGCTTCTTTCCCTGCTTCTGCGCTCTGTAACCAACACCGTTGATCTCAAGCACCTTCTCGTATCCGTTCGTAACACCGACGATCATATTGTTGATCAGCGTCCTCGTCAGACCGTGAAGCGATTTCATTCTCTTTAAGTCGTTGGGACGGGTCACCGTGATGGTATCCCCTTCCTTCTTAATTTCCATTTCCGGAACCAGAACGCGCGAAAGCTCGCCCTTGGGTCCCTTTACAGTCACTTTATTATTTTCTGCTATATCAACGGTAACGCCCGCGGGTATAGCGATTGGCATTCTTCCGATTCGTGACATGCCCGTACCCTCCTTACAAAGTTTTTTTGTTACATATATAACAACTGCCACAAAGTTTACTCAAAAAAACTTTGGGACCGAAAATATGTGTCCTTTACATATTTTCGGCAATAATGGAAATTCGGCATAATTTCCTATCCTTATATATTACC
>JAFSXN010000035.1 GCA_017444015.1 Lachnospiraceae bacterium | reverse complement strand
TACGGTCCGAGAAATCTTTTCTAAATCACCCCCGCAATAGAAACAATGAAAGATTTGGAATACTATGGCAGAATACTCTGCTATTGTTTTTGATGTAGAAAATCTGTGAATAGTAACACGACAGGAACACTTTAGCACGTCCGAAAAAGATTTATCTTGACAGCGTACAGTAATAGGAGTATCATAATTCATATCATTTAGGTAGGTTTAGTAAGTATTATGAGCGGGAAAGCATTGATCGCAATGAGCGGGGGCGTGGACTCCTCCCTTGCGGCACGTCTGATGCAGGAACAGGGTTACGAATGTATCGGCTGCAATATGCGGCTCTATATGGATTGCTCCGGCTTTGACAACGAAGAGGAGCTGCCTGTCTCTGAAAGACCTCGGAAAACCTGCTGCTCCGCAAAGGACGCGGAGGATGCGAAACAGGTTGCGGAGCTTTTGGGAATGCCTTTCTTTGTTCTCGATCTGAGCTACGATTTTCAGAAGCAGGTCATTGATAAGTTTGTTTCTTCCTATGAAAAGGGACTCACGCCAAACCCCTGCATCGACTGCAACCGCTATATGAAATTCGGAAGACTTTTAGAGCGGGCGGAGCTTGAGGGCTGTGAAAAGGTCGTTACGGGGCATTACGCAAGGCTTGAAGAAAACGACGGCGAATACTATTTGAAAAAAGCGGTCGATGAAAGCAAGGATCAGAGCTACGTTCTCTACTGTCTTCCAAAGGAGATCCTCGGGCACCTGGCCTTTCCCTTAGGAGAACTGACCAAGGCAGAGGTTCGAAGGCGGGCAGAGGGCCACGGTTTTGTCAATGCGCATAAGAGAGAAAGCCAGGACATCTGTTTTGTGCCGGACGGGAATTACGCCGAAGTTATAAAAAAGCGGACCGGGAAGGACTATGAGCCCGGGAACTTTGTAGATCGAAACGGTAATATTCTCGGCCGGCATAAAGGGATCATCCACTATACCATCGGGCAGCGAAAAGGTCTCGGAATCGCCTTTGGAGAGCCGAGATACGTTGCAAAACTCGATATGGAAAAAAATGAAGTCGTTCTGGCCACTGACGCGGACCTGTTTTCGAAAACGGTACGAGTTGCTGATGCCAACTGGCTTGTAGCTAGAAAGCAGGGGCCGTTTCGATGTCAGGCTAAGATCCGCTACCGGCAGAAGGAGCAGCCAGCGACCGTTACGCCGGAAGACAACGACAGCTTTACGATCGAGTTTGACGAGCCGCAGCGGGCAATTACTCCAGGCCAGGCTGCCGTCCTCTACGACGGAGACATCGTCCTGGGCGGGGGAGTGATCCAAGGCTCATAAATCATTTATAAAAGACCGTAAATGACAAAAATGCTACGTTCTGCGGCAAAACGATAATTTTTTTCGGATAAAATCGCAGCAAGGACCGGCACTGGAAAACAAATTAAATATCATTAAGCAGATATTTAATTCGCTTCCAATACATAGCAAAAAAATCATATAGGAAATTTGGGAAATATAAGAGTTATTTCCGAGTTATTATACTCGCGAACGCAATTAATTGCCGTTTCTGATAACGCAAACGTACTGAAATTGCGTTTGCGAGTCCGATTAATCGGCACCGAAAAGCGTTAACTAGTAAAAATTAAGAAGAAAGAGGAGGACTATCATTATGTCAAAAATTTACACATCCGCAGATCAGCTGATCGGAAACACGCCCTTATTGGAGCTGACGCACATTGAAAAGGAGCTGGGACTTAAAGCAAAGATATACGCGAAGCTGGAATACTTCAATCCCGCCGGTTCCGTCAAGGACAGGATCGCGCAATCCATGATCGAGGACGCGGAGGCTTCCGGAAAGCTGAAACCCGATTCCGTGATCATCGAGCCGACCTCCGGAAATACCGGGATCGGTCTGGCATCGGTCGCGGCAGCCAGAGGCTATCGTCTGATCATCGTTATGCCGGAGACTATGTCCGTTGAACGGCGGCAACTGATGAAGGCTTACGGCGCGGAGCTTGTTCTTACGGAGGGTGCCAAGGGAATGAAGGGCGCTATCGCCAAGGCAGAGGAGCTTGCCGCCGAAACGCCGAACAGCTTTATCCCCGGGCAGTTTGTAAATCCTGCCAATCCCAAGGCGCATCTGGAAAAAACCGGTCCCGAGATCTATGAAGATACCGATGGGAAGGTCGATGTCTTCATCGCGGGAGTCGGAACCGGTGGAACCGTGACCGGTGTCGGACAGTATCTGAAGTCCAGGAATCCTTCGGTTAAGGTCGTGGCGGTAGAACCAGCCTCCTCGCCCGTACTTTCCAAGGGTACCGCAGGTTCCCATAAGATCCAGGGGATCGGCGCAGGCTTCGTTCCGGATGTTCTGGATACAAAGGTTTACGACGAGATCATCGCCGTTACCAATGAGGATGCTTTCGAGATCGGAAAGAAGATCGGCAAGGCAGAAGGAATCCTGGTCGGTATTTCCTCCGGTGCAGCGGCCTGGGCTGCCATCGAGGTAGCAAAGCGCCCTGAAAGCGAGGGAAAGAACATCGTCGTTCTGCTGCCGGATACGGGAGACCGCTATCTCTCTACCCCGCTGTTTGGATGATCCGATAAAGTACGACATAAGAACGTACAAAAAAACCGGCCGGTCACTTCCCATTCGGTGACCGGCCGGTTTCTTATGTGCAGGCCCGCGTATGGAAGTTATCCGGCTGAAGCCGGACGCGGGTGCGCAACCCATGATTGCGTAGCAATCATCGGGCCGCGCGGCGAGTAGGGGGATTTCATCGCCCCTACTCGATTATTTCTTCTTTGTATCGATTGGCTTTGCTCCTGCCTTTTCCTGTAAGTTCTCGACGGCTCTCTTAAAGAAGCCCTTCTTTTTCTCCTCCTTCGGAGCCTGCCTTCCGTGCAGTCCCTTGACTCCGAGGATATAGATGCCGCTGACGGTTGCCTTGACCTCTTTCTTTACGGGTACGTCATCGAAGATCTTCTCATCGCAGACCATACTCAAAACCTGAGGTCCGACCTTTGCCTTGACGATCGGCAGCTTCTGCCATCGTAACATCTTCGGCGTCTGATCGATCACCATCTGCGGCAGTCCCGATTCCGTGATCTTCATTCGTTTTTTATCTATGACCAGCATCGAAACCGTCTGCTTGTAAGCCTGAAGCTGCTGTTCCTGCTCCTCCTGCTTTTTCTGCATCTTCTTCCCGAGAAAATACAGGGTTATGACCGCCGCGATCAAAACCACGAGCACCGCGATCAGTATGATCGTTCCTGTTGATAAAGCCAATAAAACCGGTTCTGCTGCCATTTTTTCCTCCATCAAATTTAGTAACCGCGCAAAATACGAGCGTTCACGATAAAGCTATGCGCACGAACACGCAGAAAACGTACCGCATACCGCAGCTCGCATCCGACGCTCCTTCTGCTTCCAACGGGATTGAGTATAGCACAAGCGCGGAGAACGGTCAAATATTCACACTTTTTTCCTTTATTTTCCATATTTGTTATGATATGATTTACATAAGATCGGAAGGGAGTATATCTTGAAGCGTTTTCCGTACTTAATTAAATATCTATTGTTATTTTTCGCCTTTACTCTTCTTGCCGCCTGCGGAAAAAAGAAAACCGCACAAAAGGAGTTAGGCTTTGATCCGCTTGACTATATCGAGCTTGGCGAGTACAAGGGTCTCTCTGTAACGAGGGTCTCTACGGAGGTCACCGAGGAGGATATCGACAAATATCTGAATTCCCTGCTTGCCCAGTCAGACAGCTATACCGAGGTCACCGACCGGGATATCCTGAAAAAAGGGGATGTAGCAAATATCGACTTTGTCGGGAAAAAGGACGGTGTCGCCTTCGAGGGCGGAACCGGCGAGGACTATGATCTTGAGATCGGTTCAGGAACCTTTATCCCGGGCTTTGAGGACGGGATGATCGGAATGAAAGTCGGAGAAAAAAGGGATCTTGACCTGACTTTCCCCGAAAACTATCAGGCGGAAAGCCTTGCGGGACAGGCCGTGGTCTTTGAGGTCACGCTGAATTCCATTAAAGAAAAGATCGTCCCGGAGGTTACGGATGCCGCGGTAAACAGCTATACAAACGGTGAATATAAAACCATTGACGACTACAAGGTCAAGCTGAAAGAGGATCTGCTTGCCAATAATATCCAGTACGCCGATTCCGCGATGTATACGGAGCTCTGGAGCCAGGCCGTCGATAACGCGACGATCAAAGGGGAGCTTCCCGGGGATCTTCTGGAGGAAAAAAAGACGTTATTGCAGACCAATGCCCTCTCCTATGCCGAAAGCTACGGAATGACGCTCGAGGAATTCTACAATCTCTCCCTGGGGCTGACCAGCGACGATTTTGAAGCTCAGGTCGACGATTACGCCCTGAAAGCAGCGAAGGAGACACTGGTCCTCTATGCCATCTCCGATGCCGAGGGACTCTCCGTTTCGGACAAGGATTTGCAGGACGGGATCGACAATTATGTGGCGATGTACAACTATCCCTCAAAGGAAGAATTTATAAAATCGGTTGATATGAACGAATTTAAAGAGTATATTTTAGAGTCGAAGGTGCAGGAGTTTCTGGCGGATAATGCGGTCATCTCTGTGTCAAAGGACGATTGATAGCCTTCGTCGGCAGAACCTGGCGCTTACCTGTAAACCACTAAAGATACAATAAAAGATAAAGAAGGAAAAAAGCATGGAACTGACATCAGTAAAAGAAATCTTTCGAAACAGAGAACGGTATTTGAATAAAGAAGTGACCATCGGCGGCTGGATCCGAAACCTCCGTGACAGCAAGACCTTTGGTTTCATCGTTGTAAACGACGGTACGAGCTTTAATCCGATCCAGGTCGTCTACTCGGACAAGCTGGGAAACTTCAAAGAAATCTCCGCATTAAACATCGGCGCTTCGATCATCGTAAAGGGAACTCTGGTTCCGACGCCGGAGGCCAAGCAGCCCTTCGAGATCCAGGCAGAGGAGATCGCCATCGAGGGAACCTCGACACCGGACTATCCGCTGCAGGCAAAGCGCCACAGCCTCGAGTTCTTACGGACCATCGCTCATCTGAGGCCCCGTACCAATACCTTTGAAGCGGTTTTCCGGGTCCGGTCGCTTGCTGCCTTTGCGATCCATAAATTCTTTAACGAGAGGGATTTCGTCTATGTCCATACGCCGATCATTACCGGCAGCGACGCGGAGGGAGCGGGAGAAATGTTTCAGGTAACGACCCTGGATTTCAACGATCTTCCGAAAAATGAGGATGGAACCGTGGATCGTTCGAAGGATTTCTTCGGCAAGCCGACCAACCTTACCGTCAGCGGCCAGCTCAACGGCGAAACCTATGCCATGGCCTTTAAAAACATCTATACCTTCGGCCCGACCTTCCGCGCCGAGAATTCCAATACAACCAGACACGCCGCGGAATTCTGGATGATGGAGCCGGAAATGGCCTTTTGCGATCTGAATGACAATATGGACCTTGCCGAGGATATGATCAAGTATATAATAACTTATGTTATTGAAAATGCTCCCGATGAGATGAACTTCTTCAATCAGTTCGTCGATAAGGGGTTATTAGAGCGGCTGAACCATGTCGCGAGCTCCGATTTCGGACGCGTTACCTATACAGATGCCGTTGAGATCTTAAAAAAGCACAACGACGAATTTGAATATAAGGTAGAGTGGGGCTGCGATCTTCAGACTGAGCACGAGCGGTTCTTAACCGAGAAGGAATTCAAGCGTCCCGTTTTTGTAACAGATTATCCCAAGGAGATCAAGGCCTTCTATATGAAGCAGAACGACGACGGAAAAACCGTTGCCGCTATGGACTGTCTGGTACCCGGTATCGGCGAAATCATCGGCGGAAGCCAGAGGGAGGATGATTACGACAAGCTGGTAACCAGAATGGATGAGCTGGGCCTTAATAAAGAGGAATACGGCTTCTATCTCGATCTCAGAAAATACGGCAGCGTAACCCACTCCGGCTTCGGACTGGGCTTCGAGCGTCTGGTGATGTATCTGACGGGGATCAGCAATATCCGTGACGTAATTCCGTATCCGAGAACAGTAGGAAATTGCGATTGATACGTATAATGCCTGTCTTAGTGAGGACATACACGCTTGCGGGAAGCAACGAAGCAATCCAGGCATTATACAAATATTAATAAGGGGAAAATAAGGGGAATGAAAAAACGTTATATCAGCGCGATCTTAGCGCTTATTATCTGCGCGGTTTCCGTGACGGAGGTACCTGCCGTCACCAAAACCGAGGCGCAGCAGCAAAAGCAGGAAGCAGAAAGCAAGCTGAATTCGGTGAGCGACGACATCGACCGCCTCAGCGAGGAAAAGGGTGAGATCGAGGAAGAGATCGATGCCGTAAACGCCGAGCTTGTGGATCTTCTGCTTACTGTCGATATTATCGAGAACGACATTTCCGAAAAGCAGAACGAGATCGATGCCGCCACTGTCGATTACGAAGAAGCCAAACAGAAGGAACAGGATCAGCAGGAGGCGATGAAGCTGCGGATCAAGTTCATGTACGAAAAGGGCGACAGCTCTTATCTCGAGGCCCTCATCAAGTCCCAGAACTTCTCCGATCTGGTCAATAAATCCGACTATTTTGAAAAGCTCTACGCCTACGACCGTCAGCTGCTTGAAGCCTATCAGGAAACAAAGGAAGAGGTTCTGAACCTGAAAACCAGACTCGAGACCGAGATGTCCGAATTAGAAGAGCTGCACACAGACTATGAAGAGCAGTCTTTAATCCTCGCCGACCGGGTCGCCGAAATGCAGGAAACCATCGACGGCTTCGACGAGGAGCTTTTGGCAGCGCAGGCTAAGGCAGACGAATACAAGGCCGAGATCAAAGCGCAGACCAACGCCATAAGGCAGATCGAGGCGGAGGAAGAGGCCGCCCGAAAAGCCGCGGAGGAAGCAAGAAAGAAAGCCGAGGAAGCGGCCAGGAAGAAGGCCGAAGAGGAAGCAAAGAAAAAGGCTGAGGAAGAAGCGAAGAGAAAGGAAGAGGAGTCAAAAAGCGAAGAGCAGGAAAGCTCTGAAGCTCCTGAGGAAAAAGAAGACGAGCCGGAGGAGGAGAAGGAAGAAGAAAGCAATAAGAAGAGCTACGATAATTCTCCCGGAAATTCCTCAAAGGGTCAGGAAATCGCCAACTATGCCCTGCAGTTTGTCGGCAACCCCTATGTACCCGGCGGGACCAGTCTGACCGAGGGCTGCGACTGCTCCGGCTTTACACAGGCGGTCTACAGCCACTTCGGCATTTCCCTGCCGAGAAATTCTTCCTCTCAGTCCACCGTCGGCCGCTCCGTCAGCTACGATTCGGTCCAGCCGGGGGATATCCTCTATTACGGCGGGCACGTCGGGATCTATATCAGAAACGGACAGATCGTCCACGCCAGTACACAGCAGACCGGCATCAAGGTCAGCAACGCCCTCTACCGCTCCGTCATCGCTGTACGGCGGTTGGTATAAGAATAATAGAAAAAGGCTGCGGAGGCTTCATCTTCCCGCAGCTTTAATTGCGTTCAGGATCTCTTCACTGCTCATCCCTTCTTCTTCCATTTCAGCGATCCTCTCAAGCAGCTCAGGCGAAACCTCCGGCTCCTTTCCCCAACGATTATTCCATCCGCCGTTGGTCCCATCTGTTCCGTCCTTTGGCCCAAAGCCCAGGATCATCGAGGGTGTCCGGACCTTTCTCAGTTCACTTAATACCGCGTGGGTGTAGACGGCATCCGAACCCAGATCCAGGCCGGTTGCGTACCGGATCGAGTGACCTGAGATCTGTGCCGTGTTGATGGCATTGGCACCCTTCACAGAGTTTGCCCAGGTGATCGCAGTATGCCGTAATGCGTGTGTATTCAATCCGTAGTTCTTTCCAAGGCAGTCTGTTCGCCCTGTGCCCCGATCGATCCTCAGCTTGTCACAGATACTTGTAAAATTCTTCTCATAGGTCTCTACCGTCCGCATCCTTCCCCTAAACGGAAATAATAAACCCCTCGGATTGGTACCATCAGAAGAACAGTTCTGCGTCTTATCGATCAGCTCAACCGCAAACGGGGACAGCGGAACGATCCTCACTTCGCCGTTTTTCGGTATCTTCAGATACCTCTCATAATAGCGTTCGCCATTCTCCTGCAGCCTCTTTCCCACCGAGTTACAGACCCAAACCGCCCGATTCCTGAAATCAATACTGTCAAGGAAGATCGAGAGCACCTCACCGGCCCGTGTAAAGGTCTCAAGCTGCAGCAGGATCACCGGAAGCCATGCCATTTCAGTTTCTGTCAGTTTTGAGCTTCCGTTCTCATAGGACCGAAAGAATTTCCTGACGTCCTCCTTCGAAAAATACCTTTTCCGTTCCTGCTTGAGCTTCACCTTCTCAAGATCCATCTCTTGCCTGGTCCTCTTAGGCAGTATGATCCTCGCTGCATAATCATCCGGAAAGATCCCCAGCGAATACAGATACGTTGAAAGGCGCTTTGTCAGCATGACAATGACCTCCGTTGTAGACCTGCTCTTTCTTGACAGAAGATCCAGATAATAACGTTCAAAAATAGCGGAAGAACACTCCTCCGCATACACTTCCGATATCCCTTCGCTATAAAAGTTCGGATTCAGCGCCTCGAGATAGGATCGCCAGGTACTGTCCTGTACATAGGGTCTGACCCGCGTCTCAAGAAACTCCTGCATATATGCTCGAAGCTGCCTCCCTCCCGCGCTTTCCCCCATAAATTTTCCCCTTGATCAAAAATCTTCTCCCTGTCCTCATACATCCCTTCTTTTAGTCTATCATAATCCTGCTGAATTACCAATGAAGAACTTGCAGCCGCTTAAAAAATTGCTATTCCCCTCTTTTTACAATAAAGATAAGTCTGAGGTTACGGCAAAGGTTATCGGAAAAGGAAACTACACCGGCACGAATGATAAGAAAGTATCCACAAATATGGCCAGTCTCAGCGATGCTCTGGTAACTGTTCCCAAAACAAGGAATTATTCCGCAAAGGCTGGCGACTTTATGAAGGCTTCGGTCAATGTAAAGGAAAGCAGCGCAAAGGGTGCTTCGGCGCTGAAAAAGGGAAAGGATTATGACGTAGAGTATTTCATCAACGATAGTAAAACAAAAGCAACCGGAGACGAGGTTACAAAGCCCGGTGATGTGATAACCGTAAAGGTTTCCGCAAAGGACGGAAGCTACTACAAAGATGAAAAAAGCGCAACCTTCACGATCGTTCAGAATCTGAACAAGGCCGATCTGAAGCTTAAAAAGGACAATGCAACGGTGATCACAAAAGAACTTACCTATACGGATGGCAAGCCGAACAATATAGAGCTTGACGGCAATGAATTCGATTTAGTTCTCAGTGAGAAGAACGGCGGTGCCGAAAAAGGTACAACACTAACCTTAGGCACGGATTACACGATCAAGTCGTATGGAAAAAATATACTCAATAACGAAATTACTTTCCATTTCGTTATTGAGTGCGCCGAATTCGGGCCGCTTAAGGCGGCATATTTCCTATCCGAATTCGTGCGCATCATATTATACGATTAACGAAAAGCGGCAGAGCTTTTCGTTAATC
>JAFSXN010000034.1 GCA_017444015.1 Lachnospiraceae bacterium | reverse complement strand
TTTTCGTTAATCGTATAATATGATGCGCACGAATTCGGATAGGAAATATGCCGCCTTAAGCGGCCCGAATTCGGCGCACTCAATAACGAAATGGAAAGTAATTTCGTTATTGAGTATAAAAGATATTAAAAAGATTTTGAAAAGTGCGACGAATCGATTTTTGAGAATCGGGAAACCGCATAAACACTGGATATAAAGGAGATATTATGAAACTGGGCATAGTTGGTCTGCCGAATGTCGGCAAGAGTACCTTATTTAATTCATTGACGAAGGCGGGGGCGGAGTCCGCTAACTATCCGTTCTGTACGATCGACCCGAATATCGGGGTCGTGGCGGTGCCGGATGAGCGGATCCGGCTGCTCGGCGAGATGTATAAATCCAAAAAGGTCACGCCTGCTGTTATCGAGTTTGTTGATATCGCGGGCCTTGTGAAAGGGGCGAGCAAGGGAGAGGGGCTGGGAAATCAGTTCCTCGCGAATATCCGGGAGGTAGACGCTATCGTTCACGTTGTGCGCTGCTTTGAGGATTCCAATATTGTCCATGTCGATGGAAGTATCGATCCCATTCGGGATATCGAGACGATCAATCTGGAGCTGATCTTTGCGGATATCGAGGTTCTCGAGCGCAGAGTCGCGAAACAGGGGAGAGCTGCCGTAAACGATAAAAAGGTGGCCAAAGAGGTCGCTATGATCAAGCGCCTGATCGCTTTCTTAGAGGAAGGAAAGCTGGCGAAGAGCTTTGAGAGAGAGGATGAGGAGGAAGAGGAGTGGTTTAAAGCCTATAACCTGCTGACAGCAAAGCCGGTGATCTTTGCGGCAAATGTCGCGGAGGAGGATCTGGCGGATAATGCGGCGAATAATAGTTATGTAAACCAGGTAAGGGAGTTCGCGAAACAGGACGGCTCGGAGGTCTTTGTGATCTGCGCACAGATCGAGCAGGAGATCGCGGAGTTAGACGACGAAGAGAAGGCGATGTTCCTTGAGGACCTCGGAATAAAAGAGTCGGGACTTGATCAGTTGATTACGGCAAGCTACCGGATCCTGAATCTGATGAGCTTTCTGACTGCCGGTGAGGACGAGACCAGGGCATGGACGATAAAGATCGGTACGAAGGCGCCCCAGGCAGCGGGCAAGATCCACAGCGATTTCGAGCGGGGCTTTATTCGCGCGGAGGTCGTAAACTACAAGGATCTTTTAGAGTGCGGGTCGCTGTCCGCCGCGAAGGAGAAGGGGATCGTAGGACTTGAAGGAAAGGACTATGTCGTAAAGGACGGGGATGTTATCCTGTTTCGGTTCAATGTATGATATATGGTGGAATAACTTAGTTTTTGTAACAATTTTGAAAAAAAATTCCTGCGACTTGTTTTCAATATCTTGATTCCGAACTCGAGAATCTTGAAAACGAGATACAAGATGTTGTGGGTATTCGTTTTTCTATACGGAAGTCAGGCCTCCTGCGGGGGCTTGATTTTTTTTATGCTCTGCTATAGAATGTGGGTGAAAGTGGTGATGAGTAGCAAGTAAGTGGTAATTAGTGGATTCAGGTTGGGAGCCAGGCCGGTCGATGTTCTTTGGGGAATATAATCATAAAATCGATGCCAAAGGCAGAGTCATCATCCCGAATGAGTTTCGGGAGGAGCTTACGGATGCGTGCGTCATCAGTAAGGGGCTGGACGGTTGTCTCTATATTTACCCGAATTCCGAGTGGGAGGCCGTTCTGGAGAATCTGTCCAGGCTTCCCTCCAACGCAAAAAGCAGAAGCATTGTCCGCTTTTTTACGGCGGGCGCTTATCAGGTAGAAACGGATGCCATGGGAAGGATCCTGATCAAAAACGAGCTTCGGACCTATGCGGGGATCACAAAGGAAGTGGTCTTTGCAGGGGCGAAGAACCGGATCGAGGTTTGGGACAAGGCGAAGTACGACGAGATCATCAATGTGGATAACATCGAAGGCCTTGTTGACGAAATGGCAGAAGAGTTCGGCCTGAGCATTTAGGGGACGCTATGGAGGATAACACAGGCTTCAGCCATAGGTCCGTGCTGCTTGAGGAAACGATCGAGCTGCTTGCGATCCGCCCGGAAGGGACCTACGTGGACTGTACGTTAGGGGGCGGGGGTCATGCGCTTTCGATCTTAAGCCGCCTGAATGAGAAAGGGTGCCTGATCGGGATCGATCGGGACGGGGATGCCCTGAAGGCAGCAGAAGAAAGACTTACGAGCGAGCACCACGCCTGTAAAAATGTGTTTCTGGTAAGAGATAATTACCGGAACATAAGGAACGTACTTCGGGAGCTTGAGAGGGCAAGCGTTGACGGAGTCGTTCTGGATCTGGGAGTATCATCCTATCAGCTTGATACTCCAAAGAGGGGATTTTCATATAAGGAGGGCTCCTGCGCACCGCTTGATATGCGGATGGATCAGAGGCAAAGCCTGAGCGCGAGGGAAGTTGTCAACGAATATCCGAAGGAGGAGCTTTATCGTATCCTACGGGACTACGGCGAGGAAAGGTTTGCGGCGCAGATCGCAAACAAAATAGCCGCCGAAAGAGAAAAGAAGGAGATCGAAACGACTTTCGAGCTTGCGGAAATCGTAAAGAGTGCTGTTACGATGAAGGTAAGGAACAAGAAGGGGCACCCCGCAAAGCAGACCTTTCAGGCGATCCGGATTGAAGTAAACGGGGAGCTGGACGCACTGAGCGAGTCCATCGATACCATGATCGAGCTGCTGAATCCGAGGGGGAGAATAGCAGCGATCACCTTTCACTCTCTGGAGGATCGGATCGTCAAGAACGCATTCAAGCGAAATGAAGACCCCTGTATCTGTCCGAAGGATTTTCCAGTCTGCGTATGCGGCAGAAAATCAAAGGGCAGAGTCATTACGAGAAAGCCGATTGCGCCCGGGGGAGAGGAGCTGTCGGAAAACAACAGAGCAAAAAGCGCGAAGCTAAGGGTCTTCGAGCGGGCTTAAAAAAGTGGGGGAAATTATCTATGGCACAAAAGAGAGCTGCTGCAATGGAGTATCGCAGGGGATATTCGCCTAAAACGGTGGATTATACCTTCGGAAACGCGTATTTTTCACAGAATGCGGAGGAGTATGTGTACGGCAACGCGGCCAGAGCGCTTCAGCCGCTTCACGTAGAAGCGCCGGCACCGAAGCTGTCTCATACAGCAAGGAGGAACAGGGACCGCGCTGCCAGAATGAATCCGGCCTGGGTTTTGTTTTTGACGCTCGCGATGCTTGCAACCGGTGTGGCTCTTATATTATACTTAAGGTTACAGTCGGATATCACCAACCGTGTGAAGAGCATTTCCGTTCTGGAAGCGCAGTACAATGAGCTGAAGGCGGAGAATGACGATACGGAGACAAGGATCAAGGGAGCGGTCGATCTTGAGAAGATCAAGCTCAGGGCGATGACGGAGCTTGGGATGCACTACGCCAACGAGGGACAGATCGTAACCTATGAGACGGATGATGACGACTATGTAAGACAATACATTGATATAAAGTAGTGAAACTGTAATACAGATATGGAAAATTTAAGATCACAGAGATTTACGGAAAAGATGCAAAAAAAGCTGGCAGTATCGTTTGTTCTTGTACTGCTGGCTTTTCTCGGTTTAAGTACAAGACTCTACGCGGTAAACCGGGACAACGGCGAGCAATATAAAAAGCAGGTTTTATCCCAGCAGTCCTACGATTCCGTGGTGCTGCCGGCAAAGCGGGGCGATATCGTCGATGCCAACGGAATGAAGTTAGCGGTCAGCCAGAAGGTCTATAATGTCGTCATTGACGCGAAAACTTTGAATTCCAAGGACGGGATCTATCTGAACCCGACGATCGAGCTGCTATATGCCCAGCCGGAAATCAGCTTTAACTATACTCAGGCGGATCTGCGAAGCTATATCATGCAGAATCCCGGCTCGCAGTACAGGATCATAGCAAAGAAGCAGACCTATGAAGCGGTTTCGGGACTGATGGAGGCCCTGAATAACTCCGCCCAGAATCCGAATATCAAGGGAATATGGCTGGAGGAGGCGTATCAGCGGACCTATCCCTATAATTCCCTGGCCTGCGATGTGATCGGCTTTGTGCAGGGCGATAACGAGGGGACCTACGGTCTCGAGGAATACTACAACGATATGCTGACCGGGATCAACGGCAGAGAATACGGGTATCTGAACGATGATTCCAATCTGGAACGGACCATCAAGCCCGCGGAGAACGGAAAAACGCTGGTCACGAGTCTTGATGTCAATATCCAGAGTATCGTGGAGAAGCATATCCTGGCCTTTAACAAGGAGCACGAAAACGAATACCGGGAGGGGAACGGTTCAAAAAATACAGGTGTTATTGTAATGAATCCGCATACCGGAGAAATCCTGGCTATGGCGAGCTATCCGGTCTATAACCTCAACGACCCGAGAAATACCGACGGACTTACGATCGAGATTTCCGAGGACTATGTGACGAACGGGATCCTTTCCCCGACGATAACAACAGAGGGTGAGAAAGTCCCTGCGACCGAAGAGACCACGGAAGGAGAGACCTCGGAGGGAAGTCAGACAGGCGAAAGCGGGGTAAACGCCGAGACGGTTATGACTCCGGTTATCGCGGGAGCCCAGGAAACGATCACCGCGCCTGCGGGTACGGGTCTTCAGACGGGGGAGGGTGAGAACGTTGTCGAGAAGCCCAAGACCTATGAGGAAGCCTATGAGGATGCCAAAATGGAGGCTCTGAATGCTCTCTGGAAGAATTTCTGCATCAATTCCACCTACGAGCCGGGCTCGACGATGAAGCCGTTTACCATGGCGGCAGGCCTGGAATCGGGAAAGCTGACGGGGAATGAGAACTTTATCTGTAACGGCGTGAAGGAGGTTGGCGATCACGAGATCCACTGCAGCAACCGTCTAGGCCATGGCCCTCTGACTTTTTCCGGAGCCTTGGAGCAGTCCTGCAATGTCGCCTTTATGGATATGGGCTATATCATCGGCAAGGAAACCTTTATGAAATATAACAGAGACTTCAATTTCGGACTCAGGACCAACATCGACCTGACCGGAGAGGCTCTGACAAATACCCTGGTTTTTGATACGAATACCATGACACCGACCGATCTCGCGATCTCGACCTTCGGCCAGGGCTTTAATGTGACGATGATCCAGATGATGGCGGGCTTTTGCTCCTTAATCAACGGCGGCTACTATTATCAGCCCCATATCGTTACAAAGATCCTAAACGATGACGGAGTCGTGATTGATACCATCGAACCGAGAGTTTTAAAGCAGACGGTTTCTGCGGAGACCTCGGACAAGATCATTGAGCTTTGCGATAACGTTGTTTCCGAGGGGACCGGAAAGAGCGCGAGACCTGCCGGATATCGGATCGGCGGTAAAACGGGTACCGCGGAAAAATATCCGAGAAAAAGAGGGAATTACGTTGTTTCCTTTATCGGCTTTGCGCCCGCGGACGATCCTCAGGTGGCGTTTTATACGGTCATCGACGAGCCCAATGTTCCGAGTCAGGCCTCGGCGCGTTATGCTACCGTTTTAACGAGGGATATCCTGACGGAGCTGCTTCCTTATATGCATATCTTTATGACAGAGGAGCTGACGGAGGATGAGAAGGCGGAGCTCTCGGAAAAGGAGATCAGCTTTGCGGTTTCTTCGTCCATGCAGGAGGAAGCGGCGGAGCCTGAGACCGTCGAAGGCGGGGAGAGCGATGCGGTGGTAGACAGTGAGACCGGGGCTGAGGTCAGGATCACAGAGGACGAGGATGTGATCACCTTCGTAGATGGGACGAATTCGAATGACTACGTCAAGCCGGAGTTAAAGGTAGATAAGGAAACGGGGTATGTCGTTGATCCCGAGACCGGAATCCTCTTGGATCCGAATACTCTGGCACCGGTGGATCCTACGATCTCGGACCTGGAATAAGGGAACGCAACTTGGTATTGCATTCTCATGCCAAAAGACGTATACTATATTTTGTTTTATTCTGAAATACGATACAATATCTTGAGAATCTGGAGTCAGGTATGACTTTATGCATAGCAGTACTGGCGGGCTTTGCAGTAAGCGTGGCGCTCGGACCGGTATTTATACCTTTTCTTTTACGGCTGAAGATCGGTCAGACCGTGCGTGATGACGGGCCGGAAAGCCATCTGAAAAAAAACGGAACTCCGACCATGGGCGGGATCATCTTCCTTGCCGCGCTTTTTCTGGTTTCTCTGTTTTTCCTGAAGGGAAGACCGCTGATCATACCGGTTCTGCTTATGACGCTGGGCTTTGGGCTGATCGGCTTTATTGATGATTATATCAAGGTCGTTTTGAAGCGGGCGATGGGCTTTAAGGCCTGGCAGAAGATGATCGGGGAGATCATTGTTACGACGCTTTTCGCGGTCTATATGACGCATTCGGAAAACGTTGAGCTGACGATGCTTGTGCCGTTTTCCCATGGGCGCTATATCGACCCGGGGATCCTTACGATCCCGCTAATGTTTTTTGTGATCTTAGGAACGGTTAACGGCGCTAATTTTACCGATGGGCTGGATGGCCTGGCAACGAAGGTGACGTTAAGTATCGTTTCCTTTTTCTGTCTTCCGGCGATCCTTACGGAAAGCGGGCTGGATCCGGTGCTTGGCGCGATGATCGGGGCGCTGCTCGGGTTTCTTGTATTCAACGCGCACCCGGCGAACGTATTTATGGGGGATACGGGGTCGCTTGCGCTTGGGGCTTTCGTCGCTACGTCTGCCTATATGCTGCGGATGCCGTTATTTATCCTGCTTGTCGCGTTTATCTATCTGGCGGAGGTGGTTTCCGTCATTCTTCAGGTAGGATATTTCAAGCTGACCCATGGTAAGCGGATCTTTAAGATGGCTCCGATCCATCATCATTTTGAGCTTTGCGGCTTCGCGGAGACCAAGGTGGTTGAGGCCTTCTTTATTACGACGATCGTTCTGTGTGTTGTCGCCGCGATCGCGTATTTGATATGATATCAGGGTCAAAAGTCCGAGACCACTTCGTGCTTGCACGAAAGTGGGAGAGAGACTTTATGACCCGCCCCACATGGAGCACGAAGTGGGGCGCAAGCACCACGGGAGTGCGGAATGTGGGAGGAGCGTGGAAGCGCGTAGTGCGAAACGTTCCGGATATCAGGTTTTTACACCGATATCATAATATATAAGGGGAAAACAAGGGGAGTAATTGAATAATGAAGGGGAAAGATAAAATCCTGGTAGTGGGTGCCGGAAAAAGCGGTATCGCTGCCGCGTCTTTGTTGGCTGAAACAGGGAAACAGCCGGTCTTATTTGATTCCAATGAAGAACTGGATAAGGAAGCGGTAAAGGGGAAGCTTGGTCTTGCGGCGAAGGATATCGAGATCGTCTGCGGAGAGGTCCCGGAGTCTTTGCGCGAAGAAATCGGAGAGCTCGTGCTGAGCCCAGGCGTTCCGATCGATTCGCCTTTTGTCGAGGCATTTCGAAGAGAGGGGGCTTTGATAAACGGTGAGATCGAGCTGGCTTTTTCCTGTGAAAAGGGGACGCTGATCGCGATCACCGGGACCAACGGCAAGACGACGACGACCTCCTTAGTCGGAAAGATCTTAAATGACTATAATCATAAGACCTTTGTGGTAGGGAATATTGGCAATCCCTATACCGGTGAGGTTTTAAAGAGCAGAGAGGATACGGTGACTGTGGCGGAGATCAGCAGCTTTCAGTTGGAAACCGCGGATCGCTTCAAGCCGCATATTTCCGCGATCCTGAATCTGACACCGGATCATTTGAACCGCCATCATACCATGGAGCAGTACGTCGCGGAAAAGGAAAAGATCGCAAGGAAGCAGGATGAGAACGATTTTCTGATCCTGAATCACAACGATCCGCTGCTTCGAGAGTTCGGGGAAAACAGGGATCAGGCATTAAAGTGTAAAATTGTCTGGTTTGACAGCACAGGGAAGCTCGAAAATGGCTATTACTATTCCGAGGGAGATATTTATGTAAACCAAGATGGTACAGATATTCGTCTAATTAATAAAGATGAGATGAATATTATTGGTTTACATAATATTGAAAACGCCATGGCATCGATCGCGATCTGTTCCTCCTTCGGAGTTCCGATGGAGCAGATCATTGCTTCGTTGAAGGAGTTTAAGGCGGTAGAGCATCGGATTGAGTTTGTGAAAGAGCTTGACGGGGTGCGATACTATAATGATTCCAAGGGAACCAACGTCGATGCCGCGATCAAGGGGATCCAGGCGATGGACAGAAGGACGGTCCTGATCGGTGGAGGCTATGATAAGGGAGCGGCCTTTGACGATTGGATCGAGGCGTTTGACGGCAAGGTAAAAAAGCTCGTCCTGATCGGGGAGACGGCGGAGCAGATTGCGGAATGCGCAAAAAAGCACGGCTTTACGGATGTCGTTTTTGCGGCCTCTCTGAAGGAGGCGGTCGAGCTTTGCCGGAAGGAAGCAAAAAGCGGGGACGCGGTGCTTCTGTCGCCTGCCTGCGCAAGCTGGGATATGTTTGAGAGCTATGAAAAGCGGGGTGAGCTGTTTAAGGAGCTGGTGAACAGCCTATGAGCGGACGGAAGGGAGGAAAAAAACGGGAACGTACGTTTTTTGACTTTACGCTTCTGTTCATCGTGATTTTTCTGCTGTGCTTCGGACTTGTGATGCTATACAGCGTGAGCTCCTATGACGCGAACCTGAATTACGGAGATTCCGCTTATTTTTTGAAAAAACAGCTGGCCTCGACGATTATCGGCGTTGTCGTCATGATCTTTGTGATCTTTGCGGACTATCATTTCTGGGCAAGGTTCGCCGTGCCTGCGTATATCGGGTCCGCGGTCCTTATAGGACTGGTGCTGACGCCGCTTGGCTACGAGGTAAACGGGGCCAGGCGCTGGCTGAATCTGGGAATGTCCCTGCAGCCCGCGGAGGTGGCGAAGGTCGGGGTCATCATATTTTTCGCCTCGGTGGTCTGTCGCCTGGGGAAAAATCTGATGACGAGCAGGAGCCTGTTTTTTATCGGCGTCGCTGCCGTTATCATTGCTCTGATGATCTTGATCATTACGGAGAATCTGAGCTCTGCCATCATCGTGATCGGCATCGTTTTTATGATGATCTTTGTCGCCTCGGATAACTATAAGGAATTCTTTATTATCGGAGGCGTGGGGATTTTTGTCGCCGCGGTCTTCATCCTGCTTGTCCAGAAGGGTGTGCTGACCAGCGAGCAGAGCTATCGTTTCGCAAGGATCGAGGCGTGGCTCAATCCGGAGGCATATGCCTCGGATAAGGGCTTTCAGACGCTGCAGGCCCTGTACGCCATCGGCTCCGGAGAGTTTTTCGGAAAGGGTCTGGGACAGAGTATGCAGAAGTTAGGGTATATCCCTGAGGCGCAGAATGATATGATCTTTTCGATCATCTGCGAGGAGTTGGGGCTTTTTGGCGCGTTTGCCGTTATGTCGCTGTTTCTGATTATGATCTGGCGGTTTGTCGTCATAGCTAATAACGCGGAGGATGAGTTCGGGGCGCTTTTAGTCGTCGGCGTGATGGCGCACATTGCGATCCAGGTAATCTTAAATATCGCTGTTGTGACCAATACGATCCCCAATACCGGGATCACGCTGCCTTTTATCAGCTACGGAGGCTCGGCGGTTGTCTTTCTGCTGATCGAGATCGGGCTGGTACTCAGTGTCGCCAGGAGCATCCGCTATAAGAATTAAGGAAAAACATAGGAGTTTTGTTTGGACAGTGCCGTATTAAGTGAAAAACCTGTAACGGTCATAGATTCGGAGTCTGCGGAGCTTGGGGCCGATGATACGAAGGGGCTGAAGCTGGCCCTGCTTGTCCTTTCGATCGTAGCGTTGCTCTGTATTGCTGTTTTGGTGATCAAGCTGAAGTTTACGATCACAGAGGTATCAGTGGTCGGAAATGAGCATTATACGACGGAAGAGATCACGCAGATGGTCTGCGAAAGTGACCTTGAGAAGAATTCGATCTTTCTGTATTTAAAGAATCGTTTCGGGAAGAAGGAAGCCATCCCGTTTATCGAAGAAATGGACGTTGACATCGTCTCGCCGACGGCGGTAAAGATCACGGTCTACGAGAAGGCGATCGCCGGATATGTAGAGTATCTGGGAAGGTTTCTGTATTTCGACCGGGACGGGACCGTGGTGGAAAGTTCTACGGACCGGATCGCCGGGGTCCCCTTTGTAACGGGGCTGAAATTTGATCATATGGCGCTCTATGAGCCTCTGCCCTTAGAGGATCGGAAGGATGTTTTCAAGCTGATCTTAAGCATCACCCAGCTTCTTACCAAGTATGAGATCGCGATCGACCGGATCTATTTCGGCAAGGACAATACAATCACCTTAAAGATCGGGTACGTGGATATTCTTTTGGGAAACAGCGATTATATCGACGAAAAGATCAACCGTTTGCGGTTCCTTCTGCCGGAGCTTTCCGGGCTTTCGGGAGAGCTGCATATGGAGAATTATACCGGAGAGGGCAACCGCTTTACCTTTGAACGGGGGAAGTAAAAGGAAAACATGACGCAAAACCCCACTATGGCCGTAAAAATCCTCTGGTATATCTGTTTTTTCCATAATTATTACAGAATTTTAACAAAATTGTGTTGAAAAATGCTTGAAATAATTATATAGTTATTTACGAGCGGGGAGTATAAAGATAGAAAACCGGAAGGTTTTTCTTTTACTGCGAAGAATTTCGTAAGGAGGGAGTATAAAGGTGCTGGAAATAGTTAACAATGAATTTGAAGCTGCAGCCAAGATACTCGTCGTAGGGGTCGGCGGGGGCGGCAATAACGCAGTGAACCGCATGGTAGAGAGCCAGATCTCCGGCGTGGAGTTCTTAGGTGTCAATACCGATAAGCAGGCGCTTCAGCTCTGTAAATCGCCGAGGCTCTTACAGATCGGGGATAAGATCACCCAGGGACTCGGGTGCGGAGCTCAGCCGGCCATCGGAGAGCAGGCAGCTGAGGAGAGCGCGGAGGACATTGCCAACGCTATAAGGGGAGCGCATATGGTATTTGTCACCTGCGGAATGGGAGGCGGAACGGGAACCGGCGCGGCGCCGGTGATCGCCAGGATCGCCAGAGAACAGGGAGCTCTGACGGTGGGCGTCGTTACCAAGCCCTTCCGGTTCGAAGCTAAGAAACGTATGGATAATGCTATGGGCGGGATCGACAAGTTAAAGCAGAACGTCGATACGCTTATTGTTATCCCGAATGATAAATTGCTGGAGTTGGTCGACAGAAGGACCTCTATGGAGGATGCCTTAAAGATCGCTGACGAGGTTTTGGAACAGTCGGTGCGCGGTATTACCGATCTGATCAATGTACCTTCGCTGATCAATCTGGACTTTGCGGATGTCAAGACGGTCATGGAGAACAAGGGAATCGCCCATATCGGTATCGGTGCCGCAAAGGGCGACGATAAGGCGATCGAAGCCGTCAAGCAGGCTGTTAATTCGCCGCTTCTCGAAACGACAATCGCGGGCGCTACGGATATCATCGTCAATATCTCCGGTGAGATCACGCTGCTTGACGCGGACGACGCTGTTTCCTTCGTAAAGGATATCACGGGCGACGATGTCAACCTGATCATGGGCGCGATGTGTGACGACAGTGAGCCGGATACCTGTACGGTTACGGTTATCGCGACCGGTATTACGGAAATGGCTGCACCGGCGGCTCCGGTTTCCAACGGTACGCAGATCGGCTCGAATCTAAGCCGCTTTGTAAATCAGCAGCAGCCCTATCCGAGAAGACCGATTAATACGACTTCGAATATTCCGACCAGGTCAAATATCGGTGCCGGGTCCCAGTATGGCGGAATTCCTGCGCCGCAGTACGTAAGCCAGCAGCAAGCGCCTCTACAGGGAGGATATGTTCCGAATCAGCAGATGGCAGGGAATCCTGCAATGACTCAGCAGGCGGCGATCAACGCTCGGAGAGCCCAGGCGGCAGCCGAGGCGGCGGGCGGCATGCAGAATCCAAACGTACCAGGCGGACAGGCGTTACGGCAGCCGGGAGTACCCACGCAGCAGTTTGGCGGCGCGATGCCGCCCCAGCAGCAGCCTCCGGTTCGTACGAAGGTAGAGCAGAAATCGATCAAGATACCGGATTTTCTGAAGAAATAGCCGGAAAATGGTTGCCTGATAAAATGGATAATTGCGGACTCTGTAAAACATTATGTTACAGGGTCCTTTTTATCGCAGAGCCGCGCAGAGGAATGTTCCCGACTTCGTCGGGGCGCGGCTGCGCAACCTATAATTGCGAAGCAATTATCAGGTCGCGGGCGAGTAGGGGGCAAAAAACATTCCCCTACTCAATTTTATGTACATACCAATGATGTAGAATAGAGGAGGAGGAGATGATGCTATGATAGAACAAAGCCAGTTATTGTCCATCAACTATTATAAAAAGGGAAAACCCTTTACCGGAAGCGATACGGGGATGCGGTATCGGATCGCGAAGGTCGCTTCACAGGATTCATCTGAGGAGAGCTGCTTTCAGATCAGCGTCTGGGCGGAGCCGTACTGCTACGAGGAAACGCCGAAGAATGAGATCATAGAAAAGCAGATCCCCTATACGCCGGAAAATTTTCTTACGATCGCGGACTATCTGAACGAGATGCATGAGAGGCTTTTTCCCGAGGAGAGTTGATACGATATTTTGTGGATTTTATGAACTCCTGCCGTCTCCCTATACAAAATCTATGGTTTTTCCGCTGAAAAAAAGTTGACATAAAGCTGTCCCATGCTTTATCATAAGAAAGGTACGGACTGCGAGGGAGTTGTCCGTATGGTTTATTGCGGTGGAGACACCGGAAAGCTTTCAGGGGAGAGTAAGGGGGAAAATCAATGAAATGTCCGTTTTGTGGTCATGAAAATACCAGAGTGATCGACAGCCGTCCGGCCGAGGATAATAATTCTATTCGCAGAAGAAGGGTCTGCGATGAGTGTGAGAAACGGTTCACTACCTACGAGAAGATCGAGACGATCCCGTTGATTGTTATTAAGAAGGACAATAACCGGGAAGCTTACGATCGGAGTAAGATCGAAGCCGGGATCCTCAGAGCCTGTCATAAGAGACCGGTCGCCGCGTCCCAGATTTCCCAGATCGTGGATGAGGTGGAAACAGAGGTCTTTAATTATGAGGACAAGGAGATCGAGAGCAGGGTGATCGGAGAGCTTGTTATGAGTAAGCTCCACGACCTTGACGCGGTGGCCTATGTCCGTTTCGCGTCCGTATACCGGGAATTCAAGGACGTGAATACCTTTATGGACGAGCTGAAGAAGATGCTCGATAAATAAGCTTGTACCGCAGGGGCAGAACGAATTAATTCGTTCCTTTACAATTTCATATGGAAAAGAAGAGGAGGTAACACAATGAGAAAGAAGTTCTTTCGGATTCTTTCAGTGAGCGTGTTCGCTTCACTGGCTATTGCACTTGGCGGGTGCCAAGGTGATAAGGCAGTAGATTCTTCGAAGATTGTTGTTGGAATAGCACAGGATCTTGAAGACAGTCTTGACCCACACAAAGCAGTTGCGGCAGGAACTAAAGAGGTATTATTCAACATGTACGAAGGGCTTTTAAAGCCCGATCCCGATGGGAATATTATTCCCGCCGTAGCTGAAGCTTATGATGTTTCCGAGGATGGAACGGTTTATACCTTCCGGCTCAGAGACGACGTAAAGTTTCATAACGGAGAACCCGTAACGGCGGAGGATGTGAAATACAGTCTGGATAAAAGCGCCGGTATGACGGGGGACGAATCTCTGATACCGGCTTTTTCTTTGATCAAAAATATTGAGATCAAAGAAGACGATGACCGGACGATCGTTATTGAGCTTTCGGAAGGCAATATGGAGTTTCCGGCCTATCTGGCCATGACCAATGCCGCGATCATTCCGAAGAACAACGAAAAGCCGGATACTGAGCCTGTCGGAACAGGGCCCTACAAGTACGTTTCCCGGTCCCCGCAGGAAAATATCGTTATGACCCGGTTTGACGACTATTGGGGAGAGAAGGCAAACATACAGGACGTGACCTTTAAGGTCGAGGCCAACGCGGATTCTATCGTTATGGATCTGTTGGGCGGCTCCATCGATATGTTCCCGAGACTTACGACGACCCAGGTCGATCAGCTCTCCGATCAGTTTACGGTCTATGAGGGGACAATGAATCTGGTTCAGGCGCTGTATCTGAATAACGCGGTAAAGCCCTTTGACGACGTCAGAGTAAGACAGGCGCTTTGTTACGGGACAGATATAGACGAGATCTTAGAGCTTGCCTTTGACGGCAAGGGCTCGCCTATCGGATCGAGTATGTTCCCGAGCTTCGGGAAGTATTTTACGGAGGAATTGAATGAGCTTTACCCCTATGATCCCGAAAAGGCGAAGGAGCTGTTAAAGGAAGCCGGTTACGAAAACGGCTTTGATATGTCGATCGTCGTTCCATCCAATTATCAGCCGCATATTGATACCGCGCAGGTCCTTACGGAGCAGTTGAAAAAGATCGGGATCAACGCGAAAATCGAGCTTGTCGAGTGGAATACCTGGCTCTCCGATGTCTATACCAACAGGGATTTTGAGTCGACGGTCATCGGTGTTGACGCGTCGAGTATGACGGCGAGAGCGCTGCTTGAGCGGTTCGCTTCCGACGCGGGAAATAATTTCATCAACTTCAGCGATCCCAAGTACGATGAGACTTTTAAGAAGGCGATCTCTACGACCGATGATGCGGAGAGTACCGCATGCTATAAGGAACTTGAGCGGATCCTTGCGGAGGACGCGGCAAACGTCTATTTACAGGATATGGCCGAGTTCGTGGCCCTAAATAAACGGTTTGAGGGCTATGTGTTCTATCCGATGTATATCCAGGATATCGCTAAGCTGAAGCTTTCGGAATGACGAGAGCGGCTATATTATATAGGAAACGAATTTTTTCATCCGTCTACGATAAGGGAGAGGAGGGCAGGAATGCGATACATTTTAAAAAAGGCAGTCGCTATGATCGCGACGATACTTATCGTATCCTTTCTTGTCTTCCTCGCCTTTTCGGTTATCCCGGGAGATCCCGCGACGGCAAAGCTGGGGATCAACGCGACCCCGGAGAAGGTAGCCGCTTTGCGGGAGCAGATGGGACTGAACCGGCCTTTTGCCGCCCGGTATTTTGAGTGGCTGATCAGCTTTTTCATGGGGGATATGGGGACCTCGTATTCCTATGGTGTCAGTGTGCGCTCCATGCTTGCGGGAAAGCTCCCAATCACGCTGACGCTGACTATCTTATCTTTTCTTCTGATCCTGCTTCTTTCGCTGCCGCTTGGGGTCCTTATGGCGGAGCATGAGGACAGTACCCTTTCCCGTGCCTTTGATGTGCTCAACCAGATCGTTATGGCGGTTCCTTCCTTCTTTACAGGTATCCTTCTGACCTTTGTTTTCGGGCTTCTGTTCCGCCTGTTTACGCCGGGCGGCTACGTCAGCTACCGGGACGATATCGGAGGCTTTCTGTATTATCTGCTCTTTCCGGCCGTCGCTATCGCTCTGCCAAAGGCCTCTATGACGACAAAGCTGTTAAAAAGCTCGGTCCTTAAGGAAGCAAAGCTGGATTATGTCCGGACGGCGTACAGCAGAGGAAATTCCACAAAGCAGGTACTGTATAAGCACGTTCTGAAAAACGCCCTGATCCCGACCATCACCTTTTTAGGGATGACCCTGGCGGATATCGTTGCGGGAAGCCTGATCATCGAGCAGGTCTTTTCGATTCCGGGAATCGGCCGGATGCTGATTACCTCCATCGCAAACAGGGATTATCCGGTTGTTATGGCAATCATTTCGATCGTTGCCTTTATTGTCATTATTGTAAATTTCCTGGTGGATATTCTGTACCGGGTCATCGACCCGAGAACCGGAGCGTAAGAGGGAATATCGCTTATTGGTTTACATAACATGAAACATAGCAGATATTATAATTTCAAGTTCATAGCAGGCGCGGTGATCACGGGGTTTGTCGTGCTTCTCTCCGTGGTGGGGCTTTTTTATACGCCCTATGATCCCAACGGGATGGATGCCGCGGCGAAATTCGCAGGCCCTTCTTTCAGACATCTGCTGGGCTGTGATAACTTCGGACGGGATATCTTCAGCCGGATCCTTACCGGAAGCGGGACGACCCTGATCATCGCTTTCTTTACGGTCCTGATCGGAGCGGCAGGGGGAATGCTCATCGGAGCGGTGACCGGATACTTCGGCGGGGCTCTGGATGAGCTTTTGATGCGGCTTAATGATGCGGTTCTGGCGTTTCCGAGTATCCTGCTTTCCCTCGTTGTGATCAGCCTGATCGGCAGCGGAAAATTCAAGGTCATCCTGGCGCTTGGGATTGTTTTTATTCCCAGCTTTGCAAGGATCGTACGCTCGGAATTCTTACGCTGTAAGAACATGGATTATGTCGGCAGCGCAAGGCTTTCGGGGGCGGGGGAGTTTCGGATCATTTTTTTCCATATTCTTCCGAATGCTGTCCCGCTACTGCTTTCCTCCGTGGCTATCGGCTTTAATAACGCGGTGCTGGCGGAGGCCAGTATGAGCTTTTTAGGGATCGGGGTCCAGCCGCCGGATTCCAGTCTCGGACGAATGCTTTCCGAGGCTCAGGCCTTTCTGTTTGTAAAGCCCTCCTATGCGCTGTTTTCCGGGCTGATGATCGTGCTTATGATCTTAGGCTTTTCGATGTTAAGCGAGGGAATGGAGACGACGGATGCTTGATGTTGTAGATCTCAATATAGAATTTCACGATCATATCACACCGGAGACCGTAGTCTACGACTTTGATTTGCATATGGACGAGGGAGAGATCGTAGGGTTAGTGGGTGAGTCCGGCTCCGGAAAGACCATGTCGGCGCTCTCTATCGCAGGCCTGCTCTCGAGAAAGCATATGAAGAAACGGGGGAAAATAGAGTTCGAGGGAGTCGATATCTTAAACTGCCCCAGGAATGAGCTCCGAAAGCTCCAGGGGAACCGGATCAGTATGGTCTTTCAGGAGCCGATGACCTCGCTTGATCCGCTGAAACGAATCGGCTATCAGGTGGAGGAAAGTCTGATCCTGCATACGGAGCTTGGAAAGGAGGAGCGAAAAAAAAGAGTGATCGAGGCTCTTTCGGATGTAGAGCTTCCTGAGCCCGAGGATCTGATGGATCGGTATCCTCACGAGCTTTCCGGCGGGATGCGGCAGAGGGTGATGATCGCCGCAGCCCTGATCTGCAAACCAAAGTTATTGATTTGTGACGAGCCGACGACGGCGCTTGATGTAACGATCCAGACGCAGATCATAGAGCTGCTTCGAAAAACGAACCGAAGAGACCATACCGCGATCCTGTTTATTTCCCATGATCTGAGCCTGGTACGGCAGCTCTGCAGTCGGGTTATTGTGATGTATCAGGGAAATATCGCTGAGAGCGGAGAGACGAAGCAGGTGTTTGAGAATCCCTCCCACGAGTATACAAAGCGGCTGATCGCCGCGATACCGAGGTTTGAGAAATTATCGTAATGTCTGAAAATAATAACGACGTTATTTTAAAAGTAGAAGGACTGAATTCCTATTACAAAACGGAGAGCTCGTTTTTTTTACGGCAGAGTAATCGCAGGCAGATCCTGAGAAATGTTTCCTTTACGATCCGTGAGGGGGAAATCATGGGGCTCGTCGGAGAATCCGGGAGCGGGAAATCGACTCTCGGTAAGGCTGTGCTTGGAATGGTCCGGGACATCGATGGAAGCATCGAGCATTTTTCAAAGAAGCCGCAGATGGTTTTTCAGGATCCCTACAGCTCGCTGAATCCCGCAAGGACGATCGACTGGATCTTGCAGGAGCCCTTACGGCTCTCTGGTAATCTTTCGGCGAAGGAGCGGGAGGAGAAAGTTTGTGATATGCTGACAAAAGTGGGGCTTTCCGGGGATTTCCTGAGCCGGTATCCGAAGGAGCTTTCCGGAGGGCAGCGCCAGAGGGTGAGTATCGCCCTGGCTTTGATGCTGTCGCCGAAGCTCGTGGTTGCGGATGAACCGGTGTCGGCGCTGGACGTTACGATCCAGGCCCAGATCCTTGCCTTACTATTTCAGCTGAAGAAAGAGATGGGGATAACGATCCTGTTCATTTCTCATGATCTCCGGGTGGTCTATCAGCTCTGCGACAGAGTGATGGTTATGAAGGACGGAGAGATCGTTGAGCAGGGGAGCGATCGGGAGATTTACGAAAATCCGAAGCATCCCTATACGAAGAGCCTGCTTCGCGCGGCGAGCTGGGGTATGAAAGAGTAGAGGAAAAAGCATCCTTCCGGTTTGATTAAAAGTCGTTGGAAGGGGCTGAAGGAGAGATAGACAGTGGCAGCGGATCAAAACAACAGAAAAACGACATATCTGGCTTCGGCAGGGCTGTTACTGGTAGCCTTCATCTGGGGCGTCGCGTTTGTAGTGGTAAAGAGCGCCCTCGATTATATCCCGCCGATCTGGATGTTAGCGTTGCGCTTTACGCTGGCGACGGTTCTGATGCTTCTGATTTTCAGAAACAGGATTGTGACCGCAGTCAGGGGCGGGAGAACGATCATAAAGCACGGCTTTTATCTGGGTATCTTTCTGTATGTGGCGTACGCGACCCAGACCATCGGCTGTATGTATACAACGGCCGGAAAGAATGCTTTTATTACGGCGACCTACGTCGTTCTGGTGCCCTTTTTCCACTGGTTCCGGACGAGGAAGCGGCCGAATCACCTCTGCTTTATCGCTGCCTTTATCGCGATCATAGCGATCGGCCTGATCTCCTTAAACGGCGATCTTACCATGAATATCGGTGATTTTTTGACGCTGATCTGCGGGATCGTCTATGCGCTTCAGATCGAATATCTGGATAAATATACGGAAAATGAGGATCCGATCGTCCTGTCTGTCTTTATGATTGGCTTTGCGGCGGTTCTGTCATGGGTATCCGCTCCGCTGATGGACGGTCCGATGAGCGGGATCGTATTCAACCATGAAATGCTGATGGGTATCCTTTACCTGGGGGTATTGAGTACCATGGTCTGCTTTATGCTGCAGAGCCTGTGCCAGAAGTATCTGAGATCCTCGACGGCAGCGATCATTATGTGTATGGAATCTGTCTTCGGTGCCCTGGCTTCAGCGGTCTTTCTGGGGGAGCGGATGACGGGAAGAGCGATCTTTGGCTGCTTTCTGATGCTTGCCGCGGTGATACTCGCGCAGGTGGATTTTGAGGAGCTTTTTGGAGAAAGGAAAAAGTTTGCGGATATTTGAGCGGTTTTATCCAACGATCTATACCGATTCCGCCTATGGGATCGACTATGAAGGGCTGTCCGCAAAGGGATACCGGGGGATTATTTTTGACATTGACAATACCCTTGTCGAACACGGGGCCCACGCCGACAGGCGCGCGATCGAACTGTTTCAAAGGCTTCACGGGCTCGGCTTTCGGGTGATGATTCTTTCGAACAATAAGGAGCCCAGGGTCCGCTCCTTTCAGGAAGAGGTGACCTGGTGCGACTATATCTATAAGGCGGGAAAGCCTGCGAAAAAGGGCTATTTTGCTTCGATGGAGCTTATGGGGACAAAGCAGAGCAATACCGTAACCATCGGCGATCAGCTTTTTACCGATATCTGGGGGGCAAACCGCTCCGGGATTCCTTCGATCTTAGTCAAGCCGATTGATAAAAAGGAAGAGATCCAGATCGTTTTCAAGAGAAGGCTGGAGGCGATCGTACTGTATTTCTATAAAAGGAGCCTGAAAAACGATCAGCTGAAGGAGGGAGGCCTGTTGAAATGACATTGTGCGGACTGATCGGAAATCCGGTGGAGCATTCGTTGTCTCCGGTGATCCATAATACCTTTTCAAGGCTTGCGGGAATCGACTCGGATTACAGACTGTTTCCGATCAAAGAAGAGCTTGCGGAAAATCTTCAAAAGCTTTATGAGAAAGGACTGTCAGGAATCAATGTTACGGTGCCGTATAAATCCGATGTGATCCCGCTGCTTACCTCGGTCGATCCTTTAGCGCAGGCAATCGGCGCCGTAAATACCCTGACGAGAGAAGAGCAGGCAGGCGGCTTCCGCGGGAGGAATACCGATATCGAGGGTCTGCGCAGAGCGATTTCTGAGGAGGGAGTTAAGCTTTGCGGCGCGGATTGTATCATTCTCGGAGCAGGCGGCGCAGCGCGGGCGGCGGCTTTTATGCTGCTTACGGAACAGGTAAGGAGCATTACGATCGCAAACCGCAGCCCTGAGAAAGCGGAGAGGATCGCTACGGATCTGAGAAGGTTTGCGGCGGCGCAGTCTTTGAAGGCTCCGGAGATTTTTGCCGTGGCACTTGATGAGTTATGTAAACTAAGGGGCGAGAATTATATCGCGATCCAGTGTACCTCGGTGGGCTTAAAGCCGGATTCGGACAGGGCGGTGACTGAGGAGGCGGAGTTTTATAAAAAGCTGGCCTTTGGCTTTGATGTGGTATATTCCCCTGCGACGACTCGCTTTATGCAGCTTTGCAGGGAAAACGGAGTAAAAAGCTGCAACGGTCTGAAGATGCTTTTGTACCAGGCGGTCTATGCCTATGAGCTGTGGCATCAGGTGAAGCTGACCGATGAAATGATCCGGGAGGTCTACCAAAGGCTCTATCTGGCACAGATGAAAAATATCGTTCTGATCGGCTTTATGGGAGCCGGAAAGACGAGAGTCGGCAGACTGCTTGCAGAGCGTCTGGGCTATCGGTTCTTCGATACGGATGAGCTGATCGAGAAAGAAGAGGGAGTATCGATTCCCGAGCTCTTTGAGAGTAAGGGAGAAGCGTACTTCAGAGATCGGGAAACCGAGACAGTCAGAAGACTTTCTAAGGAGGGCGGCCGGGAAAGATACGTGCTTTCCGTGGGCGGAGGGCTGGTTGTAAGAGAATGTAATCGCGGGTATTTAAAAAAAATCGGGCCTGTGGTATACTTAGAAGCAAGTGAGGAAACTTTGTCAAAAAGAGTTCACCTCGGGGAAGGCCGCCCGATGCTTGCCGGGGATAAGGATGAGCGTCTCCATAAGCTGCTTGAGAGCAGAAAGGATATCTACCTTCAGACGGCGGATATCGTCATTCGGACGGACGAGCTTACGATCGATGAGGTTGTATTAAAAGGAGAGAGAATATTATGAAGCTGCTTGTGATTAACGGTCCGAGCCTTGGATCGCTCGGGACCAGAGAGGTTGAGATTTTCGGAAAGAAGAATTATGATTATTTATGTCAGCAGATAGCGAAGAAAGCGGCAGAATCGGAAATTCTGGTTGAAATATATCAGAGTAACCATGAAGGCGACATCATTGATCGGATCCACCAGAGCTTTGAAGACGGAACGACCGGGATCATCATCAACCCGGCGGCCTATGCGCACTACAGCTATTGTATCTATGACGCGCTGATGGCTGTTCCGATCCCCAAGGTCCAGGTTCATATCGCCGACCTTGACAAGAGGGCTGAGGAGTGGCGCCATACGAATGTGATCGGCCCGGCCTGCAACGAAGTGATTATGGGCAGGGGCTATGACGGCTATATCGACGCAATCGATTTTATGATCCGGAATAAGGCGGAGTATACGGCGATGGATATCCTGAAGGCGCAGGAGGAGAGCGAAAGCTGCGATATGTCCGATAAGGAGCGTCTTGAAGCGCAGGAAGCGGCGAAGGAAGCCGAGCGGAAAAAAGTTGTTGAAAAGTAAGGCTCTTTCGTTTAAAATAGTTGAGATTATTATTGTTTTAAGGAGGAATTTTTTATGATTTCAGCGGGCGATTTCAGAAATGGTCTGACCGTCGAGATGGAGGGCAATGTCTTTCAGATACTGGAGTTTCAGCACGTTAAACCCGGAAAGGGCGCTGCCTTTGTCAGAACAAAGCTAAAGAATGTTATTAACGGCGGTGTGGTTGAGAAGTCCTTCAGGCCGACCGAAAAGTTTCCGCAGGCCCGTATAGATCGTAACGATATGCAGTATCTGTATGCTGACGGAGATCTCTTTAACTTTATGAACCTGGAGACCTATGATCAGATTGCTCTGGATAAGGAGACAATCGGGGATGCTCTGAAATTCGTCAAGGAAAACGATATGGTCAAGATCTGCTCCTATAACGGGAACGTCTTTGCCGTAGAGCCTCCGATGTTTGTAGAGCTTGAGGTAACGGAAACCGAGCCGGGCTTCAAGGGAGATACGGCGACCGGAGCGAATAAGCCGGCGACGGTAGAGACCGGGGCCAGCGTAAATGTTCCGCTGTTTGTAGAGATCGGCGATAAGATCAAGATCGATACAAGGACCGGGGAGTACCTTTCAAGAGTATAGGTTTGTTTTTTAGACAGGCAGAAGCTCCGCCCGGATATGATACCGGATTTTTCGGGCGGAGCCTTGGCCGGTGTCTTGTTTGGAATACTTTTATGTTCTTTTGCACTCGTAGCTCAGTGGATAGAGCAGCGGATTCCGGTTCCGCGTGCCGGGGGTTCGAATCCTCTCGAGTGCGGCGGTGCGAAATTTGCCTCAATATGTAAGTTTATAATGGTCTTTGAAGGCAAATTTCGCGCGAAAAAAACATCTGCTTTTCAAGATGGGTTTTGCAGGTTCGTCAGGGCTTAAAAACGTAGGATGGCTAAGAGATCGGAACATTCTATTGCAAGCCCGCCAGGGTTTCTTGAACGAAAAATATAATCCTTACTCAGAGGATCAGATATATGGCAAAAAATAAAGTCGGAGATATTTTTGAAACACATCGCCGATATTTTATCATAGGCGGTTTGTTTCTTGTTCTTATAATCATACTGGTTGTTTTTCTTATTATTGGCAGGAAGAATAAGGATGAAGTCGGGGACAGCACTTCGTCTACCGGCTATGCGACGGGAAGCAATGTAGAGGTTCTCAAGGATAAATATGAGGTAAACGCCTATCCGAATGTGAATTCGCTGATGGAAGCCTACTATACGGCGATGATGAACGGCGACGCGGATACGATCGAAACCCTCTGCGATACGCTTTCGGACGCCGAGCGCTTCCGTCTGGAAGAAAAGGCTCAGTACTATCAGAACGCCTCGAATTTTACTGTGTATACAAAGAAGGGCTATCGGGATAATTCCTATTTCGTTCTGGTTACGTTTGATATTCTCTATGTCGGGACCAATACACCGGCTCCGTCGCTTGATTCGACCTATGTCTGTACGAATGATTCCGGCTCCCTTTATATCAATAAGTCGGATCTGTCTGAGGATGAACAGGCATATCTCCTGGAGCTTACGGTCCAGAGTGATGTCGAGGAACTGATCGATAAGGTCAACGTCGATTATAATAACGCGATCGAGAGTGATCCGGCGCTTGAACAGACACTTGCGAGCATTGACGCCGAGGTCAGCGCTACCGTAAAGGAAAGGCTTGCGGAAAAGCAGAGAGCGGATGCTGAAGCGGCCGCAGGAGAGGAAGCGGCAGCCCAGGCTGCGGCCGCCGCTGCGGGAGCGGTTCAGGTTCGGGCAACGGATATTGTAAATATCCGGTCCTCGCCGAGTACGGATGCTTCTTCGCTTGGAAAGACGCAGGCAGGCGATACCTTTACCCGGTATGAAGCCATGGAAAATGGCTGGAGTAAAATTGATTATAACGGGACCGAAGCCTATATAAAGTCGGATTACCTGGAGGTAGTACAGACCGCCTCGACGACAGCGGCTGACGGCTCTACGGTGGAAACGGTAACGGTCAAGAGCGGAAAGAGCAATATCAATATCCGGTCTTCGCCGAGTACTGCCGGAGAAAAGCTGGGTTCCGCGAGCGGCGGAGATTCCTTTGAGGTCGTAGAGAGGCTGGACGGTTGGGTGAAGATCAAATTCAACGGCCAGGAAGCATATGTCAGTGCGGATCTCGTAGACTGAATAAAGCCGGCTGATAATTGAATGACAGGGTGATGTCTAAGAAAAGAACACAGAGCGGTTTTCCGAATTGTGTTCTTTCTTAGTATCAGGACTCTTTACAGGGAGAACAGGGTGAGATGCCACAGGGGATCCGGATCAATAAATATATATCCGATGCCGGGGTCTGTTCCCGAAGGGAAGCAGACGCACTGATCAAAAAGGGCCGGGTGACCATCGACGGTAGAAAGGCTGTCTGCGGGGACCAGGTTTTTCAAGGGTCTGTGGTAAAGGTCAACGACAAAGAGCTTTCCGGCGCGAGAAAAAAGGTCTATCTTGCCTATAACAAGCCGCGGGGAGTCGTCTGTACCTCGGAAAAACGGGAGAAGAACAATATCATAGATGCCCTTCACTATCCGGTGCCGGTCACCTATGCCGGAAGACTGGATAAAAACTCGGAGGGGCTATTGCTTCTGACCAATGACGGAGATCTGATCGACCGGCTGATGCGGGGGAAAAATGCCCACGAAAAGGAATATCTGGTTACGGTGGATCAGAAGCTGACGAAGGAGTTTCTGAAATCTCTCAGGGCTGGTGTATATCTGCGGGAGCTTGACGTGACTACAAGACCGTGTAAAGTGAGAGGTTTATCGGACAGATGCTTTGAGATCGTACTGACGCAGGGATTGAATCGGCAGATCCGGAGGATGTGCGAGGTATACGGATACCAGGTCCGGAAGCTTATCAGGGTACGGGTCGCGAATATTGAGCTTGGGAATTTAAAGACCGGACAGCTTCGGGAGCTGACAGGAGAGGAGCTTAAGAGGCTTAAGGAAATTATACAGGAAGACGATTATGGGAAAGACGGAGAGGATACACGAGCTGACGGCGCTTTTAAACAGGGCGTCGAAGGCCTATTACCAGGAGAACACTGAAATTATGAGCAACCTCGAGTATGACCGGCTCTATGACGAGCTGAGGCAGCTTGAGGAGGAAACGGGGACGGTACTTTCGGAAAGTCCAACGCTTCATGTCGGCTATGAGGTCATAGAGGAGCTTCCCAAGGAGGCTCACGAGGAGCCCATGCTTTCCCTGGATAAAACGAAGAGCAGGGAGGAGCTAAGAGACTGGCTGAACGGGAAGGAAGGGCTGCTGTCCTGGAAGCTGGATGGACTGACGATTGTTCTGACCTATGAAAACGGGGAGCTTTTGAAGGCGGTTACCAGAGGGAACGGGGAGATCGGAGAGGTAATTACCCCTAACGCGAGGGCCTTTAAAAACCTGCCGCTTCGGATACCGTTTCGGGGAAACCTGCTGCTTCGGGGAGAGGCAGTCATCGGCTATAAGGACTTTGAGCGGCTGAATTCCGAAATTGAAGATGTAGACGCGAAATATAAAAATCCGAGAAATCTCTGCTCCGGTTCGGTAAGGGCGTTAAACAGCGAGGTGACGGCAAAGCGCTCTGTACAGTTTAAGGCCTTTTCCTTAGTTCAAGCGGAAGGGGTGGATTTTCAAAACAGCAGAAGCCATCAGTTTGAATTCCTGAAGGAACAGGGCTTTGAAGTCGTCGAATACCATAAGGTAAATATGTCCGATATACTGGACAGAATACAATATTATGCGGATACGGTGAAGGATAACGATATTCCCTCGGACGGACTGGTTCTGACCTATGAGGATATCGCCTACGGGAAGTCGCTTGGGCGGACGGCGAAGTTTCCGAGAGATTCCATTGCCTTTAAGTGGGCGGACGAGACGGCGGAAACGACGCTTCTTTCCATCGAATGGAGTCCGTCGCGTACCGGCCTGATCAATCCTATCGCAGTGTTTGAACCGGTGGAGTTAGAGGGGACGACCGTCAGCCGGGCTAGTGTACATAACCTGAGCATGATAAAGAGTCTCGGTCTCGGCCTCGGAGACAGGATTACGGTATATAAGGCGAATATGATCATCCCTCAGATCGGGGAAAACCTGACCCGGTCGGGAACCTGTAAGGAGCCGGAGCTATGTCCGGCCTGCCTCGAAAAAACAGAGGTTCATAAAGAAAACGATGTCGAAACGGTACGATGTACGAATCCGGACTGTCCGGCAAAAAAGCTGAAAAGCTATGTGCTCTTTGTCAGCAGGGATGCGATGAATATCGACGGACTTTCGGAGATGACCTTGGAGAAGCTGATCGCGCTTGGATTGATCCACGAATACGCAGATATTTTCCGGCTTGCGGGCTATAAAGAAGAAATTTGTTCTCTGGAGGGCTTCGGCGAAAAATCCTTCGGAAATCTGATCGAGAGTATCGAAAGGGCCAGAACGGTTCCGCTGTTCCGCTTTATCTACAGCCTGGGGATTCCGAATGTCGGGCTCTCGAACGCAAAGCTGATCTGCAGAGAATTCCATAATGAATTAGCTACTCTGAGAGAGGTAAAGGAAGAGGAGCT
>JAFSXN010000033.1 GCA_017444015.1 Lachnospiraceae bacterium | reverse complement strand
TTAATTATTTATACTCCCCTCATCGTAGCCCGTTGGTTCCCCCATCGGGCTACATTACTTTTATGATCGTTCTTCGAAACGTCCCGGATGAAGCTGCATTATCATATGATCTTTTTACGGGCAGCCCCTATGGAAACTGCATTCTCTTTTTATGATCCTTTTGCGGACAGCCTTGAAAAGGCCGCACTGCTTATGTGATCGGAAAATAATACATTGAAAGGAAAATCTGTAGACCAATGAAATACGGAAAACTTGCTAAAACAGTAACAGCCTTTGCTCTTTTGATCACGCTTGCCTTTGTTGAGGCGCATCCCGCGTATGCCACGACAGTGGATTATTACGATCCGGGGTATGCCAGATTCAACGGCGTCTTCGTTAATAACTGGGGCGTTCCGATCGAGGGAGCTCTGAAGCGGGGTATGGATGTTTCGATGTACCAGGGTGATATCGACTGGAACCTGGTAGCGGGAGATGACATTCAGTTTGTATTCTTACGTACCGGAAGCCTGATGTCCGGCGTGGACCCCTGTTTCCAGAAAAATATCGCAGGGGCCACTAAGGCCGGGATACCTGTAGGCCTATATATTAAATCCTACGCAACGGACACGGAGCTTGCCAGGCTGGAGGCCGAATTCTGCGTCTCCTGCGCTATGCAGGGCTATCCTGTAACCTATCCTATCGTGATCGATATCGAAGGCGATTCTCTGGCTGCCCTCTCAAACGATCAGCTTTTAGCCAATATCAACGCCTTCTGCGAGGTTGTTTCCTCCTATGGTTACAAGCCCATGGTCTACGCCTCAAAAAGCTGGTTTCAGACAAAGCTGTCCGGAGTAAAGTACCAGAAATGGGTCGCGCAGTACTCGGACGTCAATGATTATACAAATAACCGGAAATTCTGGCAGGCAACCAGCCACGGCCACGTCAACGGCGTCGAGGGAAGAGTGGATATTGATTTTGAGTATTGAATAAAGATAACAGCGCAGCTTTTGACTCCGGGCTCATAACATTATATAATACGTAGGCAAAACCGAGCAAAGCCATATGACATGTACCCCGGATCAGGTCAGGCAGAGGCATCAGGCCTGCCAGTAAAAGCGGAGTGCATAGCTTCGGATCTTTATTAATACCAACCCTGATTTGGTCAGCAGCCAAAGAATACTTTGTAAGAAAAAGGAAGGAATCAGTAAATGGACCAGAAAGAACTTGCTCTGAAAAAACATGAAGAATGGAACGGAAAGGTAGAGATCGCACTTCGGGCAGAACTCAATACCATGGAGGATCTTTCCATCGCCTATACGCCCGGCGTTGCCCAGCCCTGTCTGAAAATAAAGGAGGATACGGAGCTCTCCTATACCTATACCAGACGCGGAAATCTGGTAGCGGTAGTAACGGACGGTACCGCGGTCTTAGGCCTCGGGGATATCGGTCCGGAAGCCGGTATGCCTGTTATGGAAGGAAAATGCTGTCTCTTTAAGCGTTTCGGAAACGTAGATGCCTTTCCTCTCTGTATCCGCAGCAAGGATGTCGATGAGATCGTAAATACCGTTGCCCTTCTGGCCGGTTCCTTCGGCGGGGTGAATCTGGAGGATATTTCCGCGCCGCGCTGCTTTGAGATTGAAAAAAAGCTGAAGGAGCGCTGTGACATCCCGATCTTTCACGATGATCAGCATGGAACCGCGGTTGTCGTCCTTTCGGGCCTGATCAATGCGCTGAAGCTTGTGGGTAAAAAGATAGAGGATATCGAAGCGGTGGTAAACGGTTCCGGCGCAGCAGGGATTGCGATCACAAAGCTTCTTATGAAAACCGGTCTGAAAAACGTTGTCCTCTGTGATACCAAGGGGGCGATCTACAAGG
>JAFSXN010000032.1 GCA_017444015.1 Lachnospiraceae bacterium | reverse complement strand
GTAGTCGGCTTTTCGTCCCATATATCCTCCTTAGAGTATTACATAAATACTATTATAACATAAGGTAATATGTAATACAAGGAGGATATAAAAAATCTCCATACCACAATATCTTGTATGGAGATAATGAGGGTGCTATTAAATTGATGCGTTTATCCTACGCAAATCCTATATTCACCTTGCCTTTTTTGCAAATCTTGTATATACTTTAACATTGGAAATCAAGATATAGTGGTTCGGAGTTCTGTAGCTATGTATGATGAGGGAAGAAAATCTATCTTGAGCAATCTCCTTTCCGGGCTTCTTTGGATCGGAGGGCTTTTACTGCTGCTTTTTGCGATATACAAGCTGGGCTTTGCCCCGATCTACAACGGTGAGATCGAATCCGTGGAAACCGCGGAGCAAAAAGAGGCGACGGTGATTTTGCCGGAAGAAACCTCGGAGCCTGCGGACGAGGTCGCAGAGCCGGAAGCGCTCGAAGCCGAAGCCGATTCAACGGATACTTCGGAAGAGGCCGACGAGGTCCCCTCCGATTCCTCGGAAAGCGCTGCTGTTTATAATTATATCAACGGGATGACCGCAGAGCAGAAGGCGGCACAGCTCTTTTTTATCACCCCGGAGGAATTGACCGGGGTAGACAACGCTACGGTCTGGGGCGATATGAGCGTTTCCGCCTATCAGGAATACCCGGTCGGCGGGCTGATCTACTTTGCAAAGAACCTTGTAGATCCCGAGCAGACAAAAGAAATGCTGGAAAAAGCATCCAACTCCTCAAGGGAAGCAACCTCACTCCCTCTCTTTATCGGAATCGACGAGGAGGGGGGACGGATCCTTCGGCTTGCGGAGAACGGTGCCTTCAGTCTCCCGAAAACTCCCTCTATGAAAGAGCTTGGAGAAGCGGGGGACCCGAACGCTGTATTTTCCGCTGCTGACCAGATCGGTCAGTATTTGAGCGAATACGGCTTCAATGTCGACTTTGCGCCGGTAGCTGACGTTCTGACCAATCCGGATAATACCGCTATCGGTGACCGGTCCTTCGGCTCCGATCCAGGGCTTGTCGCGTCCCTCACCGCGGAATACGCAAAAGGTCTGCACCAGCACGGTATCCTATCCTGCTACAAGCATTTCCCCGGACACGGCGGTACCGAAGCGGACTCCCATGACGGCTATACTGCTCTCGAAAGAACGCTGGATGAGCTTCGATCAGAGGAATTCGTTCCCTTTGCTTCCGGGATCGCCGAAGGGATCGACTTTATCATGGCTGCCCACATTACACTTCCGAATATCCCGGAAACTGAGGAGCTTCCCGCGAGTCTTTCTCCCTATATGCTGACGGAGATCCTCCGGCATGAAATGGGGTACAACGGGATCATCATCAGCGACGCGCTGAATATGAAAGCGATCACCGACGCGTATTCCGAAGGCGAGGCAGCCGTAAAGGCCTTTGAAGCGGGCTGTGATATGCTCCTGATGCCCGGAGATTTCAAGGCAGCCTACGAAGCAATTCTTAGCAAAATAAAATCAGGCGAAATCACAGAGGACCGCCTGAATGAATCACTTTACCGCATCATAAGCGCAAAGCTCCCGCTTTAATTCAAAATTTTAATATATCCGTCTGCCCTTTTCGTGCTCCTTCTTTGCCCGGCGTTCGGAGATCATCGTGACATTCGCCAGCTCAATCAGCTTCGCCGCGCTGCCAGCCTCAGAATAGGCGGCAAAACCGATGGATACCTCCGGCCGGTAGGAATGATTGTCGATATAATGGACCCGCGTCAGCGCCGCCTCGATCTGATCATGAATATCCCAGACGCTCTTGCTGATCGGCGCCGGATCATCGTCCGAAGGGATCTGATGCAGAACAACAAACTCATCCCCTCCAAAGCTCAACAGGACAGAATTGTTTCCCACAACCTTCTTCATATCCTCCGCAAGTTCCCAGAGCAGCTCGTCGCCGAACCGATGGCCGTACTCCTCGTTGACCTCCGAAAAATGGTCGATATCAATATAAAACGCGACAAAATCCGTCCCGCATCTGTTGTACTCATCCAGAAAATCCTCGATCACCGTAAAGAAGCCATTCCTGTTGATCAAACCGGTCACCGGGTCAATATGCACGACTGTACGGAAACGTTCCTTTTCCAGATAGCTGTCTGTCACATCCTCAAAGAAGCCGACAAGGCCCTTGATCTCGCCGTTTTCCCCGCGAATCGGCACCTTGGTCGCCTGAATATTGCGCACCTGCCCCTTAATGATACAGGTCCCCGGACGGCTGTAAACAGACCGGCCATCCTTCAGGACCAGATACTCGTCGTCCCGGTAAGGCGCAGGATCGATATGCCAGCCCATATCCTCATCATTTCTTCCCAGGATCATATCTACTGAACTAAAACCGTAGTAATCTAAGAAGCTCTGACTGGCCCCGAGAAACCTCCGGTCCGCATCCTTCCAGAAGTATTTGATATTATTCACGCTTAACAAAGCCGTCAGTATTTCGTGCTCCGTTACCATACGCTCCCCTTCTTATCCTAAAGCAGTCCCAAGAACCGGTCTTCTGTTTTTTTCTGTAATAAATGCCACAAATTCATTATACGGAAGAGGCCGGGAAAAATAAAAGCCCTGAATATAATCGATCCCCAGCTCCTTCATACTGGCAAGCTGTTCAAAGCTCTCCACGCCCTCCGCCACGATCTTATAGCCCAGTTGCTTGACCATATTGACCGAAGCAGTCATTACGATCTTTGCCCGCTCGCTCGTAAAATACTTCTGAACCATCGACCGGTCAAATTTCACGATATCCACCGGCATATCCACGATGTAATTCAAATTGGACTCGCCGGTCCCGAAATCGTCTAACGAGAAGGTACAGCCCTTCTCCCGAAGCTCCTTCATATTCTCGATCAGAATATTCTTCATATTCAAAACGGCGGATTCCGTGATCTCCAGGTTGATCAGGTTTTTCTGCAGCCCGTGCCGCTCCATGATCCCTGTATAAATACTCGCTAACTTCGCGTTCTCGCACTGCGCCACCGAAAGATTGACTTCGATATAATCCGTTCCAAGCTCCCTGAGCCTCCCGTCCTTTAGCGCGATACAGGTCTTTTCCAGCACGCATTCGCCGATACTCTCGATCATCCCGGATTCTTCAGCGACCGGAATGAACCTTCCCGGCATCATAATATTCCCGTCAGAATCCCGCAACCTCGCCAGCGCCTCCGCCGAAACAAAGCTGTCATGCTCAAACGAGTAGATCGGCTGGTAGAAAACCTCGATCCGGTCGTCACTGACCGCCTGAAGGATCTCCCGGTGGACGGTCTTAAACTCCCGGATACTCTCCGCGGAATAATCCCCCAGAAGCATCAGCTCATTCGCGCCCTCGTTCAGCTCCGATCTGTGATAATGGTATACGGCCAGAAGCTCGTCCGCGGCATCCACGATATCGTGCCTGGGCAGATACATAACCGACATATCGATCCGGTTCCCGCCCTCCCAGGGTTCCTTAAAGCGCTGTTCGATCACCGCGATATCCGCTTTGCTGCGGCTTTCTGCATCCTGCTCTGCGGAATCGATATAAACAAGAACAAAATCATTCCCTGTCCCGCGAAACAGCTTGGCACTGCTGACCTGTCCGAAAAAAGCGACCATATCCAGCTTGATCTGGTTTTCCAGAGCAACATCCAGCCGCCATTCGCTTTCCGTACAGACAAAGACGCAGGAAAAGGACCTGTGATTATCGTAAAGCTGCTGTAAATAATCTCGCAGAACACTGTGGGAGAAAACGCCTGTCACCCGGTCTAGGATCGCGTCGGGATTTTCAAGCTCCGCATACAAAATGATCATCCCGAGAGTTTCCCCAAAGCCTACCAGTAAAAGCTCCGGCTTTAAAAACTGAAGTCCAGCGGCTAAAAGCTCAATCGCCATCCAGGCCCGAACCGCTCTCTTGCGATGCGGATTGATTTTTTTTGCGTAAATAAAAGTAATTAACAGCGCCCCGAAGATATAAAGCGGGCAGAACATAAAAGTGAAATTCGCGGCAGGACCGTAGCTGTATACATATCTGTCGTTTCTGTAATAATAGACCGGAGAGATCATAATCAGCGTATCCCCCAGGATCTCCAGAAACAGCTGGCTGATCCGAAGCAGCTTATTGTCCCTGAGCTTCTTCACGTCAGAATAGGAATAAACAAAACCCATATAGGAAGCGGTCAGAAGCGAAACAAGATAGAGCTTACATAACAGCACCGTAAGCCACTCGGCAACGGAATCCTGATAACTGATCCCGATAACAGACAGAATATCCAGCGTGATACAGCACAGGCTGACGATCAAAGATATATGAAATAAATGCTCACTATACAGACCGGTCCGTTCGTGCCGCATCGAGAAAAAGATCAGGAGCAGCGTCAGTACCAGTCCGCACATCTGGACCTCAATATTCAGCATATTCACACCTCCCTGTGATGAACTGATACAGGATCAGACACCCTCCTTGCATCAAAAATATGCTGTTTCTATTATAAATAATGAAAGGCAGCCCAGTCAATACAGTTGTTGAAGATATACAGTATCCCGAAAATCAGTCACGGATTATACAGCTTCACGGAAACCGAACCCGCAACAACTTGATTAAAAGATTTCCCTCATTTTGTATTCCTTATCATCATCAATCATTGCGACCATAATATCCGCGATCCCGGGATCAAACTGGCTTCCCTTACAGCGAATGATCTCCGCTCTTACCTCCTCCTGCGGCCGGACATTGGAATAGGCGCGGTTTGATGTCATTGCGTCGTAGGCATCCGCTACGGCAATGATTCTCGCTTCCTCCGGAATGTCAAGCCCCGAAAGACCATCGGGATACCCTCCGCCGCCGAACCGCTCATGATGCCATCTGGCACCTGTCGCAAGCCCCGGGAGCTCCGTAACATTTTTCAGAATTTCATGCCCGATGCCCGGATGTTCCTTGATCTTTGCAAACTCCTCGTCCGTAAGCCTCCCGTTCTTATTGATGATCGCCTCCGGGACACCGATCTTTCCGATATCATGTAACAAACCCATCACATAGATCTGCTCCTGTTCTTCCTCGGTTTTCCCCATGCGTTTCGCGATCTCTCTGGAATAAGCCGCCACCCTCGCTGAATGCCCGCTGGTATACCGATCCTTTGCATCGACCGCCTTTGCTAGGGCGATCATAAAACCACGTGTCAGATGCGCAGACTTCTGTTCCTCTAACAGGACCCTGTCAATGTAGCCTCCCATATCCCCCACCATTTTCTGAAGACTGTGGTACAGCCGCTCGATCTCATCCCCCGAATGGATATCAAGCTCCGGAAGCTTTCTGTCCCGATGTTCCTCGTCTGTCTCAAAATAGCGTTCCATCTGAAAAGACATAGCATTGATCGGATCAACCACATAAACGATCACAAAACGATTCAAATAATATGCAATCGGAACAGCCGCACAGAGCATCAAAAGAGCCATCCTCAGATGATTCTTCCAGCCAGAAATAAAAAATGCGAAGGTGAACGATACTTCATTCGCTGTTGCCTCAAAAATACTGCTGATAACAGTAGCAACAACAACTAATACGATAGCTTCCACAATAGAAAGCGCGATCATCCGAAGTCCCAGTACAAAGAGCCGCCGTTTTCCGTCCCTCCTTGCGCTTGCGTAGACCCAGCCGCTTCCCAGCTGATATTTGATCTTATCCGGAGCAAATTTGAAATAACACGTAAGGATAGCAACCGACAGAAGAGATTCCGGCAGCGCTCCCAGAAACAGCCTCCACAGAGATAAGCCGTTATATATGTTTTCTATCCCATTGCCCGGGAGAAGTACGGTAAATGCGAGCATCCAGCAGATTGCAAGAACGATAGCAGTCAGAACAGCACAATACAACGCCTCTGTAATTTTCCTAAACCGACCTTTGTATGAAAATCTTGCAAACAGCAATACTAACAGCAAATAGATAAATATCGAATACAGGCCTGTGGGATCCGCACGGACACGCAGAAATTCCACGACAAAAAGTATCACAAAAGCCAACAGACCGGATTCCAGCCCACCGATCCCGGCTGCCAATATAACAAAAATATCCGTATACGCAATATTGATCCCATAAAAAGGTATCACGGTATTCAGATTGCTTCTGAGCAGGATCACGCATAACGCGCTGACTGCCGCCAGAATGATCATCGGAACTCTGTTCCTCTTTTGTGAGTTTAACCTTTTTTCTTTGATTTCCATGGCTTCTCCATCCTCAAAACTACAGATAATGTCATATGGACCATTGATCGCCTGTCAGCTCCTTTACTTTATTTTTTCCAGTACGGCAGCTACGTCCCCGTCGATACAGATGCTTTTGTTCTCAATTTCACCGGAGCAGAATGCCTCTCCATAATTGATACAGGCATAAACCGCCTTTTCATTCGCCAGGGTCATCTGCCAGAAAGGATATTTGATGATCCCCGGCGTATTGGCTCCGACTCCCAGTTCAAGATACAACACATGGAGATTCTCATGTCTGCGAAGGAAGTCGGAATATGCCGTCGACGCTCTGTGCCAGCCTTCATCCTCCACAAAGGAATCATCCGCGCGAAGATTCATTGTGACATCACTTCCGTCATCCGGGCATTTCGGGATCAGATCCGGTGGGATCCGCATCGCAATTCGCCCATCCTCCGGCACCTGATATACGCCATCAGCATCTTTCACAAAACCCTGTGCATCCATCGCTTTCTTAACCCACTCTTCATTATCGTAGGTTTTCTGAAGGGATGGATTCACGCTTTGAAAGAGGCCATAGTCACCCTGCGTATAGAACAGCCTCTTTTTATCGAATCCGGCTCTCTGAAACTGATGGTCTACATTTGTAGTTATCACAAAGTAGTCCTTCTCCTTCACAAGCGCAGATAATTTGTTATAAACCGGTTTTGGAGGGTCAATATACCTGTTGTAATAGATATGCCTTGCCCACCATGCCCAGCGGGTCTCGTCATTGGGGAAGGGATAAAAACCACCGGAATAGATGTCGCGGATACCATACTTTTTTGCGAAATCAAAGAAGTACCTTTCAAACCGCTCTCCACTGTAGGTAAGCCCAGCCGCGGTAGACAAACCGGCCCCTGCGCCGATCACAACCGCATCAGCAGTTTCAAGCTCGTTTTTTAGTCTGCTGATCCTTTCTGCTTCTGTTCCGGTTCCGAATGATATATTTTTTGCTCTCATCTTTACCTTCTTTCGTATTTATACTCTCGAACGCAATTAATTGCCGTTTCTGATAACGCAAACGTACTGAAATTGCGTTTGCGAGTCCGATTAATCGGCACCGAAAAGCGTTAACCAGTATAAATTCGGGTTCCCGTGAAAATGAAATAAGCCCTCATCACTTACCGTCCCATTATACCAGAAATCAACGTCGTTGTGGTAAAGCGAACAGAAAAATCGAGATCGCGCTGATGTATATAAGCTCTCGTTTGATATTAGAATAAAGTAGACCTACTTCATACAAAAGAGCGGGGCAAGCCCCGCTCTTCTGTTTATTAGAAATCAATATGATGATCAGCCTTCAATTGCGATATACTTCTTCTCTTCCACCGCAGGCTTATTCTCAACCTTAGGAACTGTAAGCTTCAGAACGCCATGCTCCATCTTTGCCTTGATATCCTCCTGCTTTACGGCATCCCCTACGTAAAAACTTCTTGTCATACTGCCGGAATACCGCTCCTGCCGGATCAGCTTACCTGCCTTATCCTTGTGCTCCTTATCCAGACCCTTCTCCGCCGCAACGACAAGATAACCGTCTGTCAGTTCAATATTTACTTCATCCTTCTTAAAGCCCGGAAGATCAATATCTACTTCATAACTGTCATCATGCTCTCTGACATCTGTCTTCATCAGATTCTTCGCATGTCTTCCAAATAAAGGATTCCTCCTTCCGAAGCTCCGGTTGAACTCCTTATCCATGGCTTTAAAATCCCTGTCAAAGTCATCAAACCAATCGTCCATCAGGCTTTCTCCAAAAATCATCGGTGTGTACAACATAACTCATCCCTCCTTTTTAAGTTACTCGGTCCAGGATGCTTTCTATCATTCGTTCTGGGCTGAACTGTTATTGATAATTGTTATCTGTCAGATCCTTTTCCTTCTGACAATTATGTTATACACCTTTTATTAGCACTCGTCAATAGTGAGTGCTAATAATTATTGTGAACTTTTTGTGTCCTCTACCACTGCCCAAGAAGCATACCTTCACCCTTTTGCAGAAGTTTCAGAAAGTTTTCTTTTTCTCCCGGAACCTTTACGATCCGGTCCGCATCCACAATGATAAACTTCGCGAGGTAGTTTGTCTGCGACTCTTTCTTTATCTGACGCAGGAAATTGGAATATCCTCCTCCATGCATATTGATTGGTTTCAGGACAAGCTCCACACCCTGCTTCTTTCGCATCTTGTCAGTATAGTTGTATTCGGTATCGCCTTCGCAGAAAATGGCGTATCGCTTTTTTAGTACACGCTGTTTTCTACTCAAATGCCGTACCTCCCAAAATACCCTTCTTTTCATACTTTCCGTCTGTGTTACGCTCAATTGCAAACAGACATGAAAAAGCCGCCCTCCGTTTATAGCACAAAAATCTAGCCTTCAAACCAGAAATTTGGTTTAGTCGAAAAAATTTTGCCTGTTTTTACCTTTAATGTGCCCCAAAAATGTTATTTTGATACTTAGCTAATATCATTCTTCTTACTTAATAGCTAATACTTTCACCCTTTTGTCCATCCTTTAAATCATTTTTTATAATTTTAGGAACCGCCAGATAACGATATACAGAAAAAGAAAAATAGCGGAAACCGCTCTATTACTGCGACTTTCCGCTATTTTTGGAGTGAGACACGCAGGCTTATGACGCTAACCGCCAGTGGTGTTCGATTCTTGATTGTATTAATAAATGCGTGAGACACGCGGGAATCGAACCCGCGACAACTTGATTAAAAGGGAAGATGTTGCAGTGCTTTGAAGCTATTATATTTACTGTATTTTCTCCCTATTAAGAAATCTTGTCCACCCTTTTTGTCCACCCTTTCGTAGAACTTTTATCTTACGTTTTTTAATTCAGGACAACTCCTCCTCTGGGATCCCGGACTTTTGCGAAGCCTGTCTCGGAGTATAAACGCCATCCTTGATCAGATTCTTATATATGATAATGCGTTCGTCTTTGCGACCCGTTTCATATCCATTATCATAGCCATTATCATAGCCGCGTTTTTCTAATCTTTCCGCAACGTCACACATTGTCTGAATGTTCTCCTTTCCCTCTTCTGTAAGAATATTCTCATATCTGTTATCACCAGTCATCACCGACAGGAGTTTTAAAACCTCATCAACATGCTTAATCGTTCTCTTATCTGCCGGCACATAGTCCGGATTTTTACGTTTATTTACAAAAAAATCAGCAACTATCCCGAAATCGCTTTTGAACATCCTGACCTGCTCATCCGTTAGCCAGGAAATTTCAAATACGTTTATTTTGTAATCATTAAAGTATTCTTCCAAACCCTCCGGCAGTTCTACCAACTCACGGAGTGTTTTCGGCGCCGTCCAGTGATTCGCTCCAAAATACAGGACAAGCGAAATAACCGGTACTTTCGGCTCATCGTCTGACAATAACTGTGTACGATAGGATGCTCCGTCATATCCAAGCAGTCGAAACGTCATATACCTCTCTATGCTTGTCTCATTCTCCAGACCATACAGAGCAAGCCCCAGCTTCCCATCTTTCCAGAGTTTAAACACATCTCGTTCTTCCTCATGGAGTTTATTATCGGCGGCCTTATATTGCGAAATAGGACTTTTGTCCTCCAGGGAGTCCGCCTGTACCCTGTCTATCCCGTTAAACAGAAGAACGTTGATAATATCTGAAAATATGTCGTTATAGCCTATCAGGATCTTTTCGGTTAAGTCTTTTTCCGCCATTTTCTCTCTTTTCGTTACTTTATAGGTATATTATATCAGATGTTCAACCATAATAACAGAAAAAAACAGTCCTGGTATCCTGCATAAACAGCCAGCGCATTCTACTCGGTGATAATAGATAACAAAACTGAATTCTCCTTTTTCTGTATCATTCCAAAGCTATCTGGCTTCCGTTGTATTCGCTGAGAAATCTCCTAAGGTCCTCCCCCTCTACCAACCATTGATTCCCTATTTTAACAGCAGGGAAGCCTTTGATCTTAAAGAGTTTGTAAGTCTTATTCATCCCAATATGCAGAAGTTTACTAACCATTTCAGGCGTTAAATATTCACCCATTATACTATCCTCTCCATTATAACCAATGCATAAAATGTGGTAAGTTTTTCTTCGATAAAATATGGGATATGAAATCCAAAAATAGTTGCATTTCCCTACACAGCTAATTTAACCGATCGCATCCTCTCCCACCGCCGCATAGATAAAGAGCATGGACAGAGCCGCTGAGATAACGCCGACCATACCAACGCCCCGAAGCAGCTCAATCGGAATCAGATACCGGGTATCCAGATATCCGTAGACCGGCAAAAACAAAAAACATAAGATCGTGAGCAAGCCAAAAGCCGCTGCTGTTCCATATTTCCACATATTTTACTCTCCTCTCTATAATCCTAATCCCATATCTAGCGCCCGCACCGGCTCGTGTTTCAATTTTGTTTCCTTCAGATCGAACCGGACTTTTGCGTCCTCAATGGTAAATACCGTATATTTTAAGAGCTTTTTTAGCGTCGCGATTGTCTTTGGATCCGATGTAACGCGAACCGTAGCGATTTTTTCGTCGTTTTTCTCGGAAACGCCCTGGAACTTTATTTCCATCGAAGAATCCATTTTTTGATCTTGCAGGCGACGCTGCAAGAAAGTCCTGCATCGATCCTCAAACGACTGAACCGATACCCCGTTTATCGCTTCTCTTTTCGTTTCATATAGAGACGACAGAGTATTCACGTTTTTTTGCTGATAATTGATCGAAGCATCCCTGCGCACGCCCCTGGGGCAATAGGAAGTCCCGTATTCCAGATCGATCCGCCGTAAATAGCTCTCGATACATTTATTCAAATTTTCATGTTCCTCCGCAAACATCCTGATATGATCCTTGATATCCAGATGATTTTCGTATTCCTTGAATTTTTTAAAAGTCTCGATCATGGAGTATTCCTTCAACATCTCGTATGGGACAGCAAGCCCTCTCTGCTCAAAAACGGCATTATTGACGATATCAGCGAAGAATTCATCTACCATATCTTTAAGATGTGAGCCGTAATAAAGCTGTTCCGGTTTTGAGTGGATATAGTGCCGGATCGCGGAGATCTCCGCCAAAAGCTCGTGCTGCCCGCTGTTTAAGTTTGGATTATCCGCGAGCTGCGAGTACAGATATTCCATATTGGTCATCAATTTTTCGTGAATATACTGTTGGGATTCTGTTCTATCGCTCATAAAAAAATCCCTCCCTTCTATCCAATGTAACCGGATAAAAGGGTAGGGATTATTTGATAGTGTCAAGTGACCTATGAAAAAAATGAGCCGAAGAAAAAGGCTCAGATGAACCTTGATAAGTAGATATTTGTAAGTACATTCAAGCGGACGGTGCCGCTTTTCGCCCACCCAATGTAGTATTCTGGTAACGAAAAGT
>JAFSXN010000031.1 GCA_017444015.1 Lachnospiraceae bacterium | reverse complement strand
CCTTAAAAAATACCCGTCCGGTGTGATAGTAAAGGCTATCCCCGAAAAGAAAGCGCTCATATAGACCGCCGTGTTTATCCCCACAGGTATCCAGGCATATACAGTTCCCTTAAGAAGCAAAAAGAACAGAAGGATCGGCACCGGTCTGAGACAGTACGTCAGAATGTCGCCGGAAAGCCTTAAAAAACGCGGGATGACCGTCTCATAGCCCTTCAGGATATAAACTAAAAGCACGTCTGTAATAACGATCACTGTATTCAGGAGAAGGATTCTTCTGTCCCTCACTCCGATATACGGATCATGCAATAAAACAATGGTCATGCCTGACAGCTCGAAGACCAGTCCGACCGCCAGGACGATAATGCACTGCAGTTCAATACTCATTGTAATCGCCTCTGTATAGATCCGCCCACTCATACTGTGCCATATACTCTCCGGTATACCCCTTAAGAGTCCCGTTTTTTTCGAGAACGGCGTAGTAATCACAGGGGATTTTTTCCGGTACGATGGCGTAAGCATTTCTCGTGTGTCTGAAGATATCCGCACAGCCTAACTCCTCCAGTTGTTTCCCTAATTCATAAACGATCTGGGCGAAATAGTGGAGCTGCTTCTCATCATTAGACACCTCATCCCCCCAGAGCACGGTCCGGATCATCGAATTTGTGACGCCCGCGCCCCGGCGGTCGATCAGATACGCAAATAATTCCTTCGTCTTCGCGCGTCCGAAATGAACGGCGTTTCCATCGAAGAAAACCTCAAAATGACCGAAGCACTGCACATAAAGCCCCTTTCTTTTTTCCTTCACGGGATAGCGCAGATTGAAAAGCGCGTCTTTCAGATCCTCCGCTAACACCGGCTTTAAGAGATACCCGCTGGCATAGACCTTAAAAGCATCCAGCGCATACTGCGGATACGCCGTTGTCATGATAATATTGATATTCGGTAAAATGGCTGTCATTTCCTGTGCCAGAGAAAGGCCGTCCCGATCCGGCATCTGGATATCCAAAAGGACGACATCGATTGCCATTTTTCGACATAGTAAAAGCGCCTCTTCCCCGTTTTCCGCTTCAAACAGCTCCGCCTGCGGCACTACTCTTCTTAAGACCCTCTTAAGACTTTTTATCGCCATCCGTTCATCATCTACGATCAGAATTTTCATCGTTCCCCGCCGTTTTATATTTATCCGTGCTGATAGTTTCGATATTTTCTTATTTTACCATATATACTGTCACATGACTGTCACAAAACTCGCTTTATCTCACCCGGATATCCGTCAGCGCGACCTGATCTCCGGTGAGCGCGGCAAATACTCTGTTCTTCCCGTCCGAAAGAATCGTCGTATTTTCTATGGCGATACCCAGAGTTTCTGTCCTGAGGGTAACCTTATTTCCCTTCCGTTCAAGTAAAACGGAGCATTCCATGCCCTTCCTCTGCTGCTCCTTCCATACGTCCCACCCGGGAAAGCTGTCCAGCTTTTTCATGGTAAAATGATTCTGTGAGGCGCTCTCATCCCCTGTACATTCCCCGTTCAGCTTGATGAGCGCATACTCCCTGTAACCCTCTTCACAAACGCTTCCGTCAGGGGAATCAAAAAGGACAACATAGGGACAGTGCCAGATCAGGTTGGAAGAGGGAAGACTTTGGGTATGAAAATCTATCCTGCGCTCCCCAAGGACCTCGACTGCCTCTGTGGAAACCAGACGGGGGCGATCCACCTGAATGTTCGGCAGATCGGATTCCAGGCGGTCGGTATAGCTGACCGGAGAAACGATCCTCTTAATATCTCCTGCTTTCAGACGCTCCCCCGTCTCAAAGACCCGGATATCCCTGATGCGGCAATTCTCTCCGGTGATCCCCAGATAGGATGCCTTGGAATTATCCGGCAGAGCAAGTACCGTCCGCACTATGAAAGAAGGGCTCCTCATCGTAAGCGTCAGATGATCCTCAAATCTCCCTGCCAAAAGCTCATACTTGACTGCCTGTTTTCCCCCGGATTCTCCCTCCCCTTCGTCACTTACGGAAACCTCCATATTCCTCGCGTTCGTGGAAACATAGTGTCCATCCGGCCAGATCTCCGCAAATTCGATATACCGGCAGGCTTTGATTGCTTTAGCGTTATCATGTATATGTCTGTCATAGGAATCAAACAGGATGACCGAAGGTCCGGAAAAGGCACCGTCCGGGTCGAGAACCTCACTGGTAAAACAGATTTTTGTCACAGTCTCCTCTATGGGGATCCCGGCACTTACACGCTCCCGATAGCTTTCACAGATATATTCCGTCTCGACAGGCATATCCTCCGCGTTTTCTCCCTTCTCATGCTCCCTGTCCATAATCTGTATCATGATCTCGGAAAAAGCGGGATCGAACTGCAGACCGGACTGCTCGACAAACTCCTCGCGCACCGCCTGATAGGACAGCGGTTCCCGGAATCTTTTTTTGGACGTCATCGTGTCATAGGCATCGGCAACCGCTATGATCCTTGATGTTTCGGGGATTTCTTGCCCCGAAAGGCCTTCCGGATAGCCGGTTCCGTCATACCGCTCGCAGGAATAGCGCACACTCCGGCTTAAATAGGGATATTCCGTGATGCTTGACAGGATATCCCCCGAAAGCACCGGCTTCTGCCTGACCCTTGCATATTCCGCGTCGTTTAAAACATCTGTTTTTTCAAGTACCGCATCCGGGATCCCGATCAAGCCGACATCGTGGAGAAGTCCTGCGTAATACGCCTTTTCAGAGTCTTCCTTGCTCTTTCCGCTTTCCTCTGCGATTTCCCGCGCATATTCGGCGACCCTTACGGAATGCCCCTCGGAATACTCGTCCTTCTTTTCTATCGCCCTTACGAAAGCAGTCGCCGTCTGCTCAAACAGCTTTTTCATACTCTGCTGCTCTTTTTCCAGATTCCTTACCTCGGTCTCGTGCGCTCTTATGACCTCATCATTGATATCCAGATAGGAGAAAATATACAAAGACACCGATACTAAGACCATCGCCATGTTGACTATGGAAATCCCATAAGTAAATATCTGAAGTATCCCGACGGCGATTGGAAGGAAAATATAGAGTACAAGGGAAAGATAGATCAGTCTTCGGAATTTCTTTTTATGCTCACGGATCACCGTATACTGTATAAGCGAGATGAAAACCGGCACAAGATAGCAAAGCAGAAAGCCCGGTCCCCTCTGATACTGATTCTGTTCATCAAAGGTATAGTAGAGACCGGTAAAATGTGCTATGACAGCAAGGACCATGCCCAAAAGCGCTCCGGTCTGCGCTGCCTTTAAGCGTTTCGGAAACGTCTTAAGCCCCCCTTCCTCCATCAGAAGATCCGTCAGGTACAGATTAAAGCCCCAGACAACCGCGGAAGTCAGAAAGAACACCATAAAATTAGAGAGCCTTACTAAGACATAGGCGGTACGCGTTACATCGCCCCGGTACAGGTAGGCGGCTCTGTCAAAGGCCAGCAAAAGGGTCGCGATAATCTCCATAAGGATCAGAATCCGTTTCCTTTTTTCGGGCAGAAAGCGCGTGAGCAGAAGCAGTACAGCCATCATCGCGCAGACCGCGCACAGCGCTAACATAATATTCATCTGATGTTGTCGGATAAGCTCAAACACCTTAACAAACCTCCTCTCCGGGTCTTTGTGTCATCTGCTCCGGCAAATGGCGCAGGACCGTCGTCTCTAATATCTCCCCGTCTACCGGCTTTAAAAGAAAGCCGTTATAGCCGATTTCCAGGTAGTATGCTTCTCCCGCCTCATATTCCGAGGTGATGGCATATACCGGCAGGTTTGGATCGAAGGCACGTATTCTCTGTATGATCTCTTTATGATCCATCCCCTTAAGACTCTGATCGATAAACACTATGTTAAAGCTGTTTTCCCGGATCCTGTTCAGTACGTCCTCTCCGTCCGCGGATACCGTTACGAATACCTCGGTCACTCTGAGCAGTCCCCGGATCATGCCTGCCGTCGCCCCATCGCCTGCCGCTATCAAAATATCGGCATCCGGCGCGATAAAGCGCGGGATATAGGTGCCCGCCTCAGGAAACGTCCTTTTTTCTGTAAACTCCGGAACCGGCGTAGCATCCATGATTTTCTGGGATATCTTCAGAACGAAAGTGACAACTCCCTGTGGGTCGTGTTCAGATAAGAGCGTTCCCGCGGCTGTCTCTGCAAGCTTTTTCAGCTCTTTAAACTCCTCCTCTGAAATCCCCGCGCCCCTTATGTTTATAGTAAGGACTGCGGTTTCCCCGTTTCGTTCCTCCATGGATATACGAAAGCCGATACTTCCTTCCAGTGTATGCTGTAAAGCCCTGAAAAGAAGAACTAAGACGATATGCCTGAGAATCTCCTTATCTCCATAGAGCCTCCGTGGCAGCAAATCATCCGTATGGACATCAAATACGATTCCCTTCTGCCTGCATCCGGTGTCTATGATCGATATAATGGCGGAAAGCTCCTCCCCGGTATCATATTCCTGCTCTGTAATGCGCAGACTTCCCGCTGTCCACAGATATCTGTAAAGCAGACCACCTGCCTCTACCAAAAGCAGTTTTGCCGCGACCTGAACCGTTTCCGCACAGTCTGTTAAAAAGGCAAGGTACTCCTTCGGAACATCCTTAGCGCTCTCCCGCATGGCAATCTCATTGGTGCCGGTAATGATATTGATCGGTGCCATAAGTTCCTGCGACATCCCGGTAAAGAAACCGGCATTTGCCCGGATTGCCCGTTCCGCCGCCTCCTTTGCCCTCTTTAATTCCTCCTTCTGTCTGGCAATGACCGTCGCACGCATAAAACGCCAGACAGTAAAGCCGGAAACGAGTATCAGAAATCCTAAAAGAAGGACCCTTACGATCCAAAGCTCCGTAAGCTTCGGCGTTCTGACGATACGCAGTGTATCGTCCTGCAGAACCTCCTTTGTCGTTTTATTCAAAAGCTGTATATGCAGCGTATATGTTCCGTAAGGAAGTCCTGTGTACTCAAGGGCTGTCAGCTTACTTTGCTCGGCGGTGATACCTGCTTCGTCCGTCCCCGAAAGATATACATGCACAAGTGGATTTGTCAGCGTATAATCGAGGATCGCCGGTGTGATCCGGACACGGCCGGTATCCGCCGGGATCGTATAGACTCCCTCGGCATCCGCTTCGATTTCACTATCATCACAGGTAATACTTCTCACGCCGGTCTTCACAAGTGCCTTCTGCTCAAAGAACCGGTTGATATTCACCTCGCAGACACCGGTCCGCTCTGTCATATAGAGGGTTCCCTCTTTTGTGAGCGCGCTGTAGGAGTTATTTGTCGGCGCTCCCGGCAGCCCGTTTTCCAGCGTATACAGTCTGAAATCCGATACCGTATTGTTCAGTACATCCTCCGCGCTTAAGCAGTAAACCCCCATGGAGGAAAGGATCCAGAGATTATCCTTGTCATCTGAAAAAATATCAAAGTTATTATTATAAGGAAAGGAATCCACATTCGTGATCAGACCATCCTTCATATATTCGATGGAATTCGATGTAATGATCCAGTATACGCCTCTTTCGTCGTCCCTCTTGATTCGAAGGATCACATCGCTTGTCAGCCCGTCCGCTCTTGTGATTTTTTCGACCTTTTCTCCCTGTATCGCGTAAATCCCGTCTCCGTCCGTTCCTGCGTAAACGATCCCGTCATCGCCTTCGCAGAGGGTCAGAAATACCGTGTTGCTTACCGTCTCGGATGCTGTTACCGTCCGGATGATCTTTCCATCCAAAAGAACCGCAAGACCGCCGTTTGTTCCGACGAGCACCGTTTTGTCAGAAGCAATCACCGTACAACGCACCCGGTTATCCGGCATGCCGTCCTGTGTCGTAAACCCGCGGATCTCTCCCCCCGGTGTCAGGCAGAGCAGCCCCAGATCGTCCGTATAGGTAGAGATCCAGAGCTTCCCTTCTTCGTCGTCGGTCAAACAGCGGATTCTTACTCCCTTCAGATACTCCGTAAGCTCATTTTGGCAGATGTTTAAATCCCGGTCGAGGATATAAAGCCCTGCATCCGTTCCGATATACAGCATATCCTCATACAGACAGGTCGCATTGACAGATTCCGTAGAAAGACCCGCTTCCTCGGTAATATCTCTGAAATTGCTCGTTACGATCTTCATGACTCCCTGTCTGGAGGAAGCAAACCAGAGATTCCCCTGATAATCCTGGGTCACCATATCGATGGAATTTTTCATCGGAATATGATCAAGCAGCCGGATGCCACCCTCTTCATCGAGATATCCTGCCGCATTTTCAGAGGTCACCCAAATTTTTTTGCAACCAGTAGTGATATAGTAAATCTCATCCAGGGCATCCGCACTGTACGCTTTCATATGCGCAGCATCTTCCCCGAAATTTCCGTAATAGACAGTGCCATCGCCCGTACCGATATAAATCTTCCCAGCTTCTTCGGGATCCGCATAAACCGTGGATACCTGAGACACCCCCAGGGCTTCCCCGGAATAATAAGCAGTAAGCGTCCCGTTTTCTATCGCAAAAACATCTCCGTTATAGGTATTCCCATAAATCCTCCCGTTTGCATCCGCGCTCAGCCGAACGATCGTTTCATGATCCACCCGTTCATCCTCTAACTTCTTCAAAAGCCCTTCCCTGTCGACACAGGCGATACCGTCCGTAGAGCCGATATAGATATTTTCGTCTTTATCCTCCGCAAAAGCCCGGACCGAAGAGGAGGTGAGCCCGTCCTCATAGGTATAATGCCTCCTCTGCGTGCCGTCTAATACGACCACACCGTTGTCATTGGTGCCTGCCCATAACCTTCCCTTTGAATCCTCAAACAACGTTCTGGCGTTCGTCAGACCGGATTCGGCGCTCATCCGCTCAAAGGTAGTTCCATCGTAGCGTATGACCCCGCTGTAGCCGCCGATATAAACATACCCGTCCCGGGTACCCAGAACACAGTTCGCGTCCGATGTCGGCAGACCGTTTGAGGCATCATACAGCTTTGCCAAAACGCCTGCATCCCCGAGTTCACCGGCAGCGGCATAGCCACCGCCGTCCTTCTCATAATCGGAAACGAAAACAGAGGCTCCGTTTACGCCTGTCTGCAAAAGCACCATAAAAATAACTGTCAGAACTGCCGTATATCTGATCTTTCCTGTTCCCATTCTCACGGATATCCCCCTTATACGTCCCCATGATACTTCTTTAAAACTGCCCTTACCTCCGACAGGGCATCCATAAATACCTCCACACACCTTGGATCAAACTGCGTCCCGGAGCCCTCTTCAATAATGGAAAGCGCCTTTTCAAACGGAAATGCCGGTTTGTATACACGTGGTGAGGCAAGCGCGTCAAACACATCCGCCACCGCCATGATCCGCGCCGAAAGGGGGATCACCTCCCCGTGAAGTCCCTCCGGGTATCCTTTGCCGTCCCAGCGTTCATGGTGATAGGCTGCCATATTGCGCGCTTCCTTCAGATAGTTTTCTCCCTCGACCGTGCTGATTGCCTTTTCCATGATCCTTTTGCCGGAGATGGTATGGGTTTTGATCACTGCGTACTCCTCATCCGTAAGCTTTCCCGGTTTATTCAATACCTCATCGGGAATATTGATCTTTCCCACATCGTGAAGGGGAGCGCTGCGTACTACATCTGATATGAATTTCGGCGTGATCTTTTCTGCGTAATACCCCTTCCGCTTCAGTCCTTCCGCAATGATCTTTACGTAAGCCGCCGTTTTCTGGATATGCGCGCCCGTATCGGAATCACGGTTTTCTACCAGATCCGCCATCGTAACGATCAGGCCGTCCTGCATTTTCTCTGTATTTTCAGAATAGCGGCGGATACTGCGCATCTGCTCCGCCTGGCTCAGCGCCAGTTTGCAGACCGCCTGGTAGAGCTTTTCAATCTCATCTCCGGTATGGATATCGATGGCGCGTAAGGCTCTCACGCTTTCGTCAAGCTTCTCCTGCTCCGTTCCCGTTGCGATAAAGTCCTCAACGCCGGCAACCAGATTATTGATCGGATAAACCATATAAATGCCGGTGGTCCACAATGCATAAGCAAGGATCAGGACGAAGGAGCCGGAAAGGATCAGAATGATCCGCAGCATAAAATCGCCTATATAATCCGCCAAATACGTAAGCGATGCATCCGCGCAGGCATACCCCATGGTACGGCCGGTCCCGTTTTTTATGGGCTCATAGACCGTAAGCACCCAGCCGGAGATATCGTCGCTCTCAACCGGTTCTATCTCCTCTCCCGCAAGAAGGGCAGGCAGATACGGATAAAAAGCCTCCTCAAATTCTATCCTGGTTCCCGGCGCTCCGCCCGGTTCCCCCTCTGCATCAAGGTCAAAAACGGTATAGCAGCCATCCTCTCTGATCTGCAGCACATAGAGATATTTCACACCTTTGGCATTGTCCCGGATCCGGTACAGCATTTTCTCTGTTTCTTCATAACCCGGTACATCCCTTCCCCTGAGGATATACTCGCTGATGCGGTCCGGATCGACGATCTGAGCTGCAAACTGCACAGCGCTTTGCGCAATTTCCGTCTTTTCCTGCTTTGCGTTATTGAAATAAAGCCGTATCCCGGCAAAGCCCATGAAGATTGAAAGCGCAAAAGCAACGATCATCAGCATGAGCGTCATCCGCTTCTTGACCGAGATCCGGATATCCCCGCTTAAGGAGTCCATCGCCTCCATCTCCTCTCTCGAAAGAGGGCGCTGTCTCCAGCCGCTGTTTCGGATCCGTGTCTTTATATTTTGGGGAATAAAATGCAAAATAAAGAGCGTGATCACAACGGAAACGCCCTTATCGAGAATACTGATCGCTGTCTGCAGGATGATAAATGAAAAGATGGCGGGAAGCCCTGTTGCATCCTGCAGGATATCGGTTATCGCGACAACAGAAGCATTCTGCGGTCCCCCTAAGAGCCCCCACTGGATGAGGGCGCTGACAACGCCGCTGAAAAGACCTGCCACGACGATAAATCGAACGATGTATTTTAACCGTCCGAAGGATTTTTCCCGGACGAACCACGCCGTATAGATTGCGATCAGCGCATTGACAAAGCCGAAATAGATAGCGTCGCCGTTAAAGGCGGTACAGAGGGCGTTTGTAACGATCGCGGTCAAAATCCCCGGAAAGAGCCCTCCCGTCGCCGCGGCGCTGATCGTGCCGATGGTATCCAGATAGATTGGAAAACCTGTTTTGTAGGAAATAAAAGACAACAGTACATTGAGCAGGATCCCCCCTGATACGAACCCTGCTCTGAGCATACTGTCTCTGTCATATCTGTGTAGAGATGTATTCAATTTTGACTCCTCTTATTAAAAACTAACCCCTTTTTTAATCAGACCACAGCCTCTTCTCGGCTGCTTTCAGGATCGGAACCAGTGTTTCCGCATCCAGAGTAAGGACCTAACTCCGTTATGATACTGTAGACCGCGCTTAAGGCATCCTCTTCATCGTCTATCTTTTTACCGTAGAAATCACCCTCAATAAAATAGAGCGGATCCCCCGGGTCTTCCGTCTCCGTCTGAGAAGCTCTGAATTTTCCATCGGAAGCCTCCTGTATCGCCTTAAAGCGTCCATCGGGGGCCTCGCTTCCATTCGCGGAAAACTTTCCACCCTCATCTCTATACCGGGTCGTTACCTTGCAGCCCGTAAGGCTCCCTGCAAAAAGCGCGGAAGCAGTCAGGACAGTAAATATCCTGACATGTAACTTCCGTATTGACCGCAAATAAACCTGATCCATAAAAAACCCTCTTTAACGCTTAACTTGCCTGCGGCTGTTGTATATCCTCAATGATGGATACCATATCGTTAATGATCTGATCCTTATCCACGTAGTAAAGCTCTGCGTAGCTGTTGTCCTGGAAGGTCATCTCAAAGTGATCGTCCTGCGCGTCCGTAACTAAGAAAGGAAGCTCTACATCCCCGTCGATATCCTCGATCACGTAGTAATCTCCATCCATCCTGACGTTGCCGATATCATAGATTGTCACCCACCCTTCCGGGTCTACGATCATAAGCGCCGCCTGTGACATATTGTCTGGATCGTCGTAGGTAAAGAATACCATTTCCTCCTCATTAGTATAGCCTTCCGCCCCGTATTCAAAGTAATCCGCCCACACATCCCTGAGGGTAGGGACATCGCTCTCGTCCGCCTCATAAGGAACCGTCTCCTGAGCCGGAGCTTCCTCTGCTGCGGAGGTGGTCGTTTCCTCCTGCGTCGAGGTCTGTCCCTTTTCGGTCGTCGTTGTCGTCGTATGGGTCGTTGTTTCACCGTTCTCATCCGTAAAGCTCGTAGAGACGGTCGTCGTACTGCTGCTTGATGTCGTACAGGCAGTCAGGGAAAAAACCAGGACCGCCGTAAACAGAGCTGCAAATGTTCTTGTCTTCATAATCGTCCTCCTTAAATAAAATGGTTAAATGATGCGTTAATTTACCGCCGTAACAACAATTCCCGGATCGCTGTTCCTTAAAGCAAACAGCGCTGTCCAGTCCGCATAGCCGCTCTTATCCAGTCTTAGTCCCAGATTATAACCCGGAGCAAGTGTCATAAGATAAGTATGACCCTGATACGGAAACGCCGTTGCTACCGTAACATCCGGGCGTGCCTTGATCGCGTTTGCAACATTTATATCAAAGCTCATCGGTGTCATGGAAGCCAGATTCACTACTCCCAAAGCCGGTGCCGAAAGAATCTGGGCGGCAGCCGCCTGACAGTAGGCGAGATTACGCGATGCGGAAGCATTCGCCTGTACCGGTACGGATACTCCTCCGGTGACCGTAACATTGATCGTCGCCGTATACCCGTTCTCATTAGTTCTTGCCGTAATGACAGCACTTCCCGGTCCGACTGCTTTGATATTGGCATACATATCCACCGTCGCTACCGCAGAGTTACTGGAGGTTAAAGTCACGCCGCGGTTATTTGCGTTCTCGGGAAGGACCAGAACGCCTACCTGCGTTGATCCGCCGACACTTAACGTAACGATATTCGTGGAAACCTGGATCCCTGTTACGCTTTTATACCTGTTTCGCTCCTCTTCCTGTCTCCTTTGTTCCTCTTCCTTCTTTCGGCGCTCCTCTTCCTGCCTTCTGCGCTCTTCCTCTTTCTTCGCTTCTTTTCTTGCTTCGCTCTTTGCTTCCTCGATAATGCTGTCGATAATGATAACATCCATGTAGTCATCATCGTCATCATCTTCCCAGAGGACATCCCAGTCGTCCCAGTCGTCCCAGTCGTCCGCAAGAACCGGAACCGGCTTCAGTGCAGCAAAGGTGATAACGGAAGCAAGCGCCCCGCAGAACAATCTTGTTATAAACCTCTTTTTCATATCATTCATCCATCCTTTCGTCATAAATCATATTACTTGCAGGCTACTCTGAGGCTCCCCTCCTCATCCCATAAAAAGACGAAGGAAAGCTCCGGCGCCGCAATAACCTCTACCGCCACCTGATCAGCATAGCCGCCACCCGGCATCTCACCGTCCACCGTAATGATCCCGCTTATCCTTCCGGCGCTGTCAGACTCCTCGGAAACTTCCTTGAGCTTTTCCGTTGTATAATATCTTGCGATAATATTGTATCCGGCATAGTTCCGATATGCCTCCGGAAAATCAGATATCCTAAGTTCCGCCGACGGATCCGAGGGACTTCCTGTCGTCTCGACGCTAAAGTATTCCTCTAACTCTCCACTCTCACCCACGAAACCGACTAACTGTTTATCGTTAGCGGAAATCGTTACGCTTTCCTGCGCCTCCTCGTCTGTTTCAAGGGATATCTGAAGGAAGGCATTCGCTCTTTCCACTGCTTTTTCCGCTTTTTCTACCCGCTCCTTCGCAGGAGTTATTTCACTTTCAAAAAGAGGATTTATCTTTGCAAGACTCTCCGCGGCTGCCAGATATTCCTTCGCTACCCTAAGCTCCTCCTCCTTTGCCCGGTAAATATCTGTCAGATATGTCCTCTCCTGGCTTAATTTTGTCGCCTGAAGCTCCGCGTTGATCCGCGCCTCTTCCGGCGTTTCTGCCTTTACGCTTACGGGAGTAAGGAGGGCTGCCGCCGCCAATACCGCCGTACAGATTTTAAGAATACTGCTTCTTTTCATAATTTCTCCTTTCCGATCGTTAAAAAATAGACTACGCTGCAGGTAAAACAGTGCGTCTTTGATTTGTTATCATACCATATCCTCTGTCACACCACTGTCACGCATCGGGGCCTGTCTGAAAAAATTTCAGATATATTTCAATGAAATCTTTTGTGACAGTGCTGTGACAACATATATGCTACAATAAAATTTATGGATATTAACGAATTTATTTTAAACCGACTTGCGGGAATGATCATAACGGATGAGAACGGTGTATTCCTGTATCAGAACAAACACCTCCCTCTTTCAGTGGAGAAATGGCAGTCTTCTCTTGCCGATCAGATTCCGGACATACGGCGCGACCGGGAAATCGAATGGGAGATCGCTGACAGAGAAGAAGACGCGTATTTTGATGTTCATTCCTTCCTGTTTGATAACGAAAAAAACGAGTACATAATAACCCGTGCAGAGCCCCTGCCTGAGCGGTTCATCGTCCATATCCTCTATGATGTCAGCTCCTATGCAGGATTATTCAAGGAGATGTCGGACTATGGCGCTGAAATGGATCGGCTCCGCCACAAGATCGTATACGAAAGCGAACATGATTCCCTGACAGAGCTGTATAACAGAGGGAAATTTATGAAACTGAAAAAGGCCGCGTTTACAGGCTTTGACAGCATAGCCGTGTATTATCTGGATCTGAATTATCTGAAGCGTACTAACGACGCTTTCGGACATGAAGAGGGCAACAGGCTCCTGATCAAAGCCGCAGACAGTATCCGTGCGGTTCTTGGCGATGATATCTATGGCTTTCGGATGGGCGGCGATGAGTTCCTGATCGTTGCTGCCAATTTAAGCCGAAAAGCTGCGGATGCGTTAAAAGCCGATTGGCAGGAGGAGCTTGCCCGGATCAACAGCATCGAAACAAAACAGGAATGTATCGTAGCCTGCGGCATGGCCTATGCTAAAAAACCGTATGATCTGACAGCTGTTCTGAACAAAGCCGACCGGCGGATGTATATGGATAAGAGAGCGATAAAGATACAGCGGGGCGATGACCCGGACGTTCGCTAGTTCCTGCCGCTTTAAGACCGGAATCCCATTTCCCGCTCGATCAGGCAATGATGCGGCTTTGTCTTATACCTCCTCCGATACGTTTATGAGGGTGAGCTTCTTATCCTCCTTATAAAGCTTCATCAGTACCCGAAGCCCTGCGGAAGAAATATAGGAAAGCTCATTTAGATCGAGAACCATCCTCTTGCCTGGTTCGCTCTCTCTGAGCCCGTAGATCAGGCACTGTGCTTCATCGGAATTGTCCCCGCTTATTCTTCCGCTCAGACAAATAACCAGCTCCTCCCCTGAATTGCCCCTTTTAATTTCCATTTATATCTCCCTTTTTCCGAAATATCTGAATTCTAACATCGTAATATCGTCAAACTGCGGCGCGTCGCCGACAAAGTCATCGATTTCGGTTTTTACATGTCGTAATAAGGTCTCCGAATCCGCCCCGGGAAGGTCATTCAACGCCCCTAGCAGCCTCTCCTTCCCAAACATTTCCTGATCGGTATTTGTCGCTTCCATCACGCCATCCGTGTAAACAAAGAAGCGATCGCCCGGCGAGAGCTCAAAGGAATGCTCCGTAAATACGGTTCCCTCCATCGCGGCTACCGGAGACGAATGCTTATAAACGACATACTCATAGCTCCCGTCCTTCCGCTTAAGGACCGGATGCTCGTGGGCGGCATTTGCGGCGATTCCCTTTCCGGTTGAAATCTCTAAAATCCCTAACCACACCGTGACAAAGAAACCCTCCTCGTTTCCTTCGCAGAGTCGATTATTGACATCCGTAAGGATCTCTGCGGGAGACAGGCTTTCTCCGGTTATCGCCCTGTACTTTATCAGTATTTTTGAGATTACCATAAACAGAGCGGCGGGAACCCCTTTTCCCGATACATCCGCCATGACAAGCGTGATATGATCCGGATCGATAAAAAAGAAATCGTAGAAATCCCCTCCTACCTCCTTAGCCGGGGTCATGGAGGCGTAAATATCAAATTCCTCCCTGTCCGGATAAGGAGGAAAAATACCGGGAAGCATATCCGCCTGAATCCGCCTTGCGATGTCAAGCTCCGTACTGATCCGTTCCTTTTCTGCCGTTATGGTCCGGATATTTTCAATATAAGAAGCGATATCATCCTCCATCTTACTGATGGAGCTCGCAACCTCTTCAAGCTCATCCCCCGTTTTGATGTTTTCCAGGGAACGATCGTTCACCGCATTATTTTCGGCAAAGCTTAAAACATTCTTTCGAATCGTAAGGAGTGGGTGAATCAGGCTCTTATCCATATAGAACCAGTTTAAGACGACGAATACGATCAGAAGGATCACAGCAATCACGCCCATGTTCAGGCTGTAATGCCGTAAGGTTGAAAGGATCTCCTCCATATTCGTATCCACAAAGAGCAGCGCCGAGGGTTTTCCGCCTTCCCCCGGAATCGGAAGACAGCTTGAGGTAAGGTATCCGTATTGGGATCTTCTTACCAGATAGCTTTCCGGCCTTACACCTTCCGTATAAGCCCGCCAGATTTCCTCAAAGGGAGCCGCGATCGGATCCGTAAAGCCCATATAGCTTCCGGAATCATAGATATACCGCATGGTTTTATCCTCATACGGCACGCCGATATAGATATAAGCCGCTCCCGTATTCTCCTGAACACGTTTCAGATAGGCGCTCATATCCTTGTAGTAATCATCCTCTTCCCAGGTTACGGCGTATTCCGCGATCTTTTCGTGATCGATCTCGTCGAGTATGATCGCGGCAATATCATAGCCTCTTTCGTTGTAGAGTTTTTCGATCGCCCTGTCAAAGAACAGAGAACCTCCGACACTCATACACGTATTCAGTAACAGGATAAACAGGATGATCGTGATGACCGCTTTTTTATGAATACCCCATTTTTTACGATTCATTGCTCCCCCTTAGATTCCCCTTCATTTTGTACCCGGTCTATTATAATATCATACCGACCCTCACAACACTGTCACAAATCCTTTTATCGGTAATGTCCAGATGAAAGGCAGTACACCGTCAATGTCATAAACACCTATACAAATATCAGACCCCAACTTCTTTTGAATTATAACCTCGCACCATTCAGCTTGTTTCTTCAGGCACTAATCGCTGCTATCTTCTCGTCAATGCTCTCTTCCCCAATCTTCCAGAAGTGCAGTATCTTCTGTTGCCTGCTTGTCACTAATTCCTACAAAGCAGAAAGCATGATCTTCAATATCTCCATAAGCTGAACAGGCATTTTCTCTAAATCTCATTACAAAGTCCCGTCCCAGCCTATCTATGCACGCATTTATTTCCTTTTCTCTTGCAGTCTCGTATGTCATCATAGCGTATCTTCTTCAAAAATATGTTTATTCAGATATTCTCTCTTCGGCATCCCTATTCTCTGCCTTCCGACATAAAATCATCGGAAAACCCATACAGACCTTCCAGCATAACATCAGCAGCACTATTATACTCAAGTGAACAAATAAATGGAATCAAGTATATGTAGTAATTCGGTATCTTTTTCTATGATTATTGACATAAATCATAGACTGAACACACTTTTTACGATTGACTTGCTATATTGCTAAATGATACATATAGTG
>JAFSXN010000030.1 GCA_017444015.1 Lachnospiraceae bacterium | reverse complement strand
TAGCCCGTAAAGAACAGAAAATTCCAGAGATTGTCCTGTTTCTCATATATTTCTCCGTAGGTGATATCCTCATGCACCGGCTTTTCGATGCTTCCTCCCCCGATGAGTTTCTCGATCTCCGCCTTTGTCTCACTATCAGCCCGCTCGATAAGATCCCGTACGATGGAATTTGAGCTGGTATTGGCCCAGTAGGATACGGGAAAATAATCTCGGTTTGCTCCGATATGATCCCGAAGATACATGATCGTACTCCAGGGGTTGTATACATTGCTGTTTCCGAAGATATAGCCGTTATACCAGCTCCTTACCTCTTCATATTTATCGGAAAGCCCGTAATAGTCAAGAACAGCCTGCACCTCTTCCTCGGTAAAGCCAAAGTATTCTCCGTAATCCGGCGTCAGAATCGAAATGATGCTCAGGTTATTTAAACCCGTAAAGATGGACTCCTTCGAGATCCGAAGGCACCCGGTGATAACAGCGAATTCCAGAGCCGTGTTGGTCTTTAGGGCCCCTTCAAACAGGCTCCTGATAAAGCCTACCATAGACTCGTAGTACCCGTCGTAAAAGGAGCTCTCCAGAGGCACATCATATTCGTCAATGAGGATAATCGTATTTTTTCCGGTTGCTGTCCGAAGGCATTCGCATAAGAATTTTATACTGCTCTTATATTCCTCCGGTTCCGGCTTCCAGTCTCTGAATTCCCTGAACTTTTCCTTTTCCTCATCGCTTAGCGCATCATTATTAAGCACAAAGCTGTGACGTTTGAATTCCCGGGCAATCTCATCCCGCAAAGCCTTAAACGCGGATTTCTCCTCTCCGGTCTTTGCCGATTTCAGAGTAAGAAAGATCACCGGATACTTCCCCATGAAAGAGGTGTACTTCTCTCCCGCCTCCATGATCTTAAGCCCTGAAAAAAGCGAAGGGTCGGAGCCTTCCTCGAAAAAGCAGCGCAGCATATCCAGGGTCAGGGTCTTTCCGAAGCGCCTGGGTCTGGTAAAAAGATTAACCTCCCCCTTTTTATCGATAAGTTCCTTAATGAATAATGTCTTATCCACATAATAATAATCGTTGTTTCTTATCTTTTCAAAAAACTCCACCCCAATGGGAAGCGGTTTTTGCATAATCAATCTCTCCTGTCTTTATGGTTTCACAGCGCTGCCTCGCAGATGTCTCTGACCTCCTGCTCGTCAACCTCCTCCATCTCTCATCATACACAAAGCTCGTAAATATAATATATTTTCGCTATAAAAAATACAAGCGATTTTCCATGGTTTGTTCTTTCTTCCCTTAAAATTCCATCTCCATCTTGTTAAAGACAGCCCCGCTGACAAAAAGAGGAAGGCCGATGTAGATCAGGGCGGTAAGGAGAAAAAGCAGCGCTCCCTTTACATCCTCGCCGAACATACTCACCGTAAAGGAATTATTCAGCATGCCGATGACGTAATAGCGGGTAAAATGATATTTCATATCTAAACTCGACATCTGGGCGAAATAGACCACAAGAGGCGCTATCAGGTAAAGGGCGGTATAGACAAACACACATAAGGCCGCCCTCCCCGTCAGGAATAAAAAGAGGGCGGCGATGGTAATATCCGCTGCCGTCCCGATGACCTCCGTTACGAAATAAAGGAGGAACATCCGCGTCTCATCCGGGGTCAGCTGTGCTCCCATTCCTCTCCCCGTAGCGTATACTACAAGTGTCAGAAACAGGTGCATGCAGAAAAACAGAACAACACTGTCCAGAAACTTAACCACCACATATTTTCCCCTGGATATTCCTCTGCCGATCACCCCGCTTGTGATCGCCGCACGAAAGTCATCCAGATAGACTCTTGAAAGGATCACAAGACCGAAGCAAAAGGAAGAAAACGCAAAGCTGTCCATATAGGCAGTTACAAGCTTCAGGCCGTTTACCAGAGAATCCGTAAAATCATAGATCGTAGTAAAACATCCCAGAATCAGCATCAGAACGAAAATGACGATAACGGAGGTTCTTTTTGCGATCCTTTTCAGATCCGCGCGCATAAGCCGCCTCATAGCGATAGCTCCTTTCTTTCAAAGATCAGGATTGTAAGCAGGGTGCTTCCGAATACGAAAACGATCAGGGCAGGAAAAAGCTGCCACCCGAAGCCTCCGTTCTGGAATACGTTACAGGACCGTTCTAACAGTCCGTCATAACTGAGATCATACAGGGGCAGTCTGGTCTTATTCTGCGCCCACTGAAAAAACAGCTTTCCGAAGGAAGAACAGATCAGAAGGATCACCATTCCCGAGGCAATGGAATCCGAAAGAAAGAGAAACAGAGCGCCAAAGGCGATATAACCCACGCTCCGTAAGAAGATGAAAACATAGAACAGAAGTAAAAATGCCATCTGCCGCAGGCTGACGCCAAGCTGTGGCGCGATCAGTATCTTAAACAGCTCCGCCAGATAAAACAGGAGGTTGCTAAGCAGTAAAAGGATCGCGGAATCCAGAAGCTTTCCAAAAACCACCTTGCTTCTTTGCAGTCCTCTTCCGATCACGGCCTGAATACTGCCGCATTTCAGCTCATCTCCGTAAACGGCGGAAAAAATCGCGGCACAGGGCCGGATGATCCCGAGAAACCCCGCCGAGGTCTGGGCAGTTTCAAGCTGTTCCGCTGCGGAATCCCCGATCCAGCGCACCATGATCAGGACAAAATTTACAGCAAGCGGAATATAAAAACCGATCTTTTTCAGGATCCGTCCCAGATCCGCGAAAATCATCCGCCTCATTCCTTTGTCCCTCCAACCAGACGGAAATAGAAATCCTCCAGGGAAGACTTCTCAACGATCTCCCTGGTAATCTCAACGCCGCCGGCCGAAAGGAGCTCCTTTGCTTTCTCCAGATCGCTTACCGCGATCTCGATGACCGGCTGGTTTTCCTTCAGATCCTCCTTGGTGATCTCCCGGACAATGATCCCTTCGTTTACGATCCCGAAACGGTCCGCGGTATGCTCAAGCTCCCCCAGGATATGGGAAGAGATAATGACCGTCATACCGTACTCATCCCGGATCCGTCTGACCAGATGCCTGATATCCGCGATTCCCTGAGGATCCAGACCGTTGGTCGGCTCATCTAAGATTAAGATCTCCGGAGTCCCAAGGATTGCGTTCGCAATCCCCAGTCTCTGCTGCATTCCAAGGGAATAGGTCTTAAAGGGCTTTTTCACGTCCTTCAGATCCACGATCTCCAGAACCCTCTCTATCTCACTCTTCATCCGCTTTCCGGGGATCCCCTTCACCCTCGCGTAGTATTTCAGGTTCTCACGGGCGTTCAGATACCCGTAAAATCTTGCTCCGACAAGAAAACCGATCTTGTTCCTTCCCGCAGACAGCTCTTTTTTTCCTGTTAAACCCGCGATCGATACCGTTCCCTCGTTATACTCCGAAAGTCCGAGGATCATTTTAAAGATCGTGGTCTTTCCGGCGCCGTTTCTTCCGATCAGCCCGTAGATATCCCCCCTGTTGACCTGCATATTGACACCCTTTAAAACCTCATGGGCTCCATAGGATTTTCTGATGTTTTCCAGTTTAATAACCGCTTCTGTCACGTAAGCCTTCCTCTCTGCTCCTACCATACGCTGATCCGTTTCTCCGGCGCCAGATACATCCGGTCGCCTTCCTTTACATCAAAGGTTTCATAAAACTCCTCATACTGCTGAACCGCTACATTAATCCGGTAAAACGGCAGCGGGTGAGGGTCGCCCGTCATGATCTCCTGCTCGCTGTCCAGAGAAACATTCGCCCTCCAGACCCTGGCGTAGTGTCTGAAAAACAGCTCATAATCAAAATCCTTCTCCTTTGCCCCGAGAAACAGAGCAGCCTTCATTCCTCCCATATCCGCCGTGGCTTCACCCACGACGTTGCTGCCGGTATAAAAACCGGCTCCGGGAAACGGCGTCAGATCGGAATAGTAGAAGGAAACATTGTCGCACCTATCGTTAAACGCCTGCTGGTCCTCGACGGGAAGCCAGCTCTCCTCTTCTCCCTCCATATTATATAAGGCCCCGGTATTGTCAAAGCCGTGGGTAATCTCGTGACCGACGATTACCCCGATCCCCGCAAGCTTCTCTTCATAGGAAAGCTCCCGCGAATAGGTCGGAGCCTCGCAGATTCCCGCGAAAATGTAGATTCCGTTCGTAACAGGATAATACATGGCATTCGTGATCGTTGTCGAAAGCTCTGTATCTAAGGGATCCCAGTAATAGCGGTCATACTCTTTTGTACTTAGCCATGCCAGATGCTTCATCAGAAAACGATCCGCCGCAAAATACGCCTCTAAGAAATTCCCGCCGTTCTCTCTTGTTACAAGCTCCATCTGACTGTAATCCAGAGAATCGAAATCCGGATAGGCGACATTGACCGACATCGCCTCAAGCTTCTTTAAGCACGCCTCCTTCCCCTCTTCGGAAAGCCAGTCCTCGGCGGCAAAGATCACCTTATAGGCATTGATCAGATCACCGGTCAGCTTTTTCAGATCAGAGATACTGGTATCATCAAAAAAATTCTCCACATACAGCTGATCCATGGCCCCGACCATAGGAGTACCTCCGATGTATTCATCAAAATACAGCGTATCATACTCAGGGATCTCCTCCTGCATAGGATCCTCCTCTTCCGGCTCCTGTCTGTCCTTTGACAGCTCCTTTACCGCCTCGTAGCCTTCGTTATCCAGATAATCCAGAGAGTGAAAGATATAGCGCAGGATGAGGTAGCTCTTTATCTCCTCAAGCCGATCCGTTCCAAATAAGGCGCTAAGCTTTTTCAGATAGGTATCGTTGCAGACAAAAATGTCATTCTCCGTAAAGCCCCTGGCCTTTAGAAAAGCATCTAACGGAAAATCCCCTGCCATGGCAAGGACCTCATCTCTGTTATAAGTCGCCTCCTCGTCCGACTCGATCATCCTGCTGTCAGCCTGAAGCAGCTTTTTTTCAAACCGGAAGGAACGGTTCACAAGCTCCCCTGCGTAAGCCTCATCATACCCCAGCCGTTTCAGATAATAGACCGCGATATCCTTGATCATTTCAAAACGCTCCAGATGCTCATTTACGGCATAATAGGTATCCATATCCCATGGATCCTCCTGAAGCAGCCCGTAGGGAGAGGTCAGGGCGACATAGTAGCTGCCCTCATAAACGGAGGAGCGTCCGATGCTGCTTACGTCGATATAAAAAGGAGATGCGGAGATTGGATTCCTCGAAAGATCACAGATAAAGTCAAACAGCTCCTGTCTGGTTTGAATCGACGCGATATCGTCCACGTATTTCTGAAGGGGAGCTACCCCGTCCCCATCCCTTGCCTCCCAGTCCGAAGCCAGGTTATAATAATTGCGGATCAGTTCTCCCGCTCGGCCGCCCCCGATGGTCTCGTCTGTAACGATCCGTTTCTTGTTTTCGTAAACCGCCTTCAGAACGTCGTCAAAAATATCGTAATACTTCGTCTGGGAAAGCTTCCAATCCTTATTGACCGACGCGGCGAAATCATCCTGGGGACGGTATTTGGTATCCGCGTCGATACTGTCGTAAAGATCCGAATCCACCCAGTGGCTCCCCGCAGCAAGACTTTCGTTGATCTCGTCCGTAATGTCCTCGCAGCCCCAGAGAGGAAAGACCAGCACCGCCGCCAGAATAACTGCTGTTGCTCTTTTTATGATATCCTTCAAATTTCTCCTTTCCCTCTGTGCTTATCAGAACGCGCCTGTACCCGGACCGCTCCTGTCGCCTCTAAGCCTCCTGCTCCCTTCCGACGGCAAAGCCTTTTCCGCCGGTTTTTTAATCATCGGCGCTTATAAATTCGCGGGCTTCTTCTTCGTTAATGTATTCTGTCGGAAATACATTTCCCGCTTCCGTCACGATATATTGTGAGTCCTCGAAATAATCGATCCAGCGGCCGTCATACAGCTCAAACCTTACACCGTTATATAATCCCCGCGAAGGATATTCCGTCTCGGCTACAAGATATACTCGCGAACGCAATTAATTGCCGTTTTTGATAAAGCAAACGTACTGGAATTGCGTTTGCGAGTCCGGTTGATCGGCAACGAAAATCGTTAATCAGTATAGCTTCCGACAGAAAATCCGTCGGGACTTACTCTCACCGCAAATTCACCATCTTTACATCTTATTCCTCTGCCGCCTGCTCATAGAGCTTCTCTAACATCTGCGGGTTGACTGAACGGATCTCGTTATAGATCACCTCTCCGCTTCTGTTCAGCACTATGGTCTGGGGCAGAGTATTAGAACCTCCTGTTATTCGAAACACCCCTTCCCCGTCTTCATCGACGGTAAACGGAATCTCCCAGCCCTTATCCTTAAGAAACGCTTCCACATCATCGGTCACGAAGGGAGAATGACACGCCAGTATCGCGACATCATCCCCGTGGGCAGCATAGAAATCGCTGAAATACGGCAGCTCTTCAACACAGGGTCCGCACCAGGTAGCCCAGAGATTGATCATAACGACTTTTCCCCTGTATTCACTCAGGGTAAAGTCAGTCCCGTCAATACATTTTACCGAAAAGTCCTCTAACTGCTCCCCCACCTGATTCCCTATGGGAGCATCGCTTACATATTTGTCTCCACTTTCCTGATCCTCCCCGGTACCTGCTTCGGCTTCGGTGCTTTCATAAATCTCCTGCGTCCCCTCAGCGGTTTCGGAAACGCTCTCTGCTTCGGTCTGTACTGCAGCGACCTTATCCCCTGCCTCATCCTGCTTTTTATCCTTGCCGGAAAAAACATTGTACCATAACAGCGCGAAGGCCAGCACGATAACAGCAATGGTCCATCCGTACCTCTCCGCCTTTTTGCGCTTCTCCACCGACTGTTCTGTATCATCAGCGCACCCCTTTAGAGGCGCCTTTAGGGTAAATCCGCCTGCTTTTAAGGAAAGCGCGCCCTGAGCGCAGGTATCTATACAGTGCCCGCAGTGGATACATTCGTGGTCGCCGACCCTTTTTACATCCATCTTACATTTGCTCACACAGAGCCCGCAGCCGTTGCACCTGCCGTAATCGACCTTCACGCCTATTACCGCAAGCTTACAGAACATCCCGTACAACGCGCCCAGGGGGCAAAGGAAACGGCAGAAGGAGCGGTAGCAGAACACACAGGCCAGCCCGATCACAAGCATGATCACAAACTTCCTTGTAAACAGGATGCCTAACATCCCGAAAAAGCCGCTGTTGTTCTTATTGGCAAGCAGCGCCACAGCGCCCTCGAAGGTGCCAGCGGGACAGATATACTTACAGAAGCCCGGCACCGCCATACTGTGTTTCAGCCCGTACCAGAGAGGGATAAGGAAGGCAAACCAACCCAGCATAAAGTATTTAAGATAGGAAAGGCCTCTTGTGATCCTGCTCTTTTTTATCTTTGGGGTGGGAACCTTATTGAGCAGCTCCTGTATAAGCCCCAGAGGACAGAACCATCCGCAGATCGTACGGCCCGCGATCAGTCCGTAGAGCAGGATGATCCCGATGATATAAAAGCCTATGTGCTTGCCGGCTGCCGCTACCGAAGCCTGCAGAGAGCCAAGGGGACAGGCCCCTACCGCTCCCGGGCAGGAATAGCAGTTAAACCCGGGTACACATAAGGCCTTTGTCTTTCCCGTATATATCTGCCCATTGACAAAGCCCTTCAGATTCGCGTTATAAAGCAGCGCGCTGTAAAGCTGCATCAGCCGGCGTTTTGTAGGGCGATGCGCGCTCCACCAGCTCATTTCATTCCCGTTCATTTGATGCTTACTCCTCAAAAGTCATCCCAGTCCTATACATTCCGTGCAGATGTTCGTCGCCTTGATCAGGATGTCTCTCATGTTGTGATTTGCTATTCCTGCTATTATGCAGATTACGGCAATGATGAGCACGGCAAGCCTTATCCTGTTCTTTTTTGCATGATCATCCTCTGCCTCTGCAGCCTTGTCCTTTAACTGTTCCTTCATCGCTCCGGCAAATTCCGGGATCCTGACAGGCTTATCCGCGTCCTCATCATGTATATCTATTGCCCATCCAGCTATGGAGAAGCAGACCCCTAAAAGCAGCACCATAGCTCCGGGAGCCGCGGCCTCTCCGGCCGCCTCCCTTGAATAGATAGCTGCTGTCGGATCCTCCGCTTTTTTCTGCCTGCCCTCACTATAAATCCCTATGGCGGCGCTCATCAGCATGATCACCGAAAGAACGCATAGCAGGGATTGTATTATCATAAAAATCCTTTTCCTGCCCATGCACATGCCCTCTGATCCTTTATTCCTTTTCAAGTATAACGTGCAGATCGCTGTATTCGTCCGGTACCTTGTATTCGGTATTGTCCTCCTTATAGCCCTGGGGCTGCTTGAGAACGTGGACCGTATAATCTGCTTTATCAACCTTGAATACGGCAAGACCTGAATCGTCTGTCATTTCAACCCTGCAGGTACTGTCGTCACAGAGCTGTATCACGGTTCCGCTTACATTCTTTCCGTCGGTATCCGATACATATATCCTGTACTGGCCTACGTTATTTTCCGCAACAGGCGACTGATCCTCAGCCTTGATTTCAGTGGTGCCGTTTTCAAGGATCTGATCGATGACCATTTCGTAGGTTTCGATAGCCGCGCCTACAACGGGAGTGCTGACGATCTTTCCTTCCCTGTCAACAAAGAAGCTTGTAGGCCAGCCCTGATCCATCGGGAAAGCATCGGTAAGGGCGCCGTCCCAGGGCAGAATATTAAGATACTCGTCACCATTCTCCTTAAGCAGCTGCTTCGCCTCTGCTATGGTCCCCTCATCCGTGCCGTCACCGACAAGACCCACTATGGCGCAGTCCTTTGCCTCCAGCCTTTTATTTATCTCATTCAGCTCAGGAAGCTCATAAATGCACCAGGTACACCAGGTCGCCCAGACATTTACCATAGTAACCTCATGCTTTGAGAATATCTCATCGCTGGTGATCGGATTCCCGTCTATATCCGTGGTCTCAAACTCAATCTTCGTTCCGACCAGTCCCTCAAACGGAGGTACGGGCTTAAAATACTCTGCTTTTTCCAGAAGCTCCCCAATCTTATCATACAGAGCCTCGAATTCCTCTTTAAAGCCTTCCTCCAGGTTTTCCGCCTGCATCTTATCAAACTCATACATCCTGAAGAACGTACAGTCTTCCGCCTTCCCGATCTCCTTAAAGCTCTCCTTCGTCAGCGTTATATCCGGATTATCTTCATTCAGATAGTCGATCAGCTCATCAACGCCTCTGTTACCATCGATGGCAAATACATAAGTAAGCGTTGCAACGGAATTGCCATACTTCTCTTCATCCTCCGGGGACGGCTCTTCCACATTGAAGGCCTCCTCGACCCATTCCTCGGTAACCCCGGTGTAATTAAAATAGGTCATATAAACACCCGAATCATCATCCATTATTGATGAATATACATCTAATAACCCTTTTGTATTGATAAAATCATCGGGATAGGCAATCCTTATTCCGCCGTCATATTCCTCTACGTTGTCTCCCGACAACTCCGATACGCTCTCCTGTGGGGCAGAAGCCTCCTCTGCGGGCGCTTCGGTCTCCTCTGAAGGCGCTTCAACCGCCTCCGCCTGCTTTGTTGTCTCCTTTGGGGAGGTCGCCGACGGATCGTAGGTTACGCCCGGCGCTCCCGCGCAGGCCGTAAGGGTCGTTAAAGCTGACGCCATCAATAATGCGACAATCTTTTTTTTCATACTTTTTCTCCTTTACATAAATAATTTATGATACCACAGATGGTCTGAAACCATACCGCCATATCCCTGTTCCAAAAGAGATCGGTTAGTCCAGGTGATCCCAGGCGAAGAAACGTTCCGATGTCGGCTGCTCCTCCGGCGTGATTCCCGGGACAAATTCCGTGACATCGGCGGAACCTGTGAGCCGATCGATGTAATAACGGATCTCCGCTCCCGTATACGAGCGGTACAGGACTACGATCTCACTTTCATTACTGGAAAGAATCTCCCAATAAACCGTATAATCTTCGGAGTCAGTGATGCTCTCAAGCTCCGGATCATTGCTTAAGCAATAATTCCTGACGGAAGATAATGCCTCTTCGTCCGTAAGCTTTCGAGGTCCTTCCTTTTCCTTTTCGATGACCGACAGAGTGTTTAACATATAGTTGAAACGTCTCCTGAATCCTTCGGCGGCCTCAACCGAGCAGTAGGTCGTGGCGACCAGACAGCCGTCATCAGCCGGAATGATATACACGCCCTGCAGGTCATCCGCCATTGTGCCGCTACCCTTGAGTTCGGAGGCTTCGAGGTAGGTACAGCTGCCCGCATGGTCAAGCTCCCGCGATTCCTGGATGAGATCATATTTCTTGGCAAGGATAGCGCTTACGGCGTCAGTATTAAGTTCTGCACTAGCCGTGTCGTATCTCACTTCGAGGTAATTCTCGGGATTTGCGGGATCGTCCCAGACGGAGATAAACAGCTCACGATCCTCTTCGCTTTGCCGCACGAAGGACTCATAGTCATAGTCCATCTCGAAGCCGGCGCTCGCGCTTACGATGTGCTCATATTGGACAGTCTCCTCCATGCCTTCCAGCATGATGGACGTTTCAAAGCGTTCGCCGTTCTGCCTGTCGGCTTCCGTTACCGGCTCAGAGCTCTCGGAAGCTTCGGCCTGGTGGTCGCCTGTTTGGGAAAGCGGTGCCTCATCATCGGTCTCTTCACGGGTCCCTGCGGTCTCTGTGCCCTCGAACGCAATAACAGGTATTTCACTTTCGACAGACGGCTCGTCCCGGCAGGCAATGAGCGAAAGCGAGATAGCCGTAATCATACCGAATATAAATACTGTTTTTTTCATATTGTCCTCCAGCAGTTTTATCTTTGTATTATATCACAGCAACTGTCACGATTCCGTTTCCGAAGCTCCCGTGACAGTGCTGTGATAGTCTCTGTGATATTATATAAAAGGCTATTCTTGAGAAGGAAAAAAATTTGCCACATTTCAATCCGGTACGTATAAGTATAAAAGATTGAAAGTACAAAAACAATATGAATCCAGAGGAGGAAAAAATTATGTCAGAAAAAATTGATATCAGTAAGCTTAAGAAATCCGATCAGGTTGCAAACAAGAGAAAGGAACTAAATGAAAAGGATCTGGAAGCTGTCTCCGGCGGTTTTCCGGAGTGGGGAGGCTATGCTGCAGGCTATGAGGTTGCCTGCCCTTACTGCCACAGAAATAAGGAAAGCGATTTCGTCGGCTATGAAGAACACCCTGAAGTCAATGTCAACTTCTACAAGTGTGTATGTGGCCACGTATTTGGTGTGGATCTGAACGGAAATTACTGGATGTAAGCGGAATCGGTAAATTCACTCATTTCCTTTCGCGTCAATAGGGTTAAAGAAAGGAGGCATTTGAGATCACTCCCAAATGCCTCCTTTTGAGTGTCCGACTCTACTGCTTTCCCTGCCGTTTTACATTGTTCGCCGCGATAAACGCGATAAGGTTCAAAACTATGGCAACGCAGGCGCTGATGAAGACGATTTCGTCTGCGCCGCCGCCTAAGGCAAAGCCCAGATCGGCTATGCTGAGGATAAGATCGACTAACGTGATCAGCCAGGCACCCCCTGCTTTCGTCGCATCCTTTGCTGCAGCAAGCAGCAAAAAACCAGCCAGCAGATAAAGGGCCGCACTGACAAACGCCGCAGCGTAATCTCCGGAAATTCCAAGAACCACATAATAAACTCCAATCAGGAGTTCAAGTACACCAAATACTTTCAACACTTTTTGACTGCCAGACATTTTCTCCTCCTTAAAAAATAGATTTGTTTTCGTTTTTTTATGAAAATGAACCTGTCATCCTTCCGCGTTCAGAAGCTCCTGTTTTTCCCCCTTTCTGCTCCAAACGGCGATTTTTCTAAGGAACAGGATCAATGCAATGAGAGAGCCGATAATAACTACGACAGCTTCGATCAGCGCAGCCGTGATAAACGCCGTAAGGAAACCGCTCAGATACGGATTCATGCCGAAAAACGTGTCCGCATCTAAAGGCAGCGCCAGTGACAGTAAAAACCACAGGACTACGCCGATCGCTCCGAACAATATAAACCTTGCGATCGTCTTTCCCGAATAGGGCTCGCCGGTCTTCTTTTTTAAAAGCCATCTTAAAATAAGAAAACATACCACAAACTGAACAACTGCTGCCAATATCATCTTTTACCTCCGGCTTAATAAATAAAGCTTTCCATATCGTCAACGCTTGAAACATCAGTGACATCTGTGATCACGCCGTCCTCGACTTCTACCTCGTAGACGAAATACCCGTCCCAATCCGCATAGTTCTCATCACGCCAGTGCAGAACCGCGTAAGCTGTCCCGAAGCTATGGGAGGGGGAAATCGTAAAATGCACCCCGTTTCGGTTCGACTCATCCTCAAGGCTTACATCCCTGCTGTTAAACATATCGTATTCCCAGTTATAGCCCTCAGGGTTCGGGATATCCAGATACAAAAGCCCCCGCGACACCTCATAGGAGACCGTCCCCGCTTCCTCTCCCGCTTCGGCAGTAGTTACACCTTCTCTACTGTCATCCCCGAAAAAGAAGTTCATCACCATGAGCATAATAAATAAGATGACAAGCATCGGAAGCCCGATCTTAAAGAAGTTCATAAAAAACTGCTTCTGATTTTCCGCCGCTAACTCCTTCTCTTCCCTGCGTAATTCCCGTTTGAGCTCCCGTCCCTCCGACATCTGCTTTCCGACGAAATCCAGCACCGAATGCACGGTCCCGCTCATATCGATATTCACGTTATCGACGTGCTCAAAGGTAGCGTGCTGGACCTGGTAATTATTGATCGCCTTCTCTACCAGAAAGGAGGCGCCGCAAAACGGACAGTCCGCCGTCTCCTTAGACGGATCCACCGTCAGCTTCCCGCCGCACTGCGTACACAGAGCCGGCACCATCTTTACTTCCGCGCTGTTACCCATTTTTTATCCTCTCAGATCTGTTTTTACTCAGTCATCATAATGAACGCCACAAATGCCTATTTTTTTATCGTCAGATATACGACCTTAGAGCCGGCATATTCGCTCTCCTCGGGTGCTGTGATGATAAGAGCCATCTTTCCGGGATTCACATTATTTAAACATACCTCTTTCAGATAGTTCTCCTTGAAAGCTTTCTCATCAATTACCGCATCCCCCTTAGGCACGGTGATCGTAAAATCCTTTCCAAACTCAGGGACAATGCCTGCCCCGTCTTTGTAAGCATACGTATTCGGCTTTCTGATATTTTTAATTGTGTACTTTTCTACCAGATTGCTCTTCTGG
>JAFSXN010000029.1 GCA_017444015.1 Lachnospiraceae bacterium | reverse complement strand
TCCATGTAGGTAGATACCCAACCGGATGTACCGACATATATATGGGTATCCCCCGGACTGACACATCCGGCACCTATATTAACGAAGGTGGTATCTCCGCCTCCGCCAAATACAGGAATTCCCTCAACAAGCCCCAGCTCATCAGCAGCTTTTTTTGTCAGCCCGCCAACAAGATCCGTGCAGTCAATGATATCAGGCATATGAACGGGATTTACCTGATACATTTTCAGCAGGCCCTTGTTCCAACCCTCTTTTCCTTTTCTTGTATCATAGAGAAACGTCGCAAACGCAGAGTCTGCCGTTCGCACAATCTTTCCGGTCGCTCGAGCTAAAAGATAGTCGCCCACATCCAACCATTTATATATCTTTTTGTATATATCAGGCTCATTGTTTTCCACCCACTTATACTTCCAGACAGGGTCTTTTGCGCTTACAGATCCGGCATAATTGACAATGAGGTTCCGCGCCAGCTTATACAGACTGCAGCCCAAAACCTTAACAACTCCTTTTCCCATACATTCCCTGTATTCCCTGACCCCCCTTTGATCAAGATAATTCATCGGGCGTCTGAGGGGGTTTCCGTCCCGATCGACCAAAACAGCACCCTGCATCTGAGAACAGAATGCCATCCCTTCGATCTGCTCCGGTTTCACATCCGATTTTGCAAACAGCTCCCTTGTGGTATGGCACAGAGCCGCCCACCACTCCTCTGTATCCTGCTCCGCGCCGCCATCAGCGGAAATATAAAGCCCATAATCATCTGAGGCATTCGCGACAAGCTTTATTCCTGTATCTATTTTAAACAAACAGGTTTTCACGCTGCTTGTACCGAAGTCGTAAATGATGATATACATACAGCACTCTTTCTGTGCTTTTTCTCCCTCTTAAAAATCCTTTGTTTTCCAGACTTTTCTGTTTATAAATCCAATGCTTATCGTTACAATCAAAGCCAACAATTCCGCAACCGACGTAGATATCCATATTCCGTCAAGCCCCCAGATAAGCGGCAGCAGCAATACTCCCGCAACCAGGAACACTATCGTTCTTGCAAATGAGATAATAGCCGAATTAAGACCATCGTTCAGTGCCGTGAAGAATGCCGAGCCGAATACATTGAAGGATGTGAGCAGGAAAACGCTGCAGTATATGCGCAGCCCCCGGACTGACATATCGAGCAATTCTTTGTCATAGCCCACAAAGATTCCGGCAAAAATCTCTGCGCAGGCCTCTGTAATGCCAAACAGCAGTACGTTGATGACCGCAAGCAGTACAATACTCTTCTTAAGCAGACTTGTAAGTTCATCCCGGTTTCCTGCGCCGAAATGATACCCCACAACAGGGATAATACCCGCGGAATATCCCTGAAACACCGCAAGGAACACCGTAGTAACCGCCTGAATAACACCATATGCGGCAACCCCGTTTTCTCCCACATAACGCATCAGTTGGAAATTAAACAGCATTCCCACAAGAGCCACGGAAATATTGGTCACCATTTCGGACGAACCGTTAGCGCATACTTTGAGCAAGGTTCTGATATCAAGCGACGGCTTTTTGATTCTTACCGGCAGCTCCTTATGACGGATAAAATACACGATCGGAAATATTGCTCCAAAAAGTACGCCGAGGAATGAGGCCAATGCCGCTCCTCTAAGCCCCCATTTAAATACCAGAATAAAGAGTGCGTCGAGAGAGATGTTTATAACGCCGGAAATAACTGCCGAGACAAACCCAAGCATTTCTTTCTCTACCATTGTGAAGAAATACTGAAACTCCGACTGCACAATATAGAACACAACGATCAGCACGACAATGTTTCCGTATTCCAGGCAGTCTTTAAGCAATTCTCCCTCCGCCCCCTGAAGCCTTGCGACTTCACCGACCGTAAGCAGTCCGAGGACGGTAAGAAGAAGGCCTGCGACCACAGAAAACCATATCACCATAGAAAACTGCTTTGAGGCAAGCTCGCTGTTCTTTTCGCCAAGAGTCTTGCTTATAAGCGCGGCACCACCGGAGCCTAACATCGTACCGATCGAGGGAAAGAGCAGAATGTAATTACCTACAATATTTACCGCTGCATACCCGGTAGAACCGACGCAGTTTGAGATGAATAACCCATCGACCAGCATATAAGTCGAATAGAACATCATCATTATCATGGTCGGAGCAGTAAATTTTAACAGCTTTGCAATATTGAAATGATCTGACAGTTTTATCTCAGCCATTTACACCTCTGATATTTTTAAAAGATCATCCAGCTTTAAGTCAGGGTCAAATTTTGTAAGCATACTTTCCAGAGCATTCATCATCTCGACAAGAGAACTTTCATTCAACTCATTGGAACGGTATTCCGTGGAGCACAGATATCTTCCTTCTTTTATCATTACTTCCTGATAGATACCGAACATACCGCCGCTGCCCTCAGGACAGAGGGCTTCCGCTCTCATTTCTGTGCTGCCGAGAGGATATGAGTCGCAAACTTCATCGAGAAAAGAAAAGCCATAGGTAAGCAGCTCGGGGTGTTTGCCGAGCATTTCCAGATACGGCTGACAGGTAAATCCCATGGGGTATATGATCTGCTTCTGAATCGACTGCAGATAGTCCTTCACCGTAGTCTCCGGCTGCCAGATCGACAGTACGAAAAGCATCTGAGCCAGAAGTCCTATCGTCGTCCGTGCGCGGGCGTCATTTCTGCCGTTGTAAGCCATAGGGAAATACGCCGCTCTTAAGCCGCTGTCGTGCGCAACATACGCGGAAAGAAGTCCCATAAACAGCACCGTCTCCGATATACGCAGAGGCTTTACGATACGCTGAATGTCCGCAGGATCCACAGACAGCACCCGGTCATAGCGGGTCACTGACAGAGGGCTTTCCTGTTTATCCTTATGAAAAGAGGTCCGGCAGGCTGCCTTTCCAAAAAGCTCCTCGTAATAGCTCTCCGCATTTTCTTTACCGCCCTCTTCAAAGAAAACACTCTGTTCATCAAGCAGGTCGAATATCGTGAAGGATTCCGGCGTAAGCTGCTCACCCCGGTATGCCCGGTTAATATCGGCAAGCAATATATCATAAGAATCGCCGTCTATGATAAGATGAGAAATATCAAGGAACAGGTAAACATTGCTTTCGGTAACATATATTGCAGCGCGAAACTGCTCTGGGGCACTTAAGCTTATCGGCTGAACCAGCATTTTTCTGTGCTCCGAAAACTCCTCTTCGGTCATGTATATTACAGGAATGTCATATGCGCGGTGCTCCGGTGTCGGCAGCATATAGATTGCTTCCCCTTCGCCTGCAAACCTTGCCCACAGTCCCGCATGAGCGTCAAGCGCCGAAATAACAGCTTCTCTGAGCTTTTCCACATCAACCGTGTCACGCTTTACGGTGTAAAGATACGGCAGGTTCCATTGTGTTGACGCTGCGTCCGCCGCGATCATCTGGTATGCGGAGGCTATCGTCGAATAGCAGAGGTAGCGATCCTTAGCCTTTCTCTCGCGTCGTTTCGGCTTTAAGTTTATCATCTTCTCCAGCATTTCGGCTGTGGGATTATCCGAGATATCGGCAAATTTCACATCTGTATGGAACCGCTCCTCAAGTTTGGCGGCAAGTAACATCGTGTCGAGAGAGGAAAGCCCAAGGTCGATGATGTTTGTAGTAATGCCGATATGTTCCTCATCCAGTATCTCCTTCAGGAATCCAACGATCTCAGCCTGCGTCTCGTTTTCCGGAGGAACAACTTCTTCCTCATCAATCTGTGGTTTTTTGAGAGCTTTTCTGTCTATTTTATTATTCGGTGTAAGCGGCATTGCCTCCATTTCAAAAAATACATCGGGTACCATATAGTGGGCAAGCTGTCTTTTAGCAAATTCTTTTATATCCTCTGAGGATGCGGTTCCAGGTGTGAGCAGCTCATAGTATCCGACCAGGATACGGTTATCGAAGACTTTCGCGGCGCAGTTTTTTACAGCCGGGTGCGAGGCGATTACCTTCTCCACTTCGTCAAGCTCTATGCGGAGTCCGCGCAGCTTTACCTGATTGTCACGTCTGCCGTGGAATTCAATCTCGTCCTCCTCGTTGATGCGCACAAGGTCGCCGGTGCGGTAGGCACGCATCCCCTTGAAACGCGCAAATGCTTCGTCTGTCTTTTCCGGAAGATTACGGTACCCTCTGCCAACGCCGAGACCGCATATCAGAAGTTCGCCGAGCTCCCCCTTCGGGACTTCGTTCAGTCCCTCATCCACCACGAAAACATACACATTCGCATTGGGCTTTCCGATTGTAATATTTTCGGGGGAATCGATTACCTTCATAGTACAGCTTATGGTCGCTTCCGTGGGACCGTAGCCGTTCATTATGTACGCATCGGGATTTATTGCGCGTATCTTTGTGAACAGGCTTCCGGGGAATGCCTCAGCGCCAAAGTCGTAGGTCACGATACCGCGGATAGCTTCCCTCATATCAGGAATGCTCACAAGTGTATTGGCGTATGCGGGAGTGAAGCATACCGCGTCCACCTTATTATCAAGCATAAATTTTTTCATTGCGGCAGGATCAAGTATTTCATTCTCGGTCGCAAGTGCCACGGTCATTCCCGAGGTAAGGCCGAGATACTGCTCCATGACCGAAACATCGAAGGTCATCTGCGCCATGGCGAGAAGAACCTTACCTTTTTGTGTGATCCCATTTGCCTCATAGTTCTTTGAAGTGGGGTAAACGAAGTTCGAAAGATTTCCGTGCTCGATCATAACACCCTTCGGCTTACCCGTAGAGCCGGAGGTATAGATCAGATAGCAGAGCGACTCAGCGCTTATCCTTACTTCCGGTGTGGAGTTATCACTGTATGAAAGCATCGCCTCCATAAACAGCGGCCGTTTCTTCAGCACATCCGCAATCAGCTCCAATCTGTCCATGACGGTCGGATTATTGGAGATCATATATTTGCAGCCTGCATCTTTGTAAATGTATTCGATGCGGTCATCGGGATATTTGACATTAACAATAGTGTACGCGGCCCCGGCTTTCAGGATGCCAAGGGTCGCAATATACACATCAACACTTCTCGGAAGCATCACCATGATCACATCATCCGGCTGCACTTCGAGAAACAGCAGGATATTCGCAACTTTGTTGGAAAGCTCATCGAGCTGCGCGTAGGTAAGAGAAGCATCGGGACTTACCACAGCGGTCCTGTCGGGGTGCAGTTTTACCTGTTCGGTAAACATATCGATCACCGAAATATATGCAAACTCCTCCGTAGTGTCGTTAATCCCGGTCAAAGGTATTTCCGGACAATTCACGGTATGAGCATAAGCCGGATTTTCCGCCTGCTCAGGTTCAGACGCGGTACCGAAATCCTCCATTACCTCTGTGCTGTTCAGATAGTCCTTTGGCGGCTTTACGCCAAGCGCTTCGTTCAGGCCCGTTATGTAGAATACATCAAAAACCGCGGCATTCGCGTTGATGATCTCCAGACAATGGTATCTTTTCCTGATACTTAGCATGATCCGAAGACCTGCCGATGAAATGTATTCAAGCCCGGATAAATCAACACATAGCTTTTCAAATGCTGTATCCTTAAGCTTTTGCATGATATCATCCTGCGTTTCCTGCGCATTGGAAGAATCCAATCTTCCTTTAAGCATAATTGTCAGTGTTTTTCCGTCGTTGAAATATTCCGTCATATTTTTTTCTTTAACCCGGCAAGAGTCCCGCTAAGATAAGATATTACTGTATTATCCTCTCTTCCTTCTCCTTTTCCTTCCTTTTAACTGCTGATATAACAGGATCACGAGGCATATCAGCGCGATGATAAGCGTGATCAGCGCGCCTATCGCAAATCGTATCGCCATATCCTTTGCCGTGGCGATCTGCTCGGAGATCGCGTAGGCCGAGAACCGATCCGTCCGGAAGGTGATCGTTTTCGGGTCATTATCCAGATCCGGCAGCGTTGTTAAAGTCCCGTCATGGGCTCTGAGCACTGAGTAGGTCTTTCCGCTCTTATAGATCTCGTTCGGGATCTCGATAACGACCTCCATGGGCTCCGAAAGCTCCTTTATGTTTTCCGGCGCGCCGTCCACGATCTTCATAAGCGTCAAATCGAAATACTGTACGGGCTTCTGTCCGACCGCGCTGTTGATGATACGCTTGCTTACGTCATCTACATAATCGTCCGACTTCGTGATCGAAACCGTGATGTTCGCTTCGCCGCCGTCCGCAAGATCCAGAACATCACTGGCACCTAACAGCCGCTCCGTTACGATATCAAGATTCGGCATACTCGGATAGATATCCTCATCCGGCAGAAGCTCTAACTCCTCTCTGCTTAATGTCGTATAATCCGGGACCTCTGTTGCCGGAGCATACTGATTATCAACATATACGTCGAGTGTTCCTTCATAGAAGGCGGCACGGATGATATCGTCGACCTGACCGTTTGCTATCATCATCTTCGCTTCATCCAGGGAAATGCCTAAGGATTTCAGGACTCCCGAATAGCTGTCTATATTGAGTTCCTCCGTAATGCCGAGTTCCTCATCCGTAGGGATGGCAATCTCTGAAAGATCCATCTCCTCCACATATTCGTCTCCTGCGGTCCCGGTAGCGGCATCCTCGAGATCCACCGTTTTATCCTCGGTAGCAGTATTCGTCTCAGTCTTTACAACGGTCTGTACCTTTTTCGTCTGAGGCGCCGCTCCCGTAGAGGCTGCCGCTCTTGCTCCCGCGTCCGTCTGGACAAAGGCTGCCGCGATTGAGTGGTTCGCCGTGATATTGGGGAAGGTATAGGTCGTAACAGGGCCTACCTGCGCGCCGTCTACCGCAACCGCTAAGATCGCAAAGCCTGCCTTCGGCGTGATCGTATAGGTTACGTTCTGTCCGGCCGCTACGACCGTAATGCCGCTCGGATTGATCATACCGCCTGTCGTAGCAACGCCCGCGGAAATCGAATAGGTCACGACACCGGTAGGGATAAAGACCGCCGTAAAGCTGTAATCCTTATTGAGCTTCTCGATCCTGTAATTCAGATCACGGCTTACGATCTGACCGTTGACGTTCCAGCTCTGGAAGGTATATCCCTGCGCGGGGCTTGCGGAAATTCTGACCTCACTGCCCAGAGAAAAGGTTCCGCCGCCTGAGACCGTTCCACCCGTCTGCGGGCTTGCCGCTATGGAAACAGAATAAGAGGTCCTGGCAAATTTCGCGGTGATCTTACGGTCCGCGGTCAGGTTATTTAACTCTAAGGAAGCGGAATTGCTTATAATACTGTCCCCTTCCTTCCAGCCGGTGAAGACATAGCCATCCTTCGCCTTGGCAGAAAGCGTCGTCTTCCCGCCATAGGAGATCTTGCCGCCGCCTAATACCGTCCCTGCCCGATCGTCCTCGGATACCGCCGTGATCGTGACATAATTCTGTTTGAATTTCGCGGTGACTGTGATATTGCCGCGTACATCATTTATAGTATAGTTCGTGGAAGTGGAGACCTTCTTTCCGTCCCGCATCCAGCCTTCAAAATAATAATTCTTACTCGGTACCGCCGAAAGCGTTACAGATCCCCCGCTCGTCACAGCGCCGCCTCCGGTCACAATACCGCCCTTCTGCGGATCCGCGGCTGCTTTTACATTGTAGCTTCCGCTCTGGATAGTAACTGTCGCCCTGTCGCTTACCTTTGTATTCGCCCGGGATGTCGCGATGACCGAAATACTGCTCGCGGTCTCGTTACCTCCAACGATCAGAACGCCATTTGAGGTAATATAAGTTCCTGACGATCTTGCCCCAGAAACGTTCCAGCTGACTTCCTGACTTACCTCTCCTGTTCCGCTTACCTCCGCGTAAAAGCTGCAGTCCCCGCCCTGAGCCAGCGTGATCCTGCTCGGATAGATCGCAACCCTGGAAACGCTGTCCTTCGCTTTTACGTTTGCACTTACCGTGACAACTCTTGTATACAGATTTCCGCTGTCAGAAGCATCCTTGAAATAAAGCTTCGCGGAATACGATCCAACCGGCGCGCTGGAATTAAGCTCAATACGGAATTTTGCGCTGTTTCCCACCTTCAGATCGGTACTGCCATCTGTCAGGGACAGGGAAAATACGTTTGCCGTAGCGCCGCTTATCCCATATACCAGGTTTACATCCCGCTCGCCGAAATTGGCAACGGTGAAATTTAAATAATCTCCGTTTCCTACCGACCCGGAAAGAGGAATATTAGAGATATTTCCTCCGCCTTCCTGAATGCGCAGAGCATAAGACGGATCCTCTTTCTTCTTCGCTTCCTCCTCTGCCTTCTTAGCCTGCTCGGCTGCCTCCTGTGCCCGCTTTGCTTCCTCTTCGGCAAGGCGCTTTGCTTCCGCCGCAGCTGCATCCGCCTCTAACTGCTTCTTCTCTGCTTCCGCGGCTTCCTTTGCTGCCTGCTCAAGCGCAGCCTGTTTCGCTGCTTCCGCCTGTCTTGCGGCTTCTTCCTTTGCCGCCTGTTCCGCCTGGCGCTTGGCCTCCTCTGCCGCGGCCTGCTCCGCCTGCCTCTGGACCTCTGCTTCCGCTGCCTTTCTCTGCTCCTCTTCGGCCTGCTTTCTTGCTGCTTCTTCCGCCTGCCGTTTTGCTTCCTCTGCCTGTCTTTTTGCCTCTTCCTCCGCCTGCTTTGCCGCATCGTCCGAAGCAGGAGCTTCTGCCACAGGCTGCGGTGCTGCCGGCTGTTCCGACACAGGCTCCGGCGCTGGCGCTTCTGCGGCCGGCGCTTCAACTCCCAAAGCTTCTTCCAGCCCTGCCTCTTCCTCCGCCGCCTGTACTGCGATCCTAAGGCCTGCCAGATTCGTCGCGAAAAGCGAAAATGACAGGAGCATGACTACGATCAGTGATAATTTCCTTTTCATTATTTTTCTCCTCTCTTCTTAGAAATTGTTTTTCTTCCAAAATTTGCTGTTCTTCAATAGATTTATACGTTGTGTCATAGAGTATGGCAAATTAATTGGCAAAATCAGTTTTTTCCTTTATTTTCTTTATCCTCCTTGTCCCAATGAATCCCTGTTTACAGGAAACGTAAAGTAAGTGTCGGGATAGGGTTCGTCCCGCAGCGTAAAGTGCCACCATTCGCAGAAGATCGGCTCAAATCCGTGCCGGACCATCGCCCTTTGCAGAAACATCCGATTCTCGTACTGCTCTTTTGTTACTCCCGTAAAATCCGGGTGCGAGCTCTCGTCAAACAGATCGAACGGGCTCCCCCTATCCCCTTCCTTCCCGGTTTTCATATCAAGAAGGGTCAGATCGACGGTACTCCCCCGACTGTGGCTCGACTGGCTCGCAATGTAGCCCTTTGCGAAAAGCTCCTGCTTTTCAAGCTCCGGATAAAAGAACGGCTTCATCCGCTGGTCCAGATCATCGACGCCCCACAGGACGAAATGCTTCACCGCGTTTGCCGGACGGTACGCGTCAAATATCTTGAGACGGTAGCCCTGTACGTTCAGTTCATTACTCACCGCCTGAAGCGCTCTTGCGGCCTCCTTTGTCACGATCGCGCGCGGCTCCTCATAACCGTTGATCCTGTCCCCGACAAAATTATAAGTCGAATAATAACGGATTTCCTGCACGATACCGGGAACATAATCCGCCAAAAGAATAAAGCCATCGTTTTTACTCACCATGTCAAGGACCTCCTATCCCTCCGCCATATCCACAAGGCACTTCAATTCCTGTTTTGTAAATCCCGCGTCCTGTAAATATCTCCGTACCGGTTCCTCAAAATAACAGCCGGAGAACGTCTCCTGCCATCCGGTTCGTATTTCTTTACCTGCTTTCTCCTGCGCGGATTTTTCCATTAAAAACCGCAGCATCAGATCCAGATTATTCCGCACGATTGCCCCGTATCGCTTTTCGTCTCTCTCCCTGTTCACCCCGTAGTAATTCTCATAGGTCAGCATATAATCGCGCCGGATCTCCTCGTACGACGCCCCGCAAAGCCCCTCTAAGAGCGCGCAGACAAAGCCTGTCCGGTCTTTCCCCTCGATACAGTGGATCAAAACCGGTCCGTCCGAGGAAAGCATTGCCCGAAAACCCTCTGCAAGCCCTTCCGCAAAATCTTTCGAGCGAAAGTTCATACTAAGCTCGACCGCTCTGACTCGCCCCAGTCGGTACAGACGCTTGAAAGCGGACGAAGAAAACTCCGGCTTACGCAAATACTCTCTGACCTCTTCCATGCTGTCAGCAAGGTTCAGGACAAAGGAAACTCCGGCTTCCCCTAACAGTCTGTCCGTAAAGGGAGCCCGCCTGTGGACGTTATCGCAGGGCGAGGCGCTTCGGTAGAACGCCCCCTCCTTCATCCTTCCGCCCGAAAGCGCCCGGAAATTCGCAAACACCACATCGCTTCCATAGTCCTCCCGCTTGTCGGAATAGGTGATATAGCTCGCTTTCTGTATCTCGAGATATTTTGAGGCTTCGCGCAGAGAGATCGTTACCGTTTCACCCCCCGTAAAGCCGCCCAGCCGCCAGAGGTCGTCCCCGTAGTTGAGTCTGGCCTCGATCTCGGGGTTCCCGGAATAACCGACTAAAAGCGGCTCCCCGATACCGTTGTAGAAGCCGTTGTAATACGGAATATCGAGCAGCGTAAAGCCGTTGCTGAAGCGCAGATCTACGCTGTCGCCATAAGCAAATCCCGTTTTTAAAAAATCCCGGATCGGCATTCCGCAGTAGACACCGCCGAACTTCCGCTCGCGTGACACCTTAAGGTTTTTTACGATCAGAACCTCTCTGATATCCCGGGCTGTTTCGTATCCTTCTGCTACGTCCAGCACTTTTCTCTTCCTCTCCTCCATCCGAATATTTCTGACCAAAGTCCCGGCTGGCTCACCCAAACTTATATCACAAGAGAAGTCACTGTTTTTAGCAGCTCCTCTATATGCGCGACCGTATGCGCGATCCGTTCCCTACCAAGATCACCTTCCTTCAGATCCGTGGTTTCGAGTAAAAACAGAAAACGGATAGCGGCAGTCAGCGCAATTTTATTGATCATCCTTTGTCTTTCGTCTTCGTTCCCGGGATCAAAATAATCCTCTATGATGCAATGCCACAGCCTGTCCACCTCCTCGTCAGGCATTTGAAAAAATGACAGGCTGTTGCCCGGTTCATCCTCCTTGAAGGACTGATAGGCGACATAGAGTCCCGCCAGATCAAACACCGGATTACCCTGCCCAAGTGTATCAATATCGATCAGCATCGGCTCATTGTCCACCATCATGACGTTTTTCATCTGGATATCGCCGTGTACGACCGTCTGTTCCTCCTTCATATCCGTTAAGAGCTTATGCAGGCCGTCAAACTGTTTTTTTGTCAGATGCTTTGCTATCACATCAAGGTATTCCAAAAAGCGCTCGCGCCAGGAGGGAAAAATTCCGGGCTCCAGGCTTGTCGCATGTACGGTTTTTAAGAGTCCTGTGTACTTCGCGACCAACTCGGGAAGCGGCAGCTCTTTCGTCTGCCAGAGCTCATGAAATGTCCTGGCGTTTAACAGCTCAAAGACCGATCCGTAGTCCTCTCCTACCTTCACGATATCGTATGAGATGGCAGTCGGTATTCCATTTAAGAAGGCCTTTTGCGCCATTCTTTTTTCGTTCTCTATGATTGGGATGCTGTCTTTTCCCTTATATACCTTCACGATGCTCTCCGCGTCTATTCGGTATACAGTCCCATAGAACCCCCTGCCGATGACCTCAAGACCATCGACACTCAGGCTGCGATACATCTTCCTGACATGAAACAGCTCCGTAAAACCCGTCGTTTCAAAGATGTCATACACGTCCCTTGTCACATTTATTATCGTTATGGGCCCGCCCTTTAATTTCCTGACCTTCATCAGAACCCTGAGACCCGCGCTTGAAATATAGGAGAGGCGCTCCGCGTCAAAGACGATCTCCTCTTCCCTATGAGCGTCAAGAAATTCCAACAGCTCCTTTTCCAAAACAGGCGCATTGCCTGAATCAATGCGTCCTGTAAGTTCAATGACCGATTGATTTCCGTTCTTCGTCACTTGCATAAGCTATTACCTCCTGTTTCCCATATAGATCGGGCAGAAGCTATTCCAGAATCTTACAGGTCAAATAATAACATATCTCCGGTGAAAAAACAAAGAACCCGGAATCCCTTCTGCTGTATATGCAAAGCGCCTCATCCCGCGGCAGGAAAGTGACCGTCTCCCCGGCATATGTGATATCTGTACTGCCAAAGAAAAAAACAGAACCAAAAACGACCGCAAGGAGGAGCATAAAGCCCCTCCTTCGGATATAGATAAAATGCTTCTTGCTATTTCCAGGTTTTCTCAACATTCGACTACTTTATCCTCGCCTCATCAACGCCGGATTCTGTCAAAAGCTTACTGATCTTCTCTTTGTCTTCCTGCTTCGCTGAGATCTTAAAGACGGCATTCTCACTGATATCCTCAAAGGCATCAATCCCGATCGTTTCAAGCTCTGTCGGGGACGCGGACTGTATGGTGACGGTCTCTAGCGCCGCGCAGCCCTTAAAGGTGTCGTTGCCGATCATCCGAACAGTCTTTGGAAGCGTGATCTTTTTAAGCGAGGTACAGCCCTTAAAAGCACTGAACCATATATTTTCCGCTCCCTTCATCGTGACAGAGGCAAGAGAGGTACATCCTGCAAAGGCATCGGGATCAATCTCAAAGACATTTTTCCCAAGTACGACCTTCGTAAGCTTTTTATGATATGCGAAGGCTCCATCCTGCACAGCGGCAACGTGGAGTTTCGCTCCGCGATATGTGACGGTATCCGGCACAGTAAGCTTCTTAATCTCCTTATTGATCGAACCCGTAAGCAGAAGCATAGGCAGCTCAGGATCAAGGATCTCATACTGAAGTCCATCCCCGCTCACGAAGGCCTGGGATTCTGAGAGAAGCTGCGCGCGCAGATCCTTTATCGCTGCCTCGTCCTGAAAGGCATACTTGAACGCCGCTGTATCCGGCACTCCCTCAAAGGCATCCTCCCCTACCTTAAGCTCAGGTGATGATATCGTGACCTTAGTAAGCTTTGCGCAGCCGTTAAAAGCCTTTGCTCCGAGGGTTCTTACCGCTTTCGGTATCGTTATGCTCTTTAATTCCGTATCACCCGCGAAAGCTCTCTCTCCGACAGCGGTGACCGTCTTAGGGATCGTGATCGAGGTCAGCCTTGTGTTTTTCTCAAACGCACCCTCCGCTATGCCTGTGACGGTATATTTACCGCCCTTCCAGGTCACCTGCGCGGGGATCGATACGGATTTCAGCTTCGCCGCCGCGGACACGGTCAGTCCGGTCACGCTAAACGTCCTGTCTGCCTTCGAACTGATACTGTACACGATACCCTTTTTATCCGTCACCTGCTCCGACTCATCCGTAAGTATGTCGATCAGTCTATCTTTTACAGCGGCTTCCCTGATCGCGAGCTGATACTCCGCATCCTGCGGTACTCCCGTGAACACATCACTGCCAAGATTATCTCCGGTCAGCTTCTCAGACTTGATGGTGATCTTCTTAAGCCCCGCGCAGCCATAGAAGGCTCTGTCTCCGATATAGGCAACGTTTGCCGGAATGGTAAGCGTCTTTATGCCTGTTAAACCGTAAAATGCCTCCCCGTCTATGCGCTCAAGCTTTGCGGGCAGGACGATCGCTGACAGCGCGGCGCAGTTTTTAAACGCGCCCTCTCCGATCTCTGTCAGAGCATTTCCGAAGGTCACCTTCTTTAAGCTCTCCAGGCCTTCGAAGGCACCGGCCCCTATAAGCGTCACATTCTTACCGACGCTGACTTTTTTTATATGATTGTCTTTATGAAACGCGTAAGCATCGATCCGCGTCACATTATAGCTTTTGTCACCGATCTTCACCCGGGCAGGGATCGTAAGAGCCGCAGGGGTCTTTCCTTCCTCCACTCCGCATACCGCCGCCTCGGTTTCGTTTAAAAGTCGATACTGTATACCGCCTGAAGCAGCAAAATCGCTTGTACCTGTTCTCTCACCCACTCCGACAATATTCACATCCAGTACGAAGGTCCTGATCGCGGCTGCCGGAAGCGTATGGTAGGAATCCTCCTCATAGGATTCCTCAACATTCATTGTCTGGAACTCATCTCCATCGATCTCCGTGGTATAATCTCCGACAGTATTTTCAGCCGTACATCCTGAAATATCCGGGTAGACATAGACCTTAAGCTTACCGCTGCCTTCGTTTAACGCCTGAAGCATCCCGTCCGTGTGTATCTCTGCGTTATCTCCTATGTATTCGTAGTGGTATACCAATCCCTCCGTACCGGTAGAGGTTTGTATAAGCCTGTCATTTTGATCGAGCATCGCCTGCGCGCCCTTCCTGGGGGAATTGGTGAGGATCGAAGCCTGAATATCCACGGTCTCACCGACCTCTATGGTAAGCGAACCCTTGCCGTTGCTTACGATCTCGCCCCCGGTCAGGTTACCCTCTTCATCCTCTACCGCCTTTACGGCATCGACCTGCACGCCTGTCACATAGTCAACCTCTTCAAGCGCGTCCTGCGTGATCGAGCGTGTGATAAAGCTGTACTCCTTATCCTCACCACCAAAAAACGCCTCCTGTACAGGTATCCTGCAGCTGCCGATCCTGTCTGAGTAAGCCGCGTAGAGCCTAAGCTCCTCGATGATCGCATTCTCCGCGCTCTGTCCCTGCTCCTCCGACTTTCCGCTATTCATTGTCGTTTCTTCAGACACAGTGAAATCATCATCAGACACCGTAAGCTCCAAATATTTTTCGCCATCCTCATGAAACTCGCCAAATTCATAGCTCTCTCCGGGCATCAGCGCAGGGTACTCTATCTGCTTCAGTGTCTTATCCTGGGAACCTCTCTGCGAGACGAGACTGATCACGCCGCCTTCCGCGCGGGCTGTGCCCTCATTTATGACACTGCCTTTCACCCGGTAGAGATTCCTCACGCCGGTTTCAGCAATACTTATATCCCGCAGGGTGATATCAGGGGTCAGTTCCTTAGTGATCGTCGTATAGTCCACAGAGTTCCCCCGCGCGTCCGTCAAAGTGATCGTAACCGCTGCTTCAGCCGCATCCTCCTTAAGCGGCAGAGATCCTGTGACGATATAGGTGCCTCCGCCCCCCAGACCGTCTATGTTGACCCCTTCAGTAGTGGCTATGGTCTCTCCCTCACCGTCTTCCGTCTCAGAGGGTACATACTGATACAGTGTACAGCTGCCGTTATCGCTTAAAGCTTCCACCTTCGCCCCGTTTAATTCGCTGAAGCTGTAGTTATGTATCTCACAGGAAAAGAAAGCGTTCCCGCCCGCTTTCGCATCAAGGAAGCCTGCGTTTTTGATCCTTGCCTTTCCGTTTTCGCTTACCCGAAACGTGACCGGAACCGCTCCGGTATCATCCCAGATCGCGTAGGGCACAAAGGCAGCCTCAACATAGCTGTCCCCGAAAACCTCTCTCGCCTCGGAGCCCGTAATGATACGTGACGGGATCTTGCTTGCCATGCCATAGATCTCGCCGTTATATACCCCGAATGCCACATCGTCATAGCGCTCCCCATAGTGACTCGTGATCTGCACGGGGTTTGTTGTCTCCGACAGAATGCCGTCCGCGATATCAGCCCTTACGCCCCACATCTGGATATCCTTTAATCCGTCTTTCAGGCTCTCAGGCTTATCGTCCGCTTCCTGCGGCCAGATGACATAAATGTGTTTTCCATCCGTTTCGGCATCGAAGGCGCTGATAGCTCCTGTCTGTAAACCTTCTGAGTCTGCAGCTATACTCCCGTATACAAGAGTGGACGGCGCGCTTACAGAGTCATTTTCAAGCGCCTCCCCGATATTCATCTCTACGATGTCTCCGTCCTTAAGCCACAGCAGATAGAGATCGTTTTCTGTGCCGGCAAATTTCGGGCTGCTGTTTTCAAAGCGCCGGGTATCCCCCGTTTCCGTATTCTCAGTATGTCCCATAAGTATCCTCGAGGGGGCGAAGGAATCCGTTTCAAAGTCATATGTAGAAAGATACAGCTCTCTGTCATACAGAGTACCCGGATCGCCATCTGTATCAACCGTGTACGCAAGCACACCGATATTTTTGCCCTTTACATGTATGGTTGCCGCATCGCTGTCAAGCAGCATTCCTGTCTCAGGCAGATATCCGTCACAGAGCTTTTCTTCCCCCCACTTCCCACTCACCATATCATAGGTCCTGTACGCTATCCGTGAACTCTTTGGATAAAGCATATCGCGCACCATAGCCTCGTCACTTAAGCTGCCGTATTCTCTCTTTTCATAGATCATTACGAGCTTATCTCCGCTTACGGCCACGCCGATGGCGCGATCCGCCGTAAAAGCTTCCGTTACGGTCTCAGTGATCCTTATGCTCTCGGAAAGCGTTCCGTCGATCCCCACAAATCTTCCGTGAAGATCAAGGGCATTCTGACGCTCTATCTTATTATCAGCATCCTTATAATCTTCATGTACAGACGACCATACGATCAGAGCCCCCTGCTCACCCAGAGAATAGATATACGGATAAAGATCGAGCGTATCATCATCCTCTAAGAGCTCCGGCTCACTCCACTCATTGCCATCATAATAAGTATAGTAGGCCGCCTTCGCGTTATTCTTATCCCTGATCCTGCTCTGCGCTGCATTTAAGAACACAGCGGCGAATTTCCCGTCTCCGAGAGAGACCATATCATAGCTTGCGTCCGAGGCGATCCTGTTCGCAAGTCTCTCTTCGCTGTAGGCCTCAAAGCCTCCCTCGTCGATCGCCGAAAGCGCTAAAGCCTCTCCGACCGCTGGTTCATGCTCTGCGTCATTTTCTCCGCCGTACCAGGTATCTTCGCCTTCCATATAGCTCAAATCCTCCGCCTCAAGCGTATCGACGCTCTTATTCAGATAGCCGCTTTCGGGGTCGGCGTTTAAGGCGTTTAATATGGCAGCGTTTGAAACAGATCCTCCCGTCTGATAGATACCGTCAGAGAGCGATATCCTGTCTGTGTAGTTCATCGTTTTAACCTTCACGGAAGCGTTTAACGCGCATTCTCCCAACCCATCCGATGCCGGGCTGTATACAAGGTCATACGCCGCTCTGCCATCCACTTCGACCTGCACCAGATCGTCCGCAAGGCCGCTTAAGCCCGTCAGAGTGACCGAAGGATTCAGAATGAGTCTGCCGTAGCTGTCAAGGCGTCTCTCCTCACCGTTCCCCGCGGCGCCAAAGATATCGAAGCTGTCTTTATTATCATCTGTAATGTAATAGCGCTTTTCCCTGCGGCCTTCATCCGTGAGATCCTGCCGCTCCTCCGCGACGAAGGTAGCCCTGCCGCTCCCTTTAAGATGCATGCCGACACCGGTCGTCAGAGAAAGCCCGGTCTCAGAATTTACTGTGGCGTCAGAGTCCGCGTCCACAGAGGCCGTGTACAGCATATCCTTGAAATACCATTTACCGTTTTCAGAATCGTAGCCAAAGGTCATCAGGCAGCTGAATCCAAGCTCCATCGGCAGGTTATCGTCAAATTTCGCCTGTTCTCTGTTTTCACTTTGGATATCCCTTATCTTTGTATCGAGTCTGCTCTGTTCCTCCTCAGCCGTTTTCTTTTTATCTGAAAGCTCGTTTTCAGCCTCTTTAAGCTTAGCTTCAAGGTCAGCCTTATCCCCGTCCCCCGCGGAAGCGATCTGTTTTTTAAGCAAAACAACAGCGCTTACGGCCTCCCCGGCTTCATCCTGCGCCCTGGCGGCAGTACGCGCGAGATCCATAAGCTGTTCCTTTTCTCCGCCTAAGCTTAATATTTTCCTGCCGAAGCCAACAGAGATCACACGGTCTGAACCGTCCATATATATATTGCTTAAGTTATTCGCGATATCATCGAAATCTCCGCTATAGGCCATGGTGATGGGCTGACCGGCAGAGTTTACCAGTTCGGCTATGGAGGAATTCTCCGCCCGGAGCCTCGAAATCTCCTGATCGCCCGCGGCACCTGCCGCCTGGGGGGATTTCAGCGACGAGGTCCCTGCCAGATAGTTCACGATGCGGATCGTGCCGACGTTGTCCGTTACCCTGATCCCCGCGTCCCGGGAAAGCAGGGCACGCTCTCCCACATAAAATGTCACCCTTGCTGTAGCGCCAGCCGTGATCCCCTTTGCCTTCGGATTGAAATCAAAGGTAAAGAGGCCGCTGTGGCTGGCGTCTTCCGACCCATCGATACGCACCTTGCTCCCGCTTACATTGGTAAAGGTGAGAACACCTTTTACCAGAACCTCGCTTCCTCTGTGGGCGTTCATCTGGAGACGGAAATTTCGATCGCCGCCCGGAAGGGAGAAGTAACCGTTTGATGAGTTTACCATTGCGTCCGAGGTATCTACCGTCACATATTCCTTGCCGCTTTTATCCTTTTTATCCTGCTCAAGGAGCAGCTTTACATCGGTAATATCCACATCCGCCGTGGCGTCTACGATGACCTCCCCTAACTTGCTGGGGTTCTGGGAGTAGACCACGCCGATGGTGCCAGCCTCGCTCTCGCCTGTAAAGGTCACGTTGTAGTTATACAGATCGTAATACTGGAACCGGTTGTTGCTCTCAAGCTCATAGTATCCGTCCGCGTTCGTTGTGACCTCCTGTCCGGCCTTAAAACCGCTGGCAAATACAGTAACACCGCCTATTCCTTTTTGCACCTTTTTCCCCGACAGGAGAAGCCTGTCGCTTAACAGGAGCTGACCCTTCAGCGGCAGCGACTTTACATCCTTTGCTACATTGATATCCTTGACGAGGTTATAATAGATCTTGTTCTTTACCGGCACCTGGGGGATAAATTTGAACTGATCCCCAAAGGAATTCGCAAAAGGCGTATATCCGGGGATCTTTGTATCCGCCACCCCGTCGCCGTTGGTATCTAACGTCCCGTCCTCCCAGTAAGCGTGATAGCCGGACTTCGGCGAAGCGCTGAAGATGTACGGCATAAAAAGATGGAGATTCGGGATCGTAAGGGAAGCGCCTGCGTCGATCGTGCTGTTGAAATTGGGATCGTTCTCCGTTCCGGGCGCCTTCACCACGGTCCGCTTGCAGTCCTCTCCTCCCGTCACGGACTGGGGGCTGGGCATAATGGTTAAGGACGAGGAAGCATCGCCATAGTAGATCATGACGCGGCAGTAATCCTGTACACTCCATCTTGTTTTAGCCTCGTTCGTATACATCTGTCCCCTGTAATTGACAGCCGCGGCCAGGGTAACACCCTCCGGCGAGCCGGTGGCGTTATTGCGGGTTTTCCAGTTTGTCCATTTTTTTGTTCCATTTTTTAATTCGCTGGTAAACGCCCCGTTCGGTGATTGCAGCACCATACTGGATATGTTGTAACCGGAATTCGCTTTCGCGCCCACCCGGATCGTGTCAAGCTTTGTAGCGCCCAGCGTGTAACCGCTCCGGAATCCGTCATAGACTCCCTTTGCGTCTGCCTTCCCGTCGACGCTGCCATAATCGTTAAGAAACTGTACAGCCTGATATTTCGGCTCATAGACGGGCACAAGGGTAAAGGTGCCGTCAGAGGACAGATAATCCCTGTATTTGCTCAGGAAATTGGCATCAAAGGTAAAGCTGTCGGAGGTCGTGATAAAACCGCTCAGCTCACCCGACGCCCCCGGCTTTGCCAGCTTAAAGCCCCGGTAGTTTACCGTACTGCCGTCAGCGGTCACGCCCTGGGAATTCTGCGTACCGCCCTCCCACACGGAGGCGCTGACGGTCTGACCGATGATAAATGTATTTTCCTCAACGTGATTGCCGCTTCCGCCAGTAAAATACGGCTTGGGATAATAAACTATTTTTCCATTTTCATTCGTTCCCTCGCCGGTATGAATTTTTTCCCGGTATTCCCCCATGTGATTGTAGTTTGAATCGACTGTGAATTTATAGTTGGCATAGCCTACAATGACCTTATTCACACTCGCCCAGACCTTGTCAGCAGGCAGATTACACCTATTCACATAAAGACATAACCCTGCTACGGGATAATTCCAAGCCTCACCATCCTTACGCCAGAAGACATCCGTAAAGTTTACATTCGATGCGTTTATATCATGATAGATAGAATCAATGTACTGACTCGCATTTGGATCCCACAGAGACAGCCAGCATTCCTTTCTGTTAGCCTCTTTCAATTGACCGGAATCATAATACTGTTGACGTCCATGCACCTCATATTCCACCTTCACATAAGCTGCATTCCGAAGATCAATATCCTTAAACCGGCTGTTATACCCGCTGTTAATTATGTAGGAACTATTGTAGAGGATTGTTTCTGTATATCCGTGCCCCTCTGTATCCGCCGCAAGCGCTGTCACATCCGTAGATGTACAAATCATCGCTATAGCAAGAAAGAAACTGAGTATATGCCTGTATAGTCTTTTCATAATCTTCTCCCTGTTTACAAATCTCTATAATCCCGGGAAAAACCGGTTTAATCAGTTTTTCCCAGGCATTATTCCCACAAGCAATGAGCGAAGAGGCTTTATTTGCACTTCACCGTCGCCTTATATACCTTGCCGCCGAAGCTTACCGCTACCTGCGCGCTGCCCTTTCTGTTGATACGTCCGATCTTAAAGTCCCGTAAACGTGTATCATTTTCTGACACATCGGGGAAGGCAGCTTCGTCGATCGACAGAACGCCGTCCTTATCCGTCACCGTG
>JAFSXN010000028.1 GCA_017444015.1 Lachnospiraceae bacterium | reverse complement strand
GCAGAACAGACCGGAAAAAACGCCGGTCTGTTCTGCCGATGGTGGGGAGGTTCCGGCTGAAAAAACACAGCTGGAACTACGATCAATAAAACAAGAACCGCCGATCCGTGCAAGCACGTCTCGGCGGTCTCTGTTTTATTGCTCTACTTCTGCTATTATTTTTTCAGTCGCAACGCTTTAGTATCCAAATTCCTGTGCCCAATGATATACACCGGAGTCGTCTACGTATACAGAGATCGAAACCTTGGTAAAGCTGGAGTACAGGATGTTTTCCTTATGGGTCGGGCTGTTCATCCAACCGTCCATTACGTCCGATGCGTTATTATAACCGAACGCAAGGTTCTCGCCGCCCATAATATCACTGTTTACCGTATACCAGGGGCTGCCGTTCGGACGGGTATGGGAGAACTTCGCCTCGATCTCCTTCGCGCGGACATCCGAGGTACTCTCAAGGTTCGAATCCCAAACGAGGGGCTGAAGACCGGTATTCTCTCTTACTTCATTTACAAGATTATAAGCACGCAGCGCCTCGCCTCTTAAGGATGCCGTAGCTCCCGAAGAATCCGCAAGAGCAACCGCCTCGCTGTCGAAGTAGTGGACATCCGCGTCCGCGATCTCAGCGCTGGTACGGAAAGCCGACTCGGACTCGATCGTCCCTGACTTCGTGCTGTGAACTCCTATCACGATCCCGCAGATCAAAAGCGGAACTACTACTACTCCGGAAATGATCCCTATCAAAGTTTTCTTATTACTCATACCGTTACCTCCTGTTTGACAAGTATATTTTTATGCTCAGAAAAAATCTTCACAATTATCTCTTTCACTAATAAAGACATAAGTGATCAGAAAAAAGGTTCAGGAAAATCAAAAAAATATCAAATAATTTTTCGTTTCCGCAAACTCCCCCTTTTCGAGTCAGACCCGGATCCTCTTCATGATCCCGACCCCCTTGGCATTCGGGCCCGTATGGGTCGTAATGCTGCAGGACAGGGGCACATAAAAGGTTTCATAGCCGGGTGCCGCGTTCCGAACGGTCTCATACCATTTTTCGGCATCCTTCCTGTCAACACAGCTGGTTGCCGCCGCCACCAGAAGCTCCTTTTTATCGACCCCTTTAAAGCGGGTCGTCAGATTCAGCTTCAGATTGTCGAGCATCTTCTCTTCGCATTTTTTCTGGCTTCTGGCCACCGTCACCGGCTCAAATTTATCGCCCGTCGTCTTAAGAAGCGGTTTGACGCTCAATACGTTGCTGACGATGGAGAGCGCCGCCTGGCTGGCCCGGCCGGTCTTTGCGAAATACTCCAACGTATCGACGCCGAGATAGATGATGTAATCCGTCGCGTGCTTCTCTAAAATCCGCTTGATCGAAGCGCCGTCCATTCCTTCGTCCGCCAGTGCCTTCGCGTCAAGAACAGAGGTCCGAAGCGAGATGGAAATCCTCTTGTTATCCGCGACAAACACCTTTCCCTCGTAGTCCTCGGCAAAGCCCATCGCCGCCATACAAGAGCTGCTTAAGCCGCTTGACATCGGGATATATACTACCTGATCATAGCCCAGAGAAAGGATCCTCTCCCACTCCTCGGTGACGCTTAAGGGGGAGGGCTGTGAGGTAGTCACGTTCCGTCCGCCGGTCAGAGCCTTTAAATACTCCTCAACCATCAGATCCTTATCCTCGTAATAGTCCTTTCCGTCTATGACCACAGGCATCGGCAGACAGAATATCCCAAGCTCTTCTGCTTCCTTCAGGGAGATCCCGCTGTTGGTATCCGTCATGATCGCTGTTTTCATCAGTCTACCCTCTTATCTCCCCAGAAGAACAGGGCTACCGTTCCCGGACCGGTATGGCTTCCGATCGTTGTTCCGATGGAATTCTGGAAGATTTCTCCGTCGATATTCGGGAAGGTTTCCCTGATCAGACGACAGAGCTCATCGGAATCTCCTCTGCAGTCCGAATCGTTTACAAAAACCTTCTGATTATAGAAAATGCCACCCTCGGCGTGCTCCTTCATCCGCTCAAGCATCGCCTGGATCACCTTCTTTTTCGTCCGGATCTTATATCTGGGGATCAGTCTCCCCTGGTAATCCACATTTAAAAGCGGACAGATATTCAGGACATTTCCGACAAAGCCCGAGACCTTCGAAACCCTTCCTCCGCGCACCAGATAGGTCAGGTCCGTTGTAAAAAACCAGTGATGGAGCCGTAACTTGTTTTCCTCGGTCCACTCCGCAAGCTCATCCACCGATAGGCCCTCATCCCGCTTTGTAGCGACCGTATCCACTAAAAGCCCGAAGCCGCCGCTTGCCGCCAGGGAATCGATCACATAGAGCTTTCGGTCGGGATAGCGCTCCAAAAGGCTTTCCTTTGCCACAAGCGCCGAATTGATCGTCCCGGAGATCCCGCTGGAAAGCGTCAGATGGATCACGTCCAGTCCCTGCTTTAAAAACTCCTCAAAATAGCTCTCATATTCTCCGGCGCTGACCTGGGAGGTCCTGGTCATAGCGCCTTCCGTCATCTTCCGGTAGAACTCATCCATGGGCATGCTCTGGCCCATATCGTCCAGATATTCCTTCCCGCCCAGTTCAAAATGAAAAGGAACAAAAGAAATCTCCCGTTTCTTCATATATTCCGCCGTCAGATCCGCTGGCGCGCTGCAGCTGACTACATAATCTCCCATCTTTTCCAACCTCTTAGATACCCTTCTTATCTGCCGGTCAATATTTTTGCGATCTCCGCATCGGAAGCACCCTGCGGGATCTTAAAGGAACCCGAGCTGATATAGCGGTCTAACTTCCTTCCTACCAGATACTCATCGAATTTTTCCGCGTTCTCCACGACACCGGCTTTCTCCAACTGCTTTGCCACCGCAATGGAATCGTCTCCGTTTCTTACGGTAATACTCCTGCTTGTTGTCCCCGTCTTCGCAGGAGACCCGCCGCTTTCCGTATTATCCGCATCGATCCTGGCATCGTCACTCTTGATCTCGATACTGCTCTCTCCGTCCTTCGTTCCCGAAACCGAAAGCTCGGGGATCAGATTGCCGTTGTCGTTTGCGCTCTCATCGGTATTCTCCGTCGTCTGGGTCTCTTCCGCCGTCAGATCAGCGTCGGATTCCGGCTCTTCTTCCTCATAAAGCGCAGGATCCCCGTCAAACACAAAGTCATCCGGAGGCGAGTCGCTTTCCGGCTCGGACGGCGTATCGCCTTCCTCCTCAGCTAAGGGATTCTCGATCTCGATCGTCGATGGCTCCTCGTCCGCAGTCCCTTCGGAAGCAGGCTGCACCAGCTTCTTTCCTTCTTCGACCATCCCAAGCTCCGACGCTTTGGCGATGATCTCTTCATCCGTCATTGGCTGTTTTCTGCTGCCAAGGGTATATCCCATCAGAAGAGCTGTAACGATAATGCCCAGTCCCAGCCCTCTCAGGTAAAATCTAAGCCTCATCTTAAAACCTCATATCGGAAAACAGATAACTGAATCCTCTTTCCGTCATTTAAGCAGGTCGATCACCAGCTTCACCTCACCTACGCCGAGATTCAGGTCCCTGGCGATCTCTACCGTCGATAAGCCTTGCTCATAGAGCTCTATGATCTTCTGATTATTATTGGTCTTTCCGCCGCCAAAGCCCCGCATAAAGCTGCTGGCAGGCTTTTTTTGTTCAGGCTGCTTTTCCGGACGGGAAGGCGCTTTCTGTGGAGCGGTATTTTCTGCCGGAGCAGGCGCGGTTAAAGGCTTTAAAACATCCGCGGGATCCACCAGCTTGACGTCCGCGACATCCACCGACGCAAAGCTGTCGGAGTTCAGGGCATTGAATACAGGATGCAGCTCCGCTTCGTTCTGTCTGGCCCTAAGCATTTCAATGGCCGTCATCGGACGCTCCGGCACAGGCTCCGCCTCAGGCATGGGCACAGGAGCAGACTCCTGCCTGTATACAACCTCCGGAATAAACGGGGTAATGCTCTGATCCGCCGCCTGTCTGACCTCATTGAGCTTCTGCGTCGAGTAGTCGTCCAGATCCCGTTTGAATTCCTCCGAGCTGGTCTGCGCAGCGGTAGAGAGATCCTCCACCTCCTTAACGGTCGCCTCCGCCTTACGGACGGAATTCTTGACGTCCGCCTGTTTATCCGACAGCATATCGTAAAGGAACATGACCTCTTTATGGCTCTTGTCGATCTCCTCAAGGACCATATTGGAATAGTCGCTGACGGCCATGATCTTCTCGTTACTTACCTTCTCGAGAGACCTTTCGGCCTTTTCCATGGCGTATTCCACGGTCTCATCCGTCATATCATTGACCCGGAGCTTCATTCCATCCAACTCCCGCTCCATGATCTGGCGGATCTCCTTCTGTTCATTTTCTATATCCTTTTCCGATTTTACGGGGGATTTGTCCTTTATAAAAAAGCTAGCGGCAAAAATAATCACTCCTATAATAAGGAGTGTTATTTCCATTGGGGTCATATTGATTCTCCTTTAAACCAGATATTACAAAAAACAAGAAAGCAGTCCCCTCAGTACAGTGCCTTGATCCTGACATCGGCTCCCTCTCTGACAAATCGTGAATGCTGGGTTTCCGTATGAAGCTCCTTTGTGGCGTTCTGTATAACGATCACCGTCCCCGGATACGCGACACCCGAAACCTTGATCGCGATCTTCTCCGCGCTGCTCGATTCCTTGAGCTTTTTATTCAGAGACTCATAGATGACGTTCTCCTTTTCAAGAGCTCCGGAAAGAGCCTTGAATTTCGCGCTCATCTGCTTCATCTGGGTAAGCTGCTCCTCCGTCAGCTTTTCGCCTCTCTTTAACCTCTGTGTATAGGCAACAAGCACCGGATTGATCTGTTCGATCGCCTTATTGAGCTTTGCGATATCGCCCTCTAAGGATATGACCTGCGCCTTTAACGAGGGATCGCTTCCCACCTCGATCCTGGTTTCGATCCCCATTTCCGAACCTAAGGTCTTTGCTGCGATGATACCTCCCGCGATCGCCCCTCCGCCGGTAATATTGCCTTTTTTTCCGTTGACCTCGATATCGGTCCCCGCGGAAACCTCACTGTTTATAATCGCATCGGAACGGATATAGCCGCCCGCAGTGATCTTTGCGTTTTCAAAGAACTTGGCGACGATATTCCTCCCCGCCTTCAGTTCTCCCTTTCCCATGCCGTTCATACCGCGGCCAATGATGATATCCTCGCCGGCTTCGATCTTTGCGCCCTCTACGACACCCTTGACCTCAACGGTCCCGGTCGCCTTAACGGAAAAGCCTCCCAGAACGTTTCCCGCGACCAGAACATCGCCCTTATAGTCGATATTGCCCGTAGCGGTATCTACGTCCTTTACCTCATAGACATCCTTTACAAAAATCGTATCGTTAATCAGCGATACATTGCCGTTTACGGCAGAACGAAGCTCCGTCCCGTCCTCACTAAGCTCAATATGGGCTCCTCCCGCCTTAAAGCTCGGAGTATAAACCTCCCTCGGAAGTACGAATTTCCCGAAGATATCTGTCCCGTCCTGCCCCGGGATCGCCGGAATAAGCCTCGCTAAAACATCTCCCTCCCCGCAGGAATTGATGATGTTCAGATTAAAGAAATCCACGGATCCGTCTTCGTTGACCTTCGGCCTGGTATCCGGATTGGTATTAAACAGATATTCGATCGCTCCGTCAGAGCCCTGCGTAACCTCCTTGCCTTTCGCAAGAACATAGGTCTTGCAGTAATCCCTGTCATTTAAGAAAGAGTCAATCGTCTCTTCATCGATCCCGAAGACGATCCCGCGATACTTCAGATCGTCAAGGATTTCCTCCTTAGTAAGCGTATTTCCGCCCTCGGAGCCGGCGTAAAACCTCGCGGAAGCGCTCATCTCATCCTCCGCGACCGTCAGCTGATAGGACTCTCCCTCCAAAAAACCCTTGTCTGTATCTAACTTCGCGATCTTAGGCTCATCCTTCGCGCTGTCAATCGTGCTTTTCAGCTTGACGACATCCGCAGGGTAATTGCGGTCCACGAGATATTCCTGAAGCTCCTTGACATCCAGGGGCTCGCCTCCGTCCACCGGAGGGAATATTTCAACAAATCTTCCGCCGGGCGTGATCTTGATCCTGAAATAACCGTTTCTCGCCATAACAAACCTCCCTGATCACATAGCTCCAGCAATGATCCCCATGTACGCGCCCATCTTGCCCCTCATCTTCTGAAGAGCCTTGGTATGCAGCTGGGATATCCTGGATTCGGAAACCTCGAGGATATTGCTGATCTCCTTTAAGGTAAGGTCCTCATAGTAATACAGCTGAATGACCCGCTGCTCCTTCTCCGTTAAAAGCGTCAGAGCCTCAGTCAGCACTTTCTTCAGTTCCTCCCGCTCTACCGCTTCCTCCGGCATATCATATTTGGAGGACAGCTCCGGTCCCTCGTTCAGGCCAGCGTCACCGCCGCCCTGATCGATAAACTCGTCGAGGGAGATAAGGTTGGTCACCTTCATCTGCGACTGCCAGCTGTCAAATTCATCTCCCGAGATCCCCAAATGCTTTGCGATCTCCTCATCACTGGCCGTCCGCCCGGTCTTTGCCTCGATCTCCTTTACCGCCTGAGCGATATCCCGCTGCTTCTTTCGGACCGTCCTCGGGATCCAGTCCATCTTCCGGATCTGATCGAGGATCGAGCCCCGGATCCGAAGACTTGCATAGGTCTCAAACTTGACATCCTTTCCGGCATCAAACTTATCAATGGCATCGATCAGCCCAAAGATCCCGTAGCTTACCAGATCGTCATACTCGACGTTATAACCCAGATACATGGCGAGTCTTCCGGCAACGACCTTCACAAGCGGGGCGTATTCCAATATGATATTTTCTCTCAGCTCCTTCGTCGGATTCTTTGCATAATCGCTCCAGAGCTTTTGTCTTTCGGAATCATCCATCCGTTCAATACTCCCTCAATCGGAATCTCAAGGCCTCTTTCCCCGGAAACTAAACCTCTATGTTTTCAGCTTCCCCGTTTTCGACCCGTTCTACGACCCCTTCGTCTTCATCGTCGCCCTCAGAGCCTTTCCCGCCTTCTTCTCCCTCCGATTCCTTCTCTATGACCTCTCCGTCCGGATCCGCAAGCGGAGCGAACTTGTGCAGTACAGCACTGACGATACAGCCGATTATCAAAAATACAACAAGTGAAATGAATAGCGCTACTAACATTTCACTCAGGGTATAATCGTATATAAATGTAAAGACGCAGGCTACCAGCGCTCCGAGGAGCATAACGGTCAGAGGTATCTTACGTGTGTCCATAGTCTCAGATAACCTTCTGGCCTCTGCCTACCGCCTTGATCAGAAATTCGCCGGTCGCCGGATCGAATTCTACGGTACGACCGTAGCTGTCGCCGGTATCCTGCGCGAGAATCGGTATCTTCATCTGCGCAAGGATCTTCTTTACCGCCTCGACGTTCCTCTCTCCGACCGCCATGGCCTCATTCTTGCTGTTAAAGGCAAACATCTTCGCGCCGCCCGCGATCTTGGCAACCATACGGGAACGCAGAGCGCCGTTTCTTGACATCAGATCTACCAGCTCTTTTACACCCGTATCGGCAAACTTTGCCTTGACGGAATTACTTGCTATCTGGGTACTGTCCGGCAGCATGATATGCGCCAGACCACCCACCTTTGTCTGCGGATCTCGGATCGCTATCCCTACACAGGAGCCAAGGCCCAGGGTCGTGATCTTATCGGGGGCTTTACAGAGCTTGAGATCCGCCATGCCCACTTTTATCATCTGTCCCATGTGTAACTACATCCCCAACGAAGTAAGTATTTTCTCATATGATTCCAATGTCGGAACTAGGATAAAGTATCCGTTTAGCTGCACATCGTCTGAAAATTTCGTATCGATCAGAAGCATCTTGTCTCCCAGCTCGCCGAACTGGATGGCAGGTACGGAAAGGATCGACCCCGCCATATCCACGCAGATCGCCGGCGGCGAGGAAATGATCTTTAAATTGGTCAGCATCGAGAGACTCGAGAGATAGGCACCGGTAATGATATTGCCCATTTCCATAAGCGTCGAGGTCTCCATTTCATCGAATTCCCCGTCATGGATCGGCGTTCCCAGGGCTTTAGACACCAGAACCTTCGCGGAATTCAGTTCCAAAAGGAACATAATACTCCCTTCCACATCGCCCTCGATCAGAAGATCGATTCCTGCCATGACCTGATCCTCACCGCCCATGGCCTCTCCGACCTCGGAGAACTCCAAAAGCTCCGCCTTGGGAACCTTCATATCGATCTTCATGGAAAGGACCTGCGCCAGCGCCGTCGTAGCATTTCCTGCGCCGATGTTTCCGATTTCCTTCAGAACGTCAAAATAGGTGTCGTCCATATTGTTTAAATCTATTTTTGCCATTTCTGTCTTTCCTCTTTCCGCATAAATAAGGGTTTGTTTATACTGCTTCCTGATCCGCGATAACGGCGTTCAGATTCAGCAGTGAGATCAGCCGGTTTTCAAACTTTCCGATACCGCTTAAATACGTGATCTGTGTCTTCTGAGAATTGGCATTGGGGGATCCGATGCAGTCTACCGGCAGAGTCACTACCTCCTTAACCGCGTCTACAATGATCCCTACCGGAGCATTGTTCTCCAACTTGATGATGATGATCCGGCTGTCGTCCGTAAGCTCAACCTCAGGCAGATCGCACTTTCTCCGAAGGCTCATAACGGGAACGACCTCACCGCGGAGATTGATCACTCCTTCAAAATAATGCTGTACATCGGGAACCCTCCGGATCTTCGTCATCCGGATGATGTTGTCGACATATTTGATGTCGATCCCGTACTGCTCGTCTCCTATATTAATTACAATAAATTGGATCGTTTCTACCGCTCTTTCGCTGCCATCAGCTAACATTAAATCTTCCATGGTCCATCTCCTCCTATATTAAGACATTCGCGTCCAGAATCAGCGCAACCTCGCCGTCGCCAAGGATCGTAGCGCCCGAAATGATCCGGCTCGAACAGTTGATATATTTGCCAAGCGACTTGATAACGACCTCGAGCTGACCTACCAGATCATCTACCACAAGACCCGCGAGCTGATCGCCCTTCTTTATAATAACTACGATCAGCGTATCCTTTTCGCCCTTGTTCTCTTCGATGCCTAAGATCGGGCGGAGTCTGACGATCGGGATAACATTTTCACGCAGCGTAATGACCTCTTTGGCCTCGACGTACTTGATATCGCTGACCGCAACGCTCTCGATCGTATCGATCGAGCCAAGAGCGATCGCGTACTTCTCGTCGCCGACGACGACCATCAGGGCCTGGATAATGGCAAGCGTAAGCGGAAGTCTTACGGAGAAGGTAGAACCCTCGCCGAGCTTTGTCTTAACGGAAACATCGCCGCCCAGAGCCTCGATCTTTGACTTTACGACATCCAGTCCTACGCCCCTTCCGGAAACATCCGTAACCACCTTCGCCGTAGAGAAGCTGGGCTGGAAGAGGAGATCGATAACCTCCTTCTCGGTCAGCTGATCCGCCTGCTCCTGCGTCATCTGGCCTCTCTCTACCGCCTTCTGACGGACGCGCTCAACATCGATTCCGTTACCGTCGTCTCTGATGTCGATATGAACGTTATTGCCCTCCTGATACGCGTCGAGGAAAATGGAGCCTGCCTCGGGCTTTCCGCGCTCCGCACGGATCTCGGCGGATTCCAGACCGTGGTCCGCGGAGTTTCTTAACATATGCATCAGAGGATCGCCCAACTCGTCCACAACGGTACGGTCTAACTCCGTATCCTCACCGGACATATACAGGTTGATCTTCTTATTTAACTTCTTGGAGAGATCCCGGATCATCTTCGGGAACCGGTTGACGACGGTCTCGATCGGGACCATTCGAACCTTCATAACCGATTCGTGAAGATTGGTCGTAACGTTCTCCAGATATCCGATCTGCTCGTTTAAGGCCGCGTTGTCGGAGTTGTCGCCGCCTGCCGCGGAAACGATACTGTTCTTCGCGATAATCAGCTCGCTGACCAGATTCATCAGAACATCCAGCTTTTCGATATCGACACGGACGGTCCGATTGACCACGGGCTTCGCCGCCGCGGGCTTCTTGGCGTTCTGCTGAGCTCCGGCCGCAGGGGCAGCGGGAGCGGCTGGCGCGGCGGATACCGCAGGCTTGGTCTCTTCGGACTTCTCCTCTTTCTTTTCTTCTTTCTTAGCTTCCTCTTCCTTTGTTTCCTTCGCGCTCTCCTTATCCGCGCCGGTACCCGCGGAAAGAGCGGTATTCAGATCCAATTTCTCGCCGACAGCCCGGTCGATCTCCGATACGCTTAAGATCGCCTCCTCTAACTTCTCATAGGGTTCGCCGCTGGTAACCAGGAGACTGAAATCAAAATCAAACTTCTCATCCTCGATGTCCTGGGACGTAGGCTGGGAGATTACGATCTCGCCCATATCCTCGATAGCCTTGAAAACAAGGAATGCTCTCGCCGCCTTCAATACGCAGGATTCCTGGATAAATACGGTAAAGCCGTAGATATATTCGCCCTTTTCGTCCGCATCGCTTAAGGCCTTCTTCTCTTCTTCGCCGAGCTTGATGTCAAGCCATTTCTTATCACCGGCAGGAGCCTCTTCGCTCTTTTCTCCGCCCTCCGCGGGCGCTGCTTCCTCCGAAGCCTCTTCCTTTGCGGGCGCTTTCCCCAGGCCTTCGTCTAAGATCGTCTGCAGCTCCTTTATAATAGCCAGGTTGTCGTTGGTTCCTTCGTCGGAGGTTTCCTGGATGGTTTCCTTATATTCCTCCAGAGCGTCAAGCGCCTGGAACAGAACATCGATCAGACGGGAGGTAACCTTCATCTTACCGTTACGGATCTCGGTAAAGACGTTCTCCATATCGTGCGTCACGTTCTGCATCCGCTTATAGCCCATGGTTCCGGCCATACCCTTCAGGGAGTGAGCGGCACGGAAGATCTCGTTGATCGTATCTTCGTTTTCCGGCTCATTCTCAAGGATCATCAGCTGATCGCTCAGGTTCTGTAAATGCTCCGCTGTTTCATCGAGAAAGATTTCCAAATACTGGTTAACATCCATGCTAGTAAACCCCCACGTTCTTAATAATATGTTCCGCGATCGACTCAAGAGGCACCACCTCGTTTGCGGCGCCGCTGAGCGCTATGGCCTTCGGCATTCCGTAAACCGTACTGGTCTCCTCGTCCTGAGCGATCACACGTACATTCTTCTTTTTCTTCAGATTCAAGATCCCGGCAGTACCGTCGCTTCCCATTCCGGTCAGAACGACGCAGACGATCTCGTCGAACTTCGAATTCGCAAGCGACTCATACATATAGTTGGCACACGGCTTCACACCCTCTCTGCTGGGTTCGTCCGAATACCGGATCACATAATGTCCGCCGCCCTTGAGATCGGCGTTCATATGCAGCCCGCCCTGGGCGATATAGACGTGACCGTTCTGGATAGTCTCTCCCTCCACCGCCTCGGTGACCGGGATCTGACCGAGGGCTGTCAGCCTCTCTGCGAGGGACTTCGTAAAGCCTTTGGGCATATGCTGTACAAGAAGCACCGGCGCGTTTAAGTTCTTCGGGAGCTTCGGGATGACCGACTGAAGCGCTCTCGGCCCTCCGGTAGAGCTTGCGATGGCTACGATCTTCTTACCGGCTCTCGGCGGGATATCATGCACGAGCTTTCCGATATCCTCGCTTCCGCCTCTCTGATGCGTAAAGGTCGAAACCGTCTTCCTGGCGTTCTGGGCGGTCGCGATGGCATCTCTCGTATTGTTTACGATCGAGCTGGTACTCGCGTGCTGTCTGGGTGTCGTTCTCGTCGTCGGAGTAGCAGGCTTTGCAGCGGACCTTTCCGCCATCTGCATATGCCATGGTCTTGCAAGGGTCACCGCATACAGCGTTTCCAGAAAATGCGCCGTAAAGTCCTGATTTCTCGCGTTCGCGACGTTCTCCGGCTTCTTGATGAAGTCCACCGCTCCGAGATCCAGAGCCTCTATGGTCTCTCTTGCGCCCTCTCCCGTAGTCGTACTGGCCATCAGGACGTTGGCGTAGACCTTGCTCTTCTGCATCTCGCGAAGCATCTCAAGTCCGGTCATCTTTGGCATATAGACATCCAGCACGACAGCGTCGTACTTGTGAGCGGTCAGCAGCTTAAAACCCTCCTGCCCGTCCTTTGCCATATCCGTGACTTCGAATCTTGTGTCGGAATTGATTATATCACATAACACTCTTCTCATGAGTGTAGAGTCATCGACTATCAGTATTTTTTTCTTCATCTTCTGTTAACCCTTTTCCCTGCGTCTGATTTTTCTTTCTTCCTCAAAGATATAACGGATAATGCTTTCCCGGTCGTCATTCATCATATGGATGAACTGCATCCGATGCTCATAGGCTCCGGGATTGTTGCGCATCTCCTGCGAGAACAGCACTCTTCCGTGAAGCGTATACTCGTTCATCTTGCCGCTGACGAACAGGCTGAACTTAAACAGCACCTCCGAGCCTACCGGATACTGGGTCCTTGAGATAAACCTCGCGCCCCCGCCGGAGATATCCGTCATGATCCCGTTATCAAAGGTAATATCGGTATCAATGATCTCGACCTGCTCCACATTCTGCGACATATCGACCTCGTCGGCGACCTTGCTGGCCTTCATCTCAAGTACGCAGTTCAGACGATAGTACTCTCTTCTCTGGTACTTGGAAAGATCCGTCGTCAGTTCCATAAGCAGCATGAACATATTGTCGGACTTGAACCGGTCGACGACCCTCGAAAGGCACTGGTACAAGCCGTTTTTCGTATAGAAACAGAGATTATACTCGCCGTCGATGGGAAGCAGCACGACCTTTCCCTGCTCCATAGGCATCGAGATCTTTAACTGATCCTCCGAAACGATATCCTGTACCATGCTGCGGTACTGCCGCTTCTCAGAATCGCTCTTCGTAGCCCGTAAAACCGTTTCGATATCCAGCTTGTCCCCAACCCTGATATATTTTGAAAGCATCCATTTCTCCCTTCAAAAATCTTTACGAGAACTTTTTTCCGCGAACCATATTGGCAAAGAACCCGGCCATTCCGTGCTTCTGATAGGCAGCCACCGGATCCCCTCCCGTAAGCGTCTGTGCCAGAGCCTCAAAAGCCATCGACGACCTCGCCCTGGGATTTTCGATCGAGATCGGGGTCTGCTGCATGATCGCCTTCAACAGCTGCGGATCCTCCGGAACGTAGCCCAGATACTGGATCGGGATCTTCAGATATCTGCTCACCACCGCGTTGAGCTTTCCGAACAGCTGTCTGCCGTCCTCCGGACCGGAAACCTTATTGGAGATCACCTTGATCAGGGTCATCTCTCTGCTGTATCGCGGATGTCTGTTTAACGCCTTTAAAAGCGAGTAGGAATCCGTAAGAGAGGTCGGCTCCGGTGTCATAACAAGCAGTACCTCGCCGCTTGCCACTAAAAACTCCAGCACCGCGTCGGCAATTCCTGCACCCGTGTCTATAATGATCACGTCCGCCAGGGAATCCAGTTCCGCCAGATTCTGAACCAGATAGTTGATATGATCCCTGCCGAGATTCGAAAGTCCCGCAATCCCGGAACCGCCGGAGATAAACCCGATATCCATCGGCCCCATGGTGATGATCTCACGGATACTCTTGCCCTGATAGATCAGATCGCTCAGGTTATGCCTGGGGACCGCCCCGAACATCACCTCGATATTGGCAAGACCGAAGTCCGCGTCAAAGATGATCACCCGCTTCCCCAGTCTCTTGAGCTGAACCGCGAGATTGATGGATACGTTGCTCTTCCCTACGCCTCCCTTGCCGCTGGTCACCGTGATTACCCGGGCGACAGGTCTCGGCTGATCACTCTTCTTTATGATATTTCTTAACTGTTGCGCCTGATCCATATCACCCTCCGCCCAGAAGCTGCTTTACTATTGTCTGTGGAGAAAAGGGCGCGATATCGTCCGGTACGCGCTGTCCGCAGGTGATATAGGACATATCCGCTCCGGTCTTTAGCTTCAGATTAAAGAGATTCCCATAGGATAACGTCTCGTCCAGCTTTGTAAATATCAGCTTGTAGCCCTTAAAATCGGAATAGGCATCCGCTATGCTCAGCAGATCCCTGTATTTTGTCGTAGCGGAAAGCACCAGATAGAGATCCTTCTCGACGGATTCCGGAAGGACCTTGAAAAACTGGCTCATCCCGCTCTTCAGCTCATCATTGTTATGAGAGTGCCCGGCCGTATCCACCAGAATATAATCCAGGCTTTTAAAATCTCTCACTGCCGTCTCCATCTCATCGGCGGTATAGATCACCCGAAACGGAACCTCTAAAATCCCCGCGTAGGTCCGAAGCTGCTCCGCCGCTCCGACCCGGTAGGTATCCGCGGTGAGCAGGGCGATCTTTTTCTTGTCCACTACCGTTAATATAGAAGCGATCTTTGCAATGGTCGTCGTCTTGCCGACCCCTGTAGGGCCGATGAAAAAAACGACCTTGACCCCCTGCCTGGCAGGCAGTATCGTCTTTGGCTGCCCGAACTGCAGGACCATCTTCTGATAGACGTTAGCCAGAACAAAATCAATCGAAGAAGAGGGATCTACGACCTTCCCGACCTCGCCTATGATATCGTTTGCGTACTTTTCCGTGACCTCGTTTTCGATCAGCGTATTATAGATCAGCTTCAGCACCGGAAGCTGCTCCTTGATATCCGTCTCTGCCGAAAGTCTGCTCTCTTCGGCTTCCTTTGTCAGCTGCTTTTCGATAAACATCTGGAGACTGTCGAGCTTCTCCTCAAGCAGCCTGTCCTTGCCGCTAAACCGCTCCTTTAAGGCATCCTCCGCCTGCTTTTTCTCCGACTCGCTAAGGATATCCGGATTTGCCCCCGGGGCTAAAGGAGCGGCCCCTGCTCTTGCCTGATACGTCTGCTGTCCCTGACGCGGGCTCTGTACGGGCCTTGCCGCCTGGGGCTTAGGAAGGGGCTTTGGCTGGGGCTTTTCCTGCTCCTCCTCCAGAGCAACCGTCACTTCGACCAGGGATTTCTTAAATACGCTCAGAAAGCCCTTTTTCTTGGCATTTCGGACATTCATTATGACGATGCCGTTTCCCAGCTCCTTCTTAGCCTGGGCTACCGCCTCGTCCTCGGTTTTTCCCTGAAATTTCTTAATGATCATAGTATATTATGCAGTTACCATTCCTACCGATTGAAGCTCTATATTGCTGTCGACCTCATTATAGGAGACGACAATCAGATCCTTGAAATAGTCCTCCGTCAGCCGTTTGAAGTACATCCTGACAATGGGCGAAGAGATAATGATCGGATTCTTTCCGAGATTCTCAAGCTTGGCCACCTCGCCCTCTACGGATTTCATGATCGCTCTGGTCCTCTCCGGGTCAAGCGTCAGATAAGCGCCCTGCTCCGTCTGCTTGACACTTCCCATGATCTCCTGCTCGATCTTGGGATCTAACGTCACCACGCTCGTCGTTTCTCCCGCAGGGAAGAACTTCGCGGAGATCGCCCGTTTCAGAGCCTGTCTGACATATTCCGTCAGAACATCGGAATCCCTGGTTACGACCGCATGATCCGCAAGGGTTTCAAAGATCGTAAGCAGGTCTCGTATGGAAATACCCTCCTTTAAGAGATTCTGTAAAACCTTCTGGATCTCGCCGACTCCTAAGAGCTTCGGCGTCAGCTCATCCACAACGGAAGGATTGTTCTCTCTGACGTTATTGATCAGATTCTGTACATCCTGACGGGACAAAAGCTCAGCGATATGCTGTCTTATGATCTCCGTCAGATGGGTCGCGATGATGCTCGGCGGATCGACTACCGTATAACCCAGGCTTTCCGCCCGCTCCCTCTGGGACTCCGTAATCCAGATGGCCGGCAGATGGAAGCTCGGTTCAAAGGTCTCGATTCCGGTGATCTGCTCCTCGACAAAGCCCGGATTCATCGCCATATAATGATCAAAGAGGATCTCGCCCTCACTGACCTGGATTCCCTTGATCTTTATGATATACTGATTCGGATTCAGCTGTATATTATCCCGAAGACGGATGATCGGTACAACGGTACCAAGCTCCAGAGCGATCTGTCTTCTTATCATAACGACACGGTCTAAGAGGTCGCCGCCCTGATTGACATCCGCAAGAGGAATGATCCCGTAGCCAAACTCTAACTCGATCGGGTCAACCTGCAGTAAGGAGGTAACATTCTCCGGTTTTCGGACCTCCTCGGCCGCCGCCTCGGTCTCGTCCACCTTCTCTTCGACCTGGATTTCCTCCTTAAGTCCAGATACATATCTGCCGGCAATAATAAAGATAATACCGATGGACAAAAAGATGATCACATTTAAGGGCGTTGCGATCCCTAAGAAGCAGATCACGGCGCCGGTAAAATACAGCACCTTCGGAAGACTGAACAGCTGGCTTACGATAGCGTGCCCCAGTTCCATCTTCATACTGCCCTTCGTAATCAGAATACCTGTCGAGAGCGAGATCAGAAGCGAAGGGATCTGGCTGATCAGGCCGTCACCGATGGTAAGGATCGTATACCGCTGGACCGCGGCCCCGATATCCATTCCCCGGTTCAAAACGCCGGTAGCAATGCCTCCGATAACGTTGATTGCGGTAATAACAAGACCCGCCGTCGAGTCTCCCTTTACGTACTTCGTAGCACCGTCCATAGCCCCGAAGAAGCTGGACTCGTCCTGGATCTTGTCTCTTCGCCGTTTGGCCTCCGCGTCGTCGATGGCTCCGGTATTTAAGTCCGCGTCGATCGCCATCTGTTTACCGGGCATAGCGTCCAGGGTAAATCTGGCCGTAACCTCGGCGATACGCTCGGTACCTTTATTGATAACCATAAACTGCACGATCAGAAGGATAATATAAATGATCGCGCCGATGATCAGATCGCCGCCTCCGACGAAGTTTCCGAAGGTATCTACAACGTTTCCGGCATCTCCTGTCGTAAGGATCAGTCTCGTCGAAGAGACGTTTAAGGAGATACGGAAAATCGTAGAAAACAACAGCATAGTAGGGAAGTTGTTCATATCGAGAACTTCCTTACAGAACATCGAATTAAATAAAATTGAGAAGGAAATCGCCATATCGACGGTCAGACATATATCCAGTAACGTCGGACTCATCGGAATGATTAAGAAGATAAACGCTGCTAACAGATAGAGCGCAATCCCTATATCGGCTTTTCCTATTTTCATTCCTGCTATATTCATACAGCTTTACCGTTTTCCTACATCGGATCCCGTCACGCGGACTTCCTGTTATAGATCACCGCCAGGATATCCGCCACCGCCTGATACAGCTCGGCAGGGATCATGGCGCCCAGTTCAACATTGTAATATAGCATCCTTGCTAACGGCTTGTTTTCAACAATATCAATATTATATGCCTGCGCTTCCTCCTTGAGCCTCCTTGCCAGGAAATCCTCTCCCTTGGCGATAACGTAGGGAGCCGGAAATTCCTCAGGATCATATTTCAACGCTACCGCAAAATGCGTCGGGTTCGTAATAACGACATCCGCCTGCGGGATCGCCTGCATCATACGGCGTCTTGAGGCCTCCATCATCCGCTGTTTCTGCTTGCCCTTGATCTGCGGATCTCCTTCGGCGTTCTTAAACTCGTCCTTGACCTCCTGCTTGGTCATCTTGATATCTTCTCTGAACTTATGCTTCTGGTAAGCATAGTCTCCAAAGCCGAGGATCATATACAGAACGCTGATCTTGATGCCGAGATCGATCACGATGGTCCCGAAGGTCGAGATGGCCTCCGCGATCGTCACATCATACAGCAGAAAGATCGCCGCAAGCTGATCCTTTAAGGTCGCGTACGCCATTCCTCCGATGATCGCTAACTTCAGGGCGGATTTCAGCAGCTCAAACAGCTTATCCTTCGAAAAGATCTTCTTAAAGCCGCTGATCGGATTCATTTTGCTGAATTTAGGCTTTAAGGGCTTTGTCGTCGGCTTCCATTTGACCTGTATCAGATCCAGAACAAAAGCAACAACGAAAGCGACCAGCAAAAACGGAAGAACGTACAGCAGAACATTGAGGAGCGAAGAAATAAACAGTCTGCGATACGTTAGCTTCGGGATCTCTCCCTCCACAAAGGTCGAATAGTCGCTCATCTGGGAATAGACCGAAGAAAAGGTCTCGATAAAATGAAATCCCAGAGTCCCGGAATAAATTCGGAGCGTTAAGAACCCCGCCAACAGGCTGATCGCGGTATTGAGCTCCCTGCTCTTCGCGACCTGGCCTTCCTTACGGGTATCGTCCTTTTTCTTCTGGGTCGCCTCCTCGGTCTTCTCTCCGCCGGGACCCTCCTTCGCGAAATACTGAAGGTCCAGTTCAAACAGACGGTTATTCAGTTTGTCGCCCCTGTACTCCTCCGCCATATACATCCCCGAAATCTATCCGTGCGCCATGCTCTCCGCGAAAACAGTCATCATCTCTCTCATTTCCCGAAAGATATAGTCCGTGATCGACGGAAGCGTTGAGGCGGTAAAAAACATGATCGCAAGTCCCGCCACGATCTTGATCTGTACTCCCACAGAAAACATATTGATCTGCGGCGCTGCCTTGGCTAAGATCCCCAGAACGACGTTTGTGATCATGATCGCAACGACCACCGGGAGACAGAGTCTGAACGCGATGCTCATATAATCCCCGAGAAAACGTATGATCACATTCATAATCTCGTCGGAATGAAAGACCGCCTTCCCGATCGGGATCAGGGTATAGGTCTCTGCAAGGGCTCGTAAGAAATAATAATGCATTCCCGTAAGGACCATGGTCAGGCTTACGATATAGGAGTACATCGTACCTGTAAAGCCCGTCATTTCTCTGGTCGTCGGATCCATCAGCTGGACCATGGAGAGTCCGATCTCCATATCCGCAAGCTTCCCCGCAAAGTGGATCACGGATTCGATCAGGTTCGCCGCGATCCCGATCAAAAGGCCTGTGATTGCCTCCCTGAGAACAAGCGCCGCGTAGCCGTAGACGGTACTGTAGGAAAGCGGCTCGTGGGAGGGCATCACCTTGTAGATAATATACGCCACAAAAAGCGAAAAGCCAGCCTTGAACCTTCTAGGTACGTTGTTGATCGAAAAGAACGGAGCCGTAACGATAAAGGAGGCCATACGGACAAATACCAGAAGAAACAGCTCCAGATCTTCATACGAAAACGAATAGTTAAACATGGCTCATCAGACAAAGGTCGAGAAATTCCAAAGCTGCTCCATAAAGTCCGTAATATTATTCGCGATCCACTGTCCAAGCATCATAATAATCAGAAAGATTCCGATAAACTTCGGAACAAAGGTCAGCGTCTGCTCCTGGATCGAAGTCACGGTCTGAAAAATACTCACGATCAGCCCCAAGACCAGAGATACCAAAAGCATGGGACCCGCGCACAGGATCACCGTATATAAGGCCTGCCGCACGATCTCTATTACTGTTTCCGTTGTCATAAAGCTTCCCCCTTATTGCCGTAAAAGCCCTTTTTCCCCGCTAGTAGAAGGTCCTTACCAGATTGACGATCACGAGATTCCAGCCGTCCGCCAAAACAAACAAAAGGATCTTAAACGGCATGGAGATCGTCGTCGGCGGCAGCATCATCATACCCATAGACATCAGAGTCGACGCCACCACCATATCTATTACAATAAACGGAATATAAATCAAAAAACCTATGATGAAAGCGGTCCGAAGTTCGCTGATCATAAAGGCCGGCACCAGAACGCTTGTCGGGATATCCTCGACCCGCTCCACCGCCTCGATCCCCGCAATATCAAGAAAGACCCTGACATCCTTCGTCTGAGTCTGACCGTACATAAACGTCCGAAGCGGCTCAAGAGCCGTCTCAAGAAACTCGTCCTGCTCCATCTCGCCTGCCTCAAAAGGTTCGATCGCCGTTTCGTTGATCTGCGTAATGACCGGATTCATAATAAAAAAAGTCAGAAACAGAGACAAGCCCACAAGCACCTGGTTGGGCGGTGCCGTCTGTGTGCCTAACGCCGTTCTGACAAAATGCATCACGATCAGTATTCTCGAGAACGACGTCATCATGATGACGATGGTCGGCGCAAGAGCGATGAGGGTCAGCGTAATCAGGATCCTCAGGGTCCCCGAAAGATTCCCCTGTCCGTCCCGATACGTCACGGTCAGATCGTTGGATACGTTCAGCTCCCGAAGATCGGCGGCATCCTCCGCCGAGCCGGGCCGGTTGATTACCGTATTATTTTCATTTATATCATCTTCGTCTACAATTCCGATATCGTTATAGTTTTCTGTAGCCGAAACGCTCGCTGTTCTCAGACAAAAACAGCACAAAAACACAAGAACGAATAATAGCTTCCTGACCCCGCCCCTGATTCCTATACTCTCACTCATCCGACTTATTGCCTCTGCTTACGTCTTCTAACTTGTCCTTCGCCTGCGACAGAAGCCTGCCAAAGCCCTTCCCGGAGGTCCCTTCCTCCGAAAGCTCAAGCTCTTCTTCCTTTACCTCTGTCACAACGGATACCGAGTCCTTGCATACCGCGAGAACAAAATACTTCTGACCGATCCGTACTAACTGGAGGTACTTGTTGTTGGAAAGCCCGTAAGCCTCGATCGATTCAAAATTCCTGGAATATGACTGCCTCTTCTGATAATTGCCGACGAGCCTCGTCCCCAAAAGAGTAATCGCCAGCACGAAAACAAACGCGAACAGTACAGTCACAAATTGCGCTGCACTGTCTATCCGCGATGTCATCGTCAACAGTGCAGACACAGGATTACCCTACGACCTTCTTGACAGCTTCTATAACACGGTCCGCCTGGAACGGCTTAACGATGAAGTCCTTCGCCCCCGCCTGGATCGATTCGATAACCATAGCCTGCTGGCCCATAGCAGAGCACATAATAACCAGAGCGCCCGGATCTCCTTCCTTGATCTTCTTCAGAGCCTGGATCCCGTCCATCTCCGGCATGGTGATGTCCATCAGTACCAGATCGGGCTTCAGCTCGTTGTACTTTTCAACAGCCTTTGCTCCATTCTCTGCCTCACCGACAACATTGTACCCGTTCTTTGTGAGAATATCCTTGATCATCATTCTCATGAAAGCTGCATCGTCGCTGATTAAAATGTTTTTTGCCATTTTTTCTCTCCTGTTTTTTACAAAAATTTTTTTCGTTTTCCAAAAAATTTTTGGGGCAAAAGCATCCCTTCCCGGACGCTTTCGCAACGCTTGACTATCTATATAAAAGGAACATCCTCTTATATCTAATTAATGATTTCGGTAACACGGACACCGAAGTTTTCCTCGATGACCACAACCTCTCCTCTGGCCACCATCTTGCCGTTAACAAGGACATCTACCGGTTCTCCGGCGATACGGTCCAGCTCGATGATCGTACCCGGCGCGAAATCCAGGATATCGCTGATCGACTTGCTGGTCCGGCCAAGCTCCACCGTAACCTCAAGCGGCACATCCTTGATCAGGGAAATATTCTCCTGGCTCTGCATCGCTCCGACATCGGGCGAAAAAGCGGTAAAGGAAGCCGGCTGGATATTCAGGTTCTGGGTGGGGGCCTGCTGCATCATAGGCTGCTGCATCATGGGCTGGCCCATTCCCATACCCATCCCCATATTCATGCCCATGCCCATTCCCATTCCCATGTTCATACCCATCCCCATGCCCTGCTGCATGGACGGGTCCATCTGGGGCTGCATCATAGGCTGGCCCATGCCCATTCCCATGCCCTGCTGCATGGACGGGTCCATACCCATTCCCTGACCCATCGGGGCGGGAGTGGGAGCAGGCGCAGGTTCCGGGGCGGGAGCCGGTGCGGGCTCCGTGGCGGCGGGCTCCTGATTGCTGACAAAATAATTATAGAGATCCTTCGCGAAGTCCACCGGATAGAGCTGCATGATCTTACTGTCGATCAGCTCTCCGATCTGCATACGGAAGGTTATCTTTACGAAAGTACTATTAAGGAAGCTGTCCACATCCCCGACATCGAGGTTCTCGATCTCGACTCTTGTCGCCTCCGGCGGGGAGATATCGATCATTCTTCCGAGCATCGAGGAAAGGGAGGTGGCCGAGGAACCCATCATCTGGTTCATGGCCTCGGAGATCGCGGAAAGATGAAGTTCTCCCAGCTCTCCGTCGGTATTCGTTCCATCTCCGCCCATCATCAGGTCGGTAATGATCTTGACGTCGTCCTCTTTCAGAACGAGGATATTCGTACCCTCTAAGCCAACGGTATATTTTATACGAATAAATACACACGGCCGCTCGTAATCCTCGACGATCTGCTCCCAGGTGGCGAGCGTCACGACCGGCGTTGTGATATTGACCTTCTGATTGACCAGGGAATACAGCGTCGTCGCCGAAGTTCCCATGCTGATATTGGCGACCTCGCCTACCGCGTCCTTTTCCTCGTCGGTAAGCAGGGACTGATCGGGACCGGAACCACTCGGGTCCGAAGAAGAGGTATCGGATGCTGTGTCGTCTCCGCCTTCTACCGTACTCATACCGTTAAGCAGAGCATTGATCTCCTCCTGAGACATCATACCGCTATCCATCTGTTACCCCTCCTCTCTCAGCACCGTCGTAACCCGGACCGCATACCCATCCTTGCTAGTTCCCGGCAGAGATTTAAACTTCTTTATATTCCCCACGTAAACATCCATTTCGGTGTCGATCTTGGAATTCAGCTTGATGATATCACCTACCTGAAGATTTACAAAATCATTGACGGTGATCGAACTCTTCCCTAACACCGCCTTGATCGGCATCGACACACGACGGATGATATTCTCGATATTTTCGTTATAGGACTCGTCGCTGTTTTCCTTTAAGGAAGCGTACCAGAACTTCGTATTCAGCCTGTCCATAACGGTTTCCAGCGTAAAATACGGCAGACAGATATTCATTAACCCTTCTACGTCGCCGATCTTTATCGTTAATGTCACGATCGAGATCATTTCGCTGGGCGCGATGATCTGGGCAAACTGCGGGTTCGTCTCGATCCGCTCAAGAACCGGCGCGATCTCCACCACATTCAGCCATGGCTCTCTGAGGAGCTGGACGCAGACCACCATCAGCTTGTCGATGATCGAACGCTCGATCTCCGAAAAATCCCTGGTCTTTTCGAGAGCATCGCCCTGGCCTCCGAGCATCCGGTCGATCATGGCAAAGCCCAGATTGGCCGCCAGCTCGATGATGATATTTCCGCCAAGCGGATTAAAATCCACGATGGCAAGCAGGGCCGGGTTTGCCAGAGCGTTTGAAAACTCCGAAAAGGTACAGGCCTCAGAGTTCATAACGCTGACCTGAATATTCTTTCTCAGGTACACCGGAAGATTCGTGGACAGCAATCTCCCGTAATGCTCAAAGATGATCTCCAGAGTCCTTAAATGCTCCTTTGAAAACTTCGCCGGGCGTTTAAAGTCATAATTCTTGGCGATCTTTTCCTCAGAATCCGCCAAATCTTGCGCATCCAGCTCACCGGAGCTCAAAGCCGCAAGCAGACTGTCTATTTCATTTTGCGAGAGAACATCAGCCATGAATTATTTATACCCCGAAAGTTTTCGTTTCCGATTTATAAGACGCAAAGGTCCCCGCTTTCCATATCCGTTACTGAACCTTAAAGTCTCTGAAATAGACCTCATAGACAAACCTCGATCCGAACATCGACTGGATCTGCTCCAGGATCGCGTCCTCCAGCCCCTTCTGGTTTGCCCGGGCTTCTTCCTTGGTATATCCGCCGATAATATTCATAATCTCGCTTCGGATCTTACTGACATTTTCATCCAGAAGCGGCCGCATTTCCGCATAGTCGTCCGACGTCTTATCAATGGAGAAGGAAACCGATACCATGGCGTAATGATCCTGCCCGTCCTCTCCCTGGGCAAGAGCGACCACCATCTCATCCTCGATATTATAGGTCTCCGTATCCATAAGCGAGGGTCCGGCACCTGCTACCATGGCCTCCGGATTCAATTCCAGATCCAGAACCGCGGATATATCATTGATCAGCGCTACCGTCTTCTTATTCGCCGACATCGTTGAAATCAACATAACGGCGTTCAGCGCCACATTCACAAGGCACAGCGCGCAGATAATGACCAATATCAGATTTCGTTTCATAAATTTCCTGCTTCCCGGGTACAGGAACTTCTCGTTTCCCGCGCCCCGATTTTTTTAATATGTACTGAGGGTATGGTAAAGCTTGATCTCTACTCTTCTGTTCTGTGCCCTGCCCTCCGGCGTTGAGTTATCAGCGATCGGAACATATTCCCCGCGCCCGGAATGCTTGACCATGGCAGGATCGAGTCCCGAATTATCCAGCAGATACTCAAAAACCGCAAGCGCTCTGGCACTTGACAGCTCGTTGTTACTCTTGAACTGCGCCGTATTGATCGGCACGTTATCGGTATGCCCCTCTATTTCAATAATACTCTTTCCGTATTTTTTAAGGATCGCTCCGATCTTGTCAAGTACCGGAAGCGCGTCCGTCTTTAAAACCGCCGAGCCGGAGTCAAACAGGATCGCTCCGTTTAAGGTCAGCGACACATACTGGGAAGTAAAGTCCACATCGACCTGCGCCGCTAAGGACTCCTCCTCTAAGATTTCCTCTATGATCTCCGCCAGACTTTCCGACTCCTTGAGCTGCTCTTCCTCTAACTTCTGAAGCGCATCGCTCGTAGACTCGCTGTCGGCACTCTTTCCCATCTGGTACATATAGTCATCCAGCTCATTCAGCTGGCTTACGCCGTTACTGATAAGGATCCCGTCTCCGATGGACTGGGCCCCGCCGCTGAAGATACTATAGGCCTCATTAAAGGAAGCTGCCAACTGCTCAAACTTCTGGGCATCTACCGTCGACATGGCGAACAGCATAACGAAGAAACACAGCAGCAGATTCATCAGATCCGCGAAGGTACTTTGCCACGCCGGCGCGCCTTTCGGGGGCTCGTCTTCCTTGCGCTTCGCCATTACTCGTCACCCCCTGCGTCGGAACCGATCTCTGTGCGGGCGCTCGGAGCTAAGAAGGACTTCAGCTTCTCCTCGATCACCCGGGGGTTTTCACCGGCCTGGATCGACAGCAGACCCTCAATAACGATCTCCTTGACCTGCATTTCTACGTCATTGATCGCCTTCAGCTTCGTCGAAACCGGCGTACAGACCCAGTTTGCCAGAACTGAACCGTAGAAGGTCGTAATAAGAGCAACCGCCATATTCGGGCCGAGAGCGGATACATCGTCCATATGATACAACATCATAACGAGACCTAGCAGAGTACCGATCATACCCCAGGCAGGTCCCATCGCTCCGAGATTATCCCAGAATCCGATATTTCCTTTATGCCGTCCCTCGATATTGACAAGCTCCGTCTCCATGATGCCTCTTACAAGCTCCGGATCGGTACCGTCAACGATCAGCATGATCCCCTTTTGCAAGAACGCGTCATCCAGTTCTCCCGCGGCCTCCTCTAAAGAGAGCAGTCCCTCTTTTCTGGCCACGTTCGACAGCTCGATGATCTTCTGGATAATAGAGCCGGTATTCGAGGCAGGCTGCTTCAATACATTGGAAAAGCTCTTCAGACCGTTTACGAAATCAGGGATCTGATAGCCGGCCAAAATAGACATAAACGCCCCGCCAAACGTAATCATGGCACTCGGCGGGTCAAGGAAGTACGTTATACCTGCCAGGCCGTCCTGTCCAAGCGCAATGGACAGGATCATAAAAACAAAGCACAGGCCAAGTCCGATTATTGTCGCAATATCCAAAACTCTACTCCCCCCTCAAGAGAATTGTTTTATACTCGTCGGATCAAATAAATGGAAAACTGGTCAGATCCTTATCCGACGAGTATAACATGATGCGCACGGATTTTGTGAGGAAGATGGCTCCTTCGTCGCCCAAAATCCGGCGCGCTCAATTCCAGATAAATCAGGAATTGAGTATATATACGTTTGCGCATACAAAACTACGGGTTGAAAATATCCCGTTTAAAAGATTTTACTAGATTTTTCACTTCTTGTCTACGTTCTTTTACAAGAATTTTTTTGCCGTTCGTCAGAGTCAGGACCGTATCCGGCGTCTCTTCCACCGTCTCGATCAGATCCTCGTTTACTAAGATCTTGACTCCGTTCAGCTTGGTCACTTCGATCATTTTTCTCTGCAACGCAGGGCAGCAGTGTTTTTTCTGCTGCCCTGTGTCCGGCATCCCGCTATTTCAGGTTATCGTTATCTCTTCAGGTTCGTCAGTTCTTCCAGCATGGAGTCGGAAACCGTTATGATCCGGCTGTTGGCCTGGAAGCCTCTCTGGGTCGTGATCATATCGGTAAACTCCGCGGAGAGGTCAACGTTACTCATTTCAAGGACTCCGGTGGTAAACTTTCCGACACCGTCCGAGGTTACGTCCATTCCGATCCCGTCGAAGGCTCCGGAGTTCATGGTCTCCTTGTACATATTGTCACCGATCTTCTCAAGACCGGAGGGATTCTCAAAGGTCGCTACCGCGATCTGACCGAGGATCCTCTGCGTACCGTTATCGTAGGAGGCATAGATCTTACCGCTCTGGTCTACGGAAAGTCCTGACATCTTACCAACCTTACGGCCGGCGTAGTTGCCGTCGTAGTCGCCGGCCTTGCCGGACAGAGTAGAGGTCTTGTTGTTATCCCACATCTTTGTGGTATCCACGGCGAGATTGAAATTTACAAAGCCGTCGACATTGGTCGTCGCAGTCTTCTGGTTGCCATCCTTATCGTATACGGTCGCCCCGCCTCCCTGTACATTAAACTGGAGCTTATCCGTATTAAGCCCCGCCGGAGGGTTCCCGTTCGCGTCGGCCTTCTGAGGGGTAGTCGGCGGTGTCGTAGACCAGCCGAGATAATCTCCGCTGTCCGTATCATAAACCAGATAAACGGCATTTTGTCCCTGAGAGGTCGCTGTCGTATCTCCATTCGCGAATTTGAAAAAGCTGTCGATGGCATTCCGGTTGGGCTTGCCGTCCTCACCCAGCACCAGGGACTCATTCGTAGCGGAATCAACGACATCGGAGATCTCCAGCCGAAAAACTCCCTGGGGGAGATTGTTCCCCTTTGTCGCCTTCCCGTTGGTATCATAAGTCTTTTCATAGTTTGTCAGGGAAAGCTTGTTCACATAATTGTAACCCTTTTCATCATAAAAGGATACCGAAGAAACGAGGCCGGATTCCGAGGAGAGCTGCGTGGAGTTTTTATCCACGATCCCCTTCAGATAGGATTCCTTCGTCGCTTCCGGATCCGCATTGGTATTTTCCGGAGACATAACCCGAAGCGGGGAAACCGTATCCTTGCGGATCTCCTGGGTCGTCGGATCCGCCTGCCATCCCTGTACCAGAAAACCATTTGAGGTCATAGCCAGGTTTCCGGCTCCGTCAACGTAGAAAGCGCCCGCTCTGGTAAAGAAGTTCTCGCCGCCGCCGTTGACGATGAAGAAGCTGTCGCCGCCGATCTGGATATCAAAGGGGTTGTTGGTCGTCTGGGACGAGCCGGGGGTCGTGATCGCCGTATTGATCGCGCCCATGGAAACGCCGAGACCGATCTGCTTGGCGTTGATACCGCCGCGGCCGGTTTCATTGTTCGCGCCGGAAGCGTTGCTGCTCGTCTGATAGATCAGATCCTGAAAGGTTACATTGTTTGATTTATAGCCTACTGTATTTACGTTCGCGATATTGTTACCGATAACGTCCATCTTGGTCTGGTGCGTTCTGAGACCTGCAACACCAGAGAAAAGTGATCTCATCATAGTTTTGTATCCTCCGTTTTCGTTTGGCTGCCGCGCCGCTTTACGGCCCGCGGCTGAAACGAGCTCCCTCTGTCAGTCAGGAGCCCCACGGTTCTCTTACAATAAGTCCAACCGTATATATTGTTCGATGCTTCCTTATACGATGACTGCTCCGTCGATGTTGGTAAAGACGTTTTCATCCGCCTCGCTCTGATCCATAGCGGTGATCACCGTATTGTTTTTGACATTTACGATAAATGCCAGCTGGTCCATCAGTACTAAAGACTCGTTGATTCCCTTCTCGCCTGCCTTCCGCGTCCCTGCCGCAAGTCTGTCAAGCTGACTGTCCGAAAGCTCTATATTCCTGTCGGAAAGTCTGCCTGAAGCGTGCTTTGAAAACCTGATCGCTTCGTCAACAGTAGTCTTCTGCTTTGCGGAAAGAATATCCGCAAAGGAATTTCCTTCCTTTTCCTCTCCCTGCGCCGATACCGGAGGCTTTCGAAACTGCCCGGAGAGTTGTTCAATCGAAGGGAATTGTCCGTTTATGATCTTCATAAAAACAACTCCTTTCAAGCTCCCTTGGCCTGTGACCTTATGCCTCCTCAGTTTCTGTCAGGCCGCTTTCGGAGGCTGTCTTTGCGATTTCGTCATCCGTAAGGGTTTCCCCGTTCTCGGAATTCGCCGCCGCTTCCTCTGTTCCTTCGGATTCCTCCGCCGCTTTCTCGGCTGCCGCCACGAGTCCTGCCATCCTCGAAACATACTCGGTCAGGCTGTTCACCTGATCCTCCGAAATAAAGCCCTGCTGATAAGCCGACATATTGTTGTAGGCGGCCTGAAGCGCCGCAACGCTGTCCTTATCCGCTATCGTCAGAAATTCCGGCTGAGGCAGCTGATCCATAAGCTCCGTAAATTTTGAGATCAGCTCCGTCGTCTGCGCGTATTCGGCATCAATGACATTGATCACATCGTCGATCGAATAGCGCTCGCCGTTCACACTGACATAGGCCTTGTTGTTCTCATAGCTGACATAGTCCACTCTTCCCTCCACTGAGGTACTCGCGCCCGTCGACTCATTGATATGCTCCAGATACACATACTGTCCTACCAGGTTCGAGGCTCTCTGAAGATCCATAGAGCTGCTCAGATTCTGCATCTGCTCCAACTCGGAGAACTGGGCGAACTGGGAAATATACTCCGTGTTCTCCGTCGGCTCCAGGGGATCCTGATACTGCATCTGGGCAACCAGGAGCTTTAAGAAAGACTCCTTGTCAAGCGACGAATTCCCGGTGGTCTTCTTTTCACTCGCGGATGTTATTGTAGAGGTATCGGCTACGGCTCCATCTACTACCGGTGCTACTAATGACATTCTTTCACTCTCCTTTCCTTAAAAAATTGTTTTATACTCGCGAACGCAATCAGCTGCCGATTACGACTAAGCAAATGTACTGAAATTGCGTTTGCGAGTCCGGTTTATCGGCAACGAAAATCGTTAACAAGTATAACCTACGCGTGATACTCCACGCTTGCCCCGCTCATGCTCATTACTTCCGCGTTCAGCTTTTCTTCGTCATTAAGCTCCGAAAGTTCTTCATCGCTTAAGGCATTCAGATCAAAGGCTCTTCTGATCCGACGGCCGCTATTTCCTCCGCCCCGGGAATTCTGATCGTTCTGACCCTGTCCCTGATCCAGACCTCTCTCGAGATTGTAGTTTGCGACGCTTACCTCGACCTCAGTCACCTTCTGCCCCTGCTCGGCAAAGGTCTTTAACAGCTGCTCAAGCTGCCCGGAAAGAGCATCCTTGACCGCTTCATTCTGAACTAAGATCTGAGCGTGCAGGATATCTCCCTGCTGGCTGACCTGGATATTGACGGCTCCCAGAGAAGCGGGATGCAGCATCATCTCCATCGACGTACTCTCCGAGCTGATATTGACTTTGATCTGCTCCGTGACCTGATTTACGATCTCAGCATTCTCCGCGTAGCTCGAATACTCTCTGACCGTCTGGACGACCTCGCCGGTACTTGTCACTTCGGTTTCAACGATGGTCTGCGGCATCGCAAGCTGCTCATTCGGCTTTTCATTCTCCGACTCGTTTCGGGTTTCAGACGAATTCTGATTTTTCGTAACCTTCTGGGCTGCTTCCTGTCCTCCGAACGCTTCCGGCCTCTCGACTCCTGTCAGATCGTCCGCCGCTTTCCTCACTTCTTCGGGCTGTTCCTCTGCTGTAATGTCCTTTGCCGGACGGTCCCCGGAAAGCTTTTCCATAAGCGAAGGATCAAGCTCCACAGGCTCCTCGGACGGCTCCATCTCTCCGATCGGAATTCCTTCCGCCCTGCGCTCATCAAAGCGCTCAAGGATCCCCGCAAACATCTCATCATCCGCGGAAAACTCCTCCTTCAGCTCGGAAACGCTCTCGTTTACCAGATCCGTAACCGTATTGATGCTGGCAAGCAGATCCTCATTCGTCAGCAGATCAATGGCGTTTTCCGTACCCGAAAGCTCCATCATCAGGTCCTTGACGCTGTCCACGTTAAGAAGATCCCCATCGGTCAGATTCAGTGCCTCCATGGCGGCAAGAAGCTGTTCATCGCTGATCCCAAGCTCATCCTTGATCTGCTTCTTTACCTGATCGACCTTCTCGGAGATCTCTTCGTCAATAGTCTTATCGTCCGTCCTGTCCCCGGAGACCTTTTTGTCCTCCAGGTCACGGCGGAGATTTTCGTTCTTGTTTACCCTGGCGCCCGGATTGGAGCTCTCATCCGGCTGCTTAGCAGCTTTCGAAAAATCCTGGGCAGGAGCCTTCATTTCCGGCGAAGCGCCCATAGCGCTCAGGTTCTTTCCCTGCGCATGCGCCATCACCATCGTAAAGGAATCCTCGCCGTCCTTTGGGGCCTTAGGTAAGCCGATCTGTCCGTCCGTCTGAGAAAAATAAGACTTCAGATCATTAATTGACGTTCCTGTCATTCGGTCTCTCCTTTCTTCAGATTTGATACGGTGGCTTTGGACCGTCCACCAATATCATATAGGATATCGGCAGAGAAGCGTTTTTTCTTTAGCCCTTTAATCCGGGTCCATCAGTTTTGTTACCCGGGCGGCAAAATCCGGATTCATAACATTCAGTATCTTCGCGCGGGTCGTCGGCTCCATGGCGCTCATGATCTTTACGACCAGCTTCAGGTTATCTCCCATTTCTTCAAAGACCGCCGCCGCGCTCTTTGGCTTCATCTCGCTGTAGGCCTTGACGTACTCCGCAAGCTCCTCATCCTCCTCGATCTGAGCTACGACCTGCTTGTAGAGATATTCCGCGTTTTCCGGATCAATGCTTTCGTAATACTTCTTGTACTCCTCGATATCCGGAGCCTCCTCTGAGAAAATGACCTCCTCATAGAACTCAGTCTTGAGCTTCTGGAACTCGACCTGGCTGTCCTCAAAGGTCTGAAGCCTTTTGATCTCCTCTCTGAGTGTTGCGACCTGCTCATCATTCGTCGCAAGGCTCACCGTCTTTTTCAGGTCTTCATTCTCCCTGCGCAGGTTTTCGATCTCGCGGACCGCGTCCTCAAGGCTCGTAAACTCCTCTTCCGGCTCCAGATCGTAACTGGAAAACTCGACATCCGGAAGGATCTTGTTAATTACCGGAACATTCTTGAAGATCGGGTACATGACATTCGAACCGAAGCCCCCCACATCTAACTTGATCAGAAGCGCCAGAATGGCCAGCCATATGATGATGATCAGAAGAACGATCAGAATAACAGAAAGAGATCCGCCTTCCTCCGCGTCCGTATACAGGGTCGCCCCCTCGTCGGAGACAGAGGCGTCAAAGCTGCCACCTGCCGCTTTATCCTTCTTTTCCTTTTTCTTCTTTTTCTTTTTCCCGGAATCCTCTTCCTCTAAAAGCTCTTCCTCTTCCTTTGCCATAGATTACTCCTCTGTATCCGGCTCACCTTCTTAGCTGTCCCCTGAGTTCTTGCCCTGTCCGAAACGATAGCTGACCAGCTCATCGATCATTTTACTCTCCTCCGCCTTCTCCTCTTCTAAAAAGACTTCGAAGGCATTTTCTCTGAGCTTTTCGTGAGTCTTTCGTTCCTGGATAGCCTTCTGGAGCTTTTGTCTGGCGATATCGACACGGTGCTGCGCCTGTTCGACCAAAAGCCTCTGGGCATCAATCTGCAGCTTCATAATCTCGATAGCGTCCTGCGTTTCCTTTACCTTAAGAACGTTGATCAGTCCGGCGTACAGCTCCTCCAGATGGGTTTCGTACCCGGCCTGCCTTTCCATCAGAGCCTCCAAGCGCTTTTCCTCCTCAAAGAGCTCCGCATTGGCCGCCGCAAAAGCGTTCTCCGCCTGCGTCTCCAATTTCATTTTCAATTCCAGGATGTTCTGCATCCGATAGATAAATTTCGCCATAGGTATTTTAACCGCTCAGTCAAAGATCCCTGATAAAAGCTCGACCTCGTTATCAAACGTATATTTTGTATCCACATCCTGACAGAGATAATCGTTTACCTTGTCGATCTTTTCGATCGCAAAATCAATATTCGGGTTCGAACCGGCCTTGTAGGCGCCAATATTGATCAAATCCTCCGCCTCGTTATAGGTCGCCAAGACGTTTTTCAGCCTTCCGGCAGCCGCCTTATGCTCCCTGGTCGCTACCTGGCTCATACACCTCGATATGCTCTGTAAAATATCAATGGCCGGATAGTGGTTTTTATGCGCTAACTTCCGGTTTAAAACAATATGCCCGTCTAAAATCCCGCGAACCAGATCCGCGATGGGCTCATTCATATCGTCGCCGTCCACCAGAACGGTATACAGACCGGTAATGGAACCCTTGTCCGAATTTCCGGCCCGCTCTAAGAGCTTTGGCATTTCCGCGTAGACACTCGGCGGATACCCCCTGGTTACCGGAGGCTCGCCGCTGGCCAGACCGATCTCCCGCTGGGCCATAGAAAAACGAGTCAGCGAATCCATCATTAAGAGCACATCCTTTCCCTGATCCCTGAAATACTCAGCGATCGCGGTGGCAGTCATAGGGGCCTTTTTACGGACTAAAGCGGGCTTGTCAGAGGTCGCGCAGACGACGATCGAGCGCTTCATTCCCTCCTCGCCCATATCCCGTTCGATAAACTCCCGGACCTCTCTTCCCCTCTCTCCGATCAGAGCGATGACGTTGATATCCGCCTTGGTATTTCTCGCAAACATCCCAAGCAGCGTACTCTTCCCGACACCGGAGCCCGCAAAGACCCCGATACGCTGCCCCTTCCCGACCGTCAAAATCCCGTCCACCGCCTTGACTCCAAGCGGAAGCGGATCTTTTATTATCTCTCTTGCCATAGGATCCGGCGGAGGAGCGTCCAGAGGATATTTCCTCGGCGCGTTAAAATACGTTCCGTCAGACATCCGCCCCAGACCGTCGAGAGTAAGCCCCAGCATCCCCTCGCCGACGTTAACGGAAAGAGGCTCTCCGGTATTCTCGACAAGGCAGCCGTAGCCGATCCCCTCCGTGACATCATAGGGCATTAAAAGGGTCCGGTTGTTCCGAAAGCCGACCACCTCGGCGTAGATATATTTCCCGCTTAACGGATCGATGATGATCCGGCACATGTCATTGAGCTTCGCGTCCGGGCCGACCGATTCCACCGTCAGACCCACGACGTTCACTACCTTGCCCAGACGTTTAAAATAGGTTTTATTTAACGCATGACGGTATTTACTGTTCGTATTCACGCTTTATCCTTCGTTTTTATTGCTGCCCTGCCGCGGCTTTATCTAACCCGCCGCTCGCGCTTCTGTAAGCAGCGGACCGGGTACTTTTGCCCAATCACTGGCTTTTCGTATATGATAAAAGGCGCAGCTCTTTCTTCAGTAAAGAAAGCTCCGTGCCCAGTCCGCATTCATATATTCCGCTTTCGCATTCGATAAAGCAGTCCGAGGCTTTTAATGTCATATCCTCAATGATCTCTACCGAATCTACGCTGCCGACACTGCCGACAATATCTTCCCGGTAAGCGCTGACATAGGCATAGTCCTGCGCGGATACGTGAACAAAAAAGTTTCTGCCGCCCTCGATACTGCTGATCGCTTCCTTCATCAGATGCAGGACGACATCACTCTGTTCCGACAGATTGATCCCAAGGACATGCTCATAGACCTCGGTCAGCTCCGAAACCAGCTGCTGCTCCATCTCCTCGTATTTTTTCTGATATTCCTCTTCCAGGGCTTTTTCTTTTTGCAGAAGCTCCTGTTCTTTTACGGCGTATTCTTCCTCGGCCTGTTTCGTTCCTGCCTCAAAGCCCTCCTGCCAACCCTGTTCTCTGGCGCTCTGTCGGATCGACTCCGCTTCGCCGTTTGCCTCATCGACCAGTCTCCGGGCCTCCGCTCCGGCCTCATCTAAGATCCGCTCCGCCTCTGCTCTGGCTTCCGCCGTAATTGCCTCGATATCGACCTCGGGCTGCGCAGGATGGATCACATTACCGCTTTCGCCCTCTTCTTCCTCCTCCGTATCACCTAACAGAGCTTCGACCTGCTCCGCGTCAAGCCCTACGGAAAAATCATCCGCGAAGTCCTTGTTTCCGTCCATCTCCATGAGTTCCGAAAGCAGGCGCATGCGGTCGGCGATCAGTTCATTGGAATCGATCACCCGGGTTTCTTCTTGTTTTACCGTATAGTGGCTGGACTTAAAGAGATTTCCGCTAGACAACGATCTCGTCACCTCCGCCTCGGGATATAACGATCTCAGACGAATCCTCAAGTCTCCGGATGATATTAACGATCTTCTGCTGCGCCTCTTCTACATCCTTCATACGGACAGGACCCATAAATTCCATATCCTCCTTGATCATCACGGCGAGACGCTTGGAAAGGTTATTAAAGATCGCGGACTGTACCTGCTCGTTAGCGCCCTTCAGCGCAACCGCCAGATCACTGTTGTCGACCTCTCTCAGTACTCTCTGGATCGATCTGTCATCAAGCAGCAGAATATCCTCGAATACGAACATCTTCTTCCGGATCTCGTCCGCAAGCTCCGGCTCGTCAATCTCGAGGGTCTCCATGATATGCTTTTCTGTACTCCGGTCGACGGTATTTAAGATTTCGACAACGGAATCGACGCCGCCGATAATCGTATAATCCTGATTCACGAGGCTGGAGAGCTTGGTCTCCAGGATCTTCTCCACATCCTTGATAACATCCGGCGAGGTCCGGTCCATCATCGCGATACGCTTCGCGACATCCGACTGTCTGTCCGGCGGAAGCGCGGAAATGATGAGTGCCGCCTGGGACGGATTCAAATAGGACAAAATAAGCGCAATCGTCTGCGGATGCTCATCCTGTATAAAGTTGAGCACCTGAGACGCTTCTGTTTTTCGAATGAATTCAAAGGGCTTGACCTGTAAGGAGGCTGTCAGCTTACCGATGACATCCAGAGCCTTCTCAGCCCCTAAGGCCTTTTCCAGAAGCTCCTTTGCGTATCCGATACCGCCCTCAGCGATATACTGCTGAGCCAGGCAGACCTGATAGAATTCCTCAATGACCTGCTCCTTGACCTGGGGCGTTATACTCCTTGTATTTGCGATCTCAAGCGTCAGCTCTTCGATCTCCTCTTCCTTGAGGTATTTAAAGATCATAGCGGATCTCTCCGGTCCCAGCGCAATGAGTAAGATCGCGCTTTTCTGAAGACCGGAAATCATGTCATTTGCCTGCTGCGGCGGTTGCATAGGCATTTTTTATCCTACCCCCACTCCTCGTTCAGCCAATTCCGCAGCAGCGCCGCCGCCGCGTCGGGATTGTCGTCTACAAATTTTTCTACCATCAAACGTACCTCGGATTTCGTCTCTACCTCGATATCCTCGATATTCATATTTTCTTCAGTAGATTCCAGCATTTCCTCAACGGAAAGCTCCTCTTCCTCCTCGACCTCTTCCTTCTCTCTCCTAAGGCTTGTAAATACAACGAAGCCAAGCAGCGCAAGGATCAGGATGATCAGAATGATCTGAGCTATATCCGCGGCATCCACGGCTAACCCCTCCGAGGCCTGGAAGATCGGCACATCATAGGCAATGATCGAAATATTCGCGGTCGGGATCCCGGTGGCGTTCGCCACAAGCGTTACCATATCCTCATCCACCGTCTTTCGGACCATTTCCGAATTTTCCGCTATGAACTCGTCGAAGGTTATCCCGTCAAGCAAGCCTTGATTTTTCAGCTCATTTTCCTTGTAGATCACATAATGCGAGGCGGTAACGGCAATCGAGGAAGCGCCGTAATCAATGACTCCGGGGGGCGTATCTTTGTCCACGATCTTTTCTCCCGGCAGATAGTCGCTGGTCTCTTCCGCTACGGAATACGACGAGCCGCCGCCGTTTTCGATCACGTAGGTATCCAAATTATTCTGCGTATTCGTATAGGTGCCGGGAACGCCGCTGACATCTCCCTCGCCCTCCGCTTCGTAGGAGCTGGTATGGGATACGACGTTCGTTCCGTTCTCATCCGCCTGTGTATAGGTATGGGAGGTCTCCTTCCTGGACGAGAAATCCATACTCAGATTTGTCGCTACCTTGACATCCTCATAGAGATTGGAGCCAAGCAGTACCTGAATGACCTCCTGCTTTAAGACCCGTTCCGCCTCCGTCTTTAACTGGATCTGGGTCGTCGCGTTTATCGTATTATTGGAGCTTACGGCATCCGCTCCCGAAAACAGCAGATTTCCGTTGGAATCGATGATCGTGATATTTTCCGTCGTCTTATTTCCCAGGGCGGTCGCGATATTTTTCGCGAAATTCTCCGCTACGCCGTTTCCAAGCTCTTCGTTCAGATCGAGTACGACGCTGGCGTAGCTCTCCTCCTTCTGGGCAAGCAAAGTTCCATCGTCATCCGGGATCGAGAGCGTTACATAGGCAGCCTCCACGGCGGGAACCGATTTCATGATCTCCTCTAACCGCTTCTCCCGGTACAGCTTGTAGGTCTTCTGCTTATCCGATTCCGTCGTGGAAAAGCCTCCGGACAGAGCCGTTTCCAGAGAATAGCTGTCGGCCGGGATTCCGTTTGCTCCCAGGAGCAGAGTCGCCGTAGAAAGGCTTTCTTTCCGGACGGAAATGATCAGTCCGTCATCCGTGACCTGATATTCGATGGCATTCTCTGTCAGAAGATCGATGATCTCCGACGCGTCCTTGGTGGATTCGCAGGTAACAAGTGTCACATACTGCGGTCTCGTAAGGATCGTTCCGAGGATCACAAGCGCAAGGATCACACCTAACGTCACGCTGATGATCGCCGTCTTCTGCTTCGATGTAAATTTATTCCACCACGCAAGAATCCGCTGTGGTATCTCTCTGATTCTGTCAGCCAATTCTTATCTCCTTTGATCGAACCACAAGCGTAACTGTCCAGAGCTCTATTATCTGACCAGTTACTTCGTCGTCTGCGATACTATACCTGGATCTGGAGGATCTCCTTATACGCCTCGATGAAGCGATCCCTGAGCGCGACCGTATAGCTTAACGCCGTAGAAGCCTTGGCGGCAGCAATCGAAAGATCGTGGGTATTCTCCGATATGCCGAGAGCGAATTTGATCTCCTCCTGCTCTTCGTCGTGTAACAGCGCGTTGGTATCCTGTAAATTGCTCATAGCGGTCTTTAACATCGAAGAAAAGCCCTCATCCGCCACGGGCTTTGCCGTAGAAGAATTCGCCGCCGCATTCGCGATGACCGGCGAGCTGATATTTAAAAAATTGGAAATCTCCATACCTTATATCCCCCGTTTACCGTTTTCCGTTTTCCGTTTTCCGTTTTCCGTTTACCGTTTTCGTTCACCGGTTTCTTTTTACAGTTTACGCTTCCTTACGCTTATCTTCCGATCGAAAGACCCGTTGTCGCGATGGACTTCGAAGCGTTAAAGGCCGTAGCATTTGCCTGATAGCCTCTCGTCGCGTCGATCAGATCCGTCATTTCCGTAACGATATTGACATTCGGATACCAGACATAGCCGTCCTCATCGGCATCCGGGTGCGAAGGATCGTAAACCCGCTTCATTTCGTTGACCTGATCATCGTAAACACCGGTCACCTTAACGCCATCCCCAACATCCATTCCTCTGGTTTTTCGAAAAATCGTTCCGAAGCTCGTCGGATCCGTCGTCTTTTCGGTAAACCGTACGACCTTTCGCACGTAGGGGTCTCCGTCCTCTGTTCTGGTCGTATTGGCATTCGCCACATTCTGTGAAATAATATCCATACGGTAACGCTGCGCGGTCATTCCCGAAGCGTTTACCCCAAAGGTCTTAAAAATACTCATAGTCCATCCTTTCCGCCGAAAAAGGCTGAAACCGATTCCTGTATCTCATCAGTTAGCCTGCGTAAACAAATAAATTCGTTCCCTGTACAATATCTTACTATTTACCCAATACAGCCTTGATATTGGAGAACTGATTATTAATACTCTGGGTGATCGCGTTATACGTGATCTGATTGGAGGCAAGCTCCACATTTTCGGTATCAATATCTACATTATTGCCGTCAATACGGTACGAATAACCTCTGTAGTCCGAATAGGTTCTGGGATTGATTTTAGACAGACCATCCTTATTGATGTTATCTACTTTCGTATCCAAAGACACGTACCTGCTGGCCTTCAGAGCATGCTTCAGCTCCTCCTCAAAGGAGACATCCTGACGCTTATACCCCGGCGTATCGGCATTGGCGATATTATGCGCGATCGCCTGATTGCGCAGCCACGCCCCATCCGCAGCCTTATCAAGCACGTTGATGTAATTATATACATCAGAATTAATCATTTTACTCACCACCCTTCTCTATTATAATGAATTTGGGTTAAAAAACAAGGTTATTTTCATAGTTTACATAAAAAAAAGGACTTTTTCGTTACCGCTCCAAAAATCCGTTTCATCGCGCCTTATAATTCCGTTCATAAGGTGTTCTATCCTATTTTTTTCGTTTGATCCGCTCGATCTCCTCGAATACGACCGGATTCAGGACCTTGATATAGGTCCCCTTCATCCCCGAGGAGCGGGACTCTATCACGCCCGCGCTCTCGAACTTCCTCAGAGCGTTCACGATCACAGATCTCGTTATCCCGACACGGTCGGCGATCTTACTGGCAACTAAGATCCCCTCCATACCGTTTAACTCATCAAAGATATGGCAGATCGCCTCCTCCTCGGTCTGACTCATCGTTCCGAGAGCCGCCTGAACATCCTTGAGCCTTCGCAGCTCCTCCGCGTTCTCGTCCGTTACCGCCCGGATCATCTCAAGGCCTACGACCGTAGAACCATATTCACATAATATTATATCGTCAATATCGTAAGGATTCTTAATATCCTCATTATAAAAAAGCAGAGTTCCGAGCCGTTCTCCGGCGATATCGATCGGAGTGATCAGAGCCTGAAACCGTTCCGATTCCTCTCTGGCAAAGCCAAGCGTGATCAGATTGACGTTTTCCTTTGTCGAAAGGATCCCAAGCAGCCGCCCGTTCAGATCCTCGTTGATAAACTCACCGATCCTGTATTTTAACAGATCGGAAAGCTGCTCCACATCACTGCGTACACCGAGTCCTAACAGCTTTCCCTTCCTGCTGATCACAAGAACGTTTGAACGAAGGATATCCTTCAGCACCCCGCAGATATCATTAAACACGAACTTGCTGGAATTATTATTATGCAGGAGTTTATTCAGCTTCCGCGTTTTATCAAGTAGCTGCAGGCTGCTCATATCATACACTTCTTCCCGGCGCGCAAACCCCTGTCTTTCGTCTCTGCCCGGTCATACGCAGCCTAACAGACTAATTATACCTTTAATAGTCAAAAAATTCAACAGAATTTACAGTTATCAGCAGGAAAAATCCCGAAAAATCCCGAATTGTCAAACAACTATGACAAATGAAACAGCCTTACCCCGCTTCCGCTATCTTCTCCGGTTTCTCTATGATATTTCCGCATTCCGGATCCATGCACTGGAGCTTATTGCCCTTCTCTAACATCAGGCCGCCGCACTTTTCACATTTCACAGTCGTCGGTCTCTGCCAGGTCATAAAGTCGCACTCCGGCCCGTTCTCACAGCCGTAGAAGCGTCTACCCTTCTTGGTCTTTCGGATCACCAGTTCCCCGCCGCATTTCGGACAGGTCACCCCGATCTTTTCAAGATACGGCTTTGTATTCCGACACTCCGGGAAGCCTGGGCAGGCGAGAAACTTTCCATGGGGCCCGTATTTGATCACCATCTTCCGTCCGCATTCCTCGCAGACGACATCGCTCTCCTCGTCCCGAACCTCGATCTTTTCCAGCTCCTTTTCCGCGATCTTTACCGCTTCCTCCAGATCCGGATAGAAATTCTCAATGATCGTTCTCCAGTTGACGCTTCCCTCCTCGACATTGTCCAGTAGAATCTCCATATTTGCCGTAAAGTCCTTGTCGATGATACTGGAGAAGGAGCTTTTCATGATCTTGTTGACCGCCTCTCCCAGCTCCGTCACAAAGATATTTTTATTTTCCTTTGCGATATATCTCCGTCCAAGCAGCGTCGTAATAGTCGGAGCGTAGGTACTGGGTCTTCCGATCCCAAGCTCCTCCAGCGTACGTACCAGCGAGGCCTCCGTAAAGTGGGCGGGAGGCTGTGTAAAGTGCTGCTTTGCGTCAAAGGAATCAAGGGTCAGGACCGAAGCAGTGGACAGATCATTAAGCAGAACATTTCCGTCGCCCTTCTCATCCTCGTCCGTCATATAAACACTCATAAATCCGTCAAATACGAGTTTTGATGCGGAGACGTTGAAACGATGCTCTCCGGCATCGATCTTTACCTGCGTCGTATCGTAGCGGGCGGAGGCCATTTGGCTTGCAGCAAACCGCCTCCAGATCAGCGTATAGAGTCTGAGCTGATCCCTGGAAAGGGATTCCTTTATCAACACCGGCGTTCTGGCGATATCCGTCGGACGGATCGCTTCGTGCGCATCCTGGATCTTCTTTGCTTCCTTGGCCGCGGAGGGCTTTGTCTCGGAGCCGACGTAATCCTCTCCGTAGTTCTCCCGGATATATTCCGCGGCGGAGACCTCCGCTTCCTTCGCGACTCTGGTGGAATCCGTACGAAGATAGGTAATGACACCGACGGTCCCCTCGCCTTTGATATCCACGCCCTCGTAAAGCTGCTGGGCGATCCGCATGGTCTTCTGCGTCGAAAAGTTCAGGGTTTTACTGGCCTCCTGCTGAAGCGTAGAGGTCGTAAAGGGAAGCGGCGGCTTTTTCTTCTTTTCGCCTTTCTTTACGTCCTCCACCGAAAAGGCGGTATCCGAAAGCTCCTTCTTAATCGCTTCGATCTCCTCTACGGAGCCGATCTCTGCCTTCTTATCCTTCTTTCCGTAATAGTGAGCGATTAAAGGCTTCTTTTCTCCCCTGACCTTTAATACCGCATCCAACGTCCAGTACTCCTGCGGCAGAAAGGCATCGATCTCCGCCTCTCTGTCACAGATCAGCTTCAAAGCGGCCGACTGGACTCTTCCGGCGCTTAAGCCTCTCTTGACCTTAGCCCAGAGGACCGGAGAGATCCGATAGCCCACCATCCGGTCAAGCATCCTTCTGGCCTGCTGGGCATCCACCAGATCCATGTCGATATCTCTGGCGTTCTTAAGCGATTCCCGAACCGCGTTCTTCGTTATCTCATTAAAGGTGATCCGTTTTACCTTCTTATCGTTATTATCTAAATTCAGGGCCTTCAGAAGATGCCAGGAGATCGCTTCTCCCTCCCGGTCCGGGTCAGTCGCCAGATAGATCTTATCCGCCTTTTTCGCGGCTTTCCGAAGAGCGGCTAAAAGCTCTCCCTTTCCCCGGATCGTTATATATTTCGGTTCGTAATTATGCTCTGCGTCAAACCCCAGCTGGCTCTTGGGAAGGTCTCTTACGTGGCCGTTGCTTGCCATTACCTCATAATTGGAGCCTAAAAACTTCTTGATCGTCTTGACCTTCGCAGGCGACTCTACGATAACCAGATTCTTTGCCATGGCATACTCTCCTCCCACTGCCTCAAAAATCGAGAATCAATATACACCAAACTCCAGTTCAAAGTCAAGCGTTCAAAAAATCGGAGACTGCCGGCGCTCTTTACGCAGTGAAAACCTTTACAGGACGCGCACGAAGCTGTCCTTTCCAAGCTCCTTTGCCAGCTTCTTTACCTTGAGCTCCATTAACGCGTCCATGGCTTCAAGTAACGAAAGCCCGGTCTCATCGCAAAGGCCTTCGATCCCCCTGGGATTCGTATCCAAAGCATTCAGCATTCTCTGCTCCTTACTGGAAAGTTTATGAATAAGCGTATCTCTTTCCCTGCTTTTCTCTTCTCTCTTTTTTTCTTCTCTCTTTCTCGCTCCTTCGCCCTCCTCTTTTTTCCGCTTCCCTTCGCTTGTTTCATAATTCCTGGCTCCGGCTTTCTCTTTCTCAGAACGTCCTCCCTCTCTAACCGGAGCTGTCTGCGAAAGGATCGCAAGGATATCTTCGACGCCGCAGACAGGAAAAGCTCCCTGCTTCCATAGAGAAAGGCAGCCGGTACTTAAAGGGTCATAGATCCTCCCGGGTACGATCGCCACGTCCTTTCCCTGCTCCAGTGCCATATCCACCGTAATACTGGTCCCGGAGCGCTCCTTTGCCTCGATCACCACCACCAGATCACAGAGAGCGGAAATGATCCGGTTTCTTGCCGGAAACAGACAAGCCTTCGGTTTCGTATCCAATCCGTATTCCGAGATCAGTCCTCCCTTTTCTTCTAACAGCTCATAAAGCCTGCGGTTTGCCTCCGGATAGCAGATATTCACACCGCACCCTAAGATCCCGTAGGAATCGCCTCCCGCCCGAAGGCAGGAATACTGCGATATCCCATCGATCCCGTAGGCCATCCCGCTGACGACGGAAACTCCGGCCAAAGCCAGCTCCCTTCCAAAGCCTTCGGCGACCTTTTTTCCGTACTCCGAGCAGCTTCTCGCTCCGATCAGCGCAACGCTTTTTCTGTCGTCATCCGGGACCTGTCCCTTTACAAAGATCGCGAAGGGATGATACGGCGTCTTTCGCAGTCTCTCGGGATATTCTCTGGAATAATAGGGAATAAAGCGGATCCCGAGTTTGTTACAGCGCTCATATTCCTCAAAGGGATCCGACAGCCTCCGGTATTTCAGGATCTCCTCCGCATAGCCCTCGCTGATCCCCTTGATAGATAACAGCGCTTTTTTATCCATTTCATAGAGTCTTCTGGCTCCTCCGGCCTCCGCAGCGATCCGAAACAGCGGAGCGCTGTAGTTTCTCTCAAAGCTCGCCCACCAGAAATCATAAACGATATCATCCGTCCTCATAGCACCGTTACACCTCATACATCCGATTATAGTGGATCGCCTCCACGAGACACTCCCTTGAGATATCCGCCTCCCCCAAAAGATCCGCTATCGTCCTTGCTACCTTTAAGATCTTATGATACGATCTCGCGGAGATATTCAAGCCCTCCGCCATTGTAACAAGCCAGCGCTCATCCTCCTTTTTTAAGGTGCAGAAGGCCTGGATATCCTTTGCGGTCATCCGGGAATTATAAAAGAGCCCCGGTCTTTTTTCAAAGCGCTCCCTCTGGATTTGCTGCGCCCTGACGACCCTCGCCTTAACGACAGCGGAGCTCTCATTTTCCTTTACGCCGAACATTTCCTTATAATCTAACTTCTCCACGGTCATACAGATATCGATCCGGTCGATCAGAGGCTTTGACAGCCGGTCCGTATAGCGTCGGATCGCGCTCTTCGAGCAGGAGCATTTCGTCAGGTCCGGATAGGCGCCGCAGGGGCAGGGATTCATAGCCCCGACTAACATCATCTCCGCAGGGTAGGTATAGCTGCCCCGGTATCTCGTGATCGTAACCTTCCCATCCTCCAGAGGCTGGCGCAGGGTCTCCAGGGCGCTCCTTGAAAACTCCGGCATTTCATCCAGAAACAGGATCCCCCTGTGAGCAAGGGAAATACAGCCTGGCCGCATACTGATCCCTCCGCCGGTCATTCCGATCTCGGTAACGGTATGATGCGGCGAAACAAAGGGGCGCTTTTTTATCAGTCCACCGCCGCCGTTTAAGGTCCCTGCCACACTGTAGATCGAGGTCACTTCCAGACTCTCTTCTCTGGAAAGGGGCGGAAGGATGGTCGGGATACATTTAGCGATCATAGACTTTCCGGAGCCCGGCGGACCGACCATCAAAACATTATGCATGCCCGCTGCCGCAATCTCGATCCCTCTTCGGACAAGCCTCTGGCCATTGACGTATTTCAGATCCGCTTCCTCCTCATTTTCGTCCTCGTCCTCCCCTTGCAGCACTGGCTCAAGGCAGAGCTCCCCGTTCAGAAAAGCCGTAAGCATTTTCAAATCCCTTACTCCAAAGACCTTAACCCCATCCGCTAAGGCTGCCTCCTCCCTGTTTCCCTCCGGAACGATACAGCGCGTTATTCCCTCGCTCTTTGCCTTTAATACGATCGGAAGGATCCCCTCGATCGCGGCGAATTCTCCCGAAAGCATCAGCTCCCCCGCAAAGAGCGTATTTTCGATGCTTTCAACAGGAACTTCCCCTAAAACCTCAAGGATCGCGACCGCCATCGGCATATCGTAGCCCGTTCCGGACTTTCGGATATCGGCCGGAGCCAGATTAACGGTAAGATGCTTGGGCGGAAGATGCTTTCCGGAGTTTTTCAGTGCCGTCCTTACCCGCTCCCTGGCTTCCTTTACCTCGCTTCCCAGGTAACCCACCAGCTCAAACATGGGCATTCCTTCGGAAAGATCCGCCTCCACCTGTATGATAAAGCTCTCGATCCCCCGGACCCCTCCGGAAAGTACGCAGCTGACCATGCCTTCTCCTCCCTCACGGATAACTGTTCTAACCTCCGGTTTTGAACAGCTATCCTCGCTTCAACCTTCAGGAACCGGAAGAAAATTATGAAGTTATTTTCAGACAGTTCCTTAGTACCCCGGATTATAGGCAGGTGACTCAGGGATTGCAAGTAAAATTTGACACAAATTATCATTTTCGTACATTTGCATAAAAAAAGGGAGCCGGCAGCCCCGAAACTTTGGCTGTCAACCCCCTGTCGGAACCAAAAAATCCGGCCATGAAAGCCGGAAATTTTGTACAACTTTTTAGACACCTGTTATTTTATTTTTTTAGCAGCAAATACATCCGACGCATACTTAAATATCCTTAATTATTCGTATCTGCCCAGTTACCCTGGGCAGATACGGCAGCCGGGGCAGCCTGCGCATTTGAAGTGTCCCGGCTGCCTGGCTCTGCTACTTTATTGGTACGCCACTCGCAAGTCTGCGAGCGGCTGACTGGGCAGTTACAATTATTCTAATTTTAATGTTTTTACTGATGACCAGCCGGACTCGCAAACGCAATTCCAGTACGTTTGCTTTATTATATACGTATCGCGTTCTATCTCGCGAACCGGACATTTCTGATAAATTCCTCAAAATCATTGATGGGCATCGGCTTCGCGTAATAGAAGCCCTGAGCGATATCACAGTGGATCCCCTTTAAGAAGTCCAGCTGCTCCTTTGTCTCAACTCCCTCCGCGATGACCTGAAGTCCTAACTGCTTTGCCATCCGGACAGAGGATTCCACGATGATCTTTCCGCGGTCAGTAGCCATAATCTCGTCGAGGAAGAAACGGTCGATCTTTATGACATCCACCGGTGCTTTCCTGAGCATATTTAAGGACGAGTACCCCGAGCCGAAATCGTCCATCAGAACCGTATAGCCTCTGCTCTTAAGCTCCTCCATCTGTCCGAAGAGACCCTGCGCGTCATCCATAAAGAGATTTTCGGTGATCTCCACCTCCAAAAGCCTCTTTTCGATCTGATATTTCTCCACCAGATCGTCCAGAGTCTGCGGGATATTCACCGATCCGATATTCAGGCGGGAAACATTGACAGAGATCGGAACCTGAATTCCCCGGTTCATTAACACCCTGATATATCGGCAGGCTTCCTCCCACATATAATGATCCAGCTTCGTAATAAAGCCGTTGTCCTCAAACAGCGGGATAAAGCGCCCCGGCACCATAATCCCCTTGGTCGGGTGATCCCAGCGCACCAGAGCCTCCGCTCCGTAGAACGAGCCGTCCGTGATATTGATCTGCGGCTGTAAAAACATGACAAATTCATGGTTCGTAAGAGCCAGCTGCATCTCATTCTCGATCTCCTGCTTCTCGCGGAGCTTTAATCGAAGCTCATCGTCGTAGACCGCGAAATTCGAAACCATGGAGCCCTTGATCTGCTTCTTGACCGCCCGCGCCCTGTCGCACATCAGCCGCACCGGCACGCTCTTATCCGTGATCTTATAGATCCCGTACACCAACGAAACCGAGGTCGGAAGCGTATCATCGTCCCGGACCATTCCCGTAAGCTGGGTCATAAAATCAAGCAGGTCCTTGTCCTCCTCATAGCGATACAAAACGCTGAACATATCCGCCTGATACCGCTTTCCGATACAGTCTTTGGGCAGGCATTTTCGGATCGCCGCCCCGACCCTCTGGATGCACCGGTTCCCTGCTTCGATCCCGTAGCGGTCGTTGACCAGTCGGAAGCGGTCGATATCTATGGAAATAATGGCGGTATGGGCGTTCTCCCAGAGATAGATCAGCTCCTCCACACGGGAATAGAAGGTCTCACTGTTGAAAAGACCGGTCAGGGAATCATACTCCGCGCGGTATTCCATCTCCCGCTTGATCCGCATCTCGGTATCTACGTTCTGAAGCGTCCCAAGGAACCGCATCGGCAGCCCGTCCGCCCCCAGCAGCGTCTGGATGATGATCGTATACCAGATCGGCTTGTCGTATTTATTGATCAGGCGGACCGTTACCTTCTGGGTCTGCCCCTTTTCCTTCACATCCGTTTTGAACTGCTCAAAGACCGTCCGGTCATCCTCGTGACACCTAAGGCTCTCAAGCAGCGACCACCTGTCCGAAAGATCCGCCTTAGTGACAGGGAAGACCTCGTCGAACATTGTGTTCAGATAGTAGCTGCCCTCCGGCACGTTGTATTCATAGACCAGGATCCCGACCATTTCATTCACATTTTCATGCCGCTCGTTGGCCAGAGCGATCTCCTTGACAAACTCGCTCTTCTGCTGCATGATCTCGTGCTTGACCCGGGTTTCCATCTCCTCGAGACGATGCTTTTTATACTCATTTACATCGAGGCAGATGATGATCGTCCGCTGGGTAGTTTCGTCTAAGAAAACAGAATAGACATTATACCAGCGGTAGTCGTCCTCCACCGTCTTAAAGCGGACCTCCCTTGTTAAAAGGGTAATCCCCTGCTTTCTGCTCTGGCGGAGATACCTCGGATCCGTTGACTCAGAAAAAGCCTCTCTGTCTTCGGGGTGGACCACATTCAGCGAAAAATATTCCCGGAGATTCTTGTAATTTGAAATGCGCATATTCATTACGCTCTTCAGATTCTTCTCCTTCATCCGGATACAGGTATTTCTCGTCAGATCCACGTCCCAGATCAGATCCAGCATATAGATCATGGCATTCTGAATCCGCTCCTCGCTCTCTTTAAGCGCCACATCCTGCTTTTCCACATCCTCTCTGATCGAGGAATTCACGTAGATATTTTTTCCGTTCCGAAGCGTGATCTTCGTAGAACGCTGCGGGCAGACCGTACGAAGTCCCGGAGAGTAAACGTCGCCGTCCACCGTTCCCAGACTGCTTGACATCTGAAGAAGCGGGCAATCCGGACACTGCTCCTCATAATTCTTGTAGGTCCGATAGCAGCATTCTCCGGCGCGTTCTCCAAATCGTTCATCCAATTTGTCATTCTGGTATATAATATTGAACTCCTCATCCACCGCATAAGCATAAACGCTCATAGGGTCGAGGATATTCATAATCAGCTCCATCTCCCGGGTACTTAAGATCGGATCCGGCAGCTTTTCCACTTTTTCCATCAGCTCATTATAGAGAGCGAACCGGTTCTTTCCCTCGCTCTTTGCGTTGCTTAAAGCCTCAAGGCTTCGTTTATACAGCCCCTCCGGCGTAATACTGCCGTCCTTTAAATAAACAACTCCGATAGAAACGGTCAGCTTTGAGCTTTCCGAAAAATCATCCCAGACCTCCTGGACCGATTTCAGAACATGGAGCGAGCGTTCCACCAGGATCCCCGTATAGCGAACACCCTTCATAAACACGACGAACCGGTCCCGCTCCATCCTTCCGATGATATCGGAGCCGCGGAAGGTCCGCTTCAAGATCCTTGCGATCTCTAAAAGAACGCCATCCGCGCTGATATCGCCCTTCAGCTCGATCCATTCCTCAAAATCGTCGATATCAATTACAAGCAGCGCCGGCAGCACATTCTCCGGGACGTTGTCCAGATACTCTCCGACCTGCTCCATGACCGCGTTCTGGTTACAGAGGCCGGTCAGCGGATCCTTGGAGCCCTCCGCGTCAAGCTGCCGCTTCTTCTCGTCATCAATGTATACAAGCGTTCCGTAAAAGATCCGTTCTCCGTTTTCCCCTTTTTCTTCCCTGCCCTTAAGCTGATACCAGAAGTATTCTCCACTGAACCCAAGGAAACGCAGATAGTCCATCTTGACCTTGTCCCCTTCCGGGGGGATCGTAAAGAAAGCGATCGCTTTTTCCGCGTCCTGCGGGAAAACTCTGCCGCGGATCTCGATATCGGCAGTAAAATCGTTCACGTTCAGGGCAGTTGGAATATATTTTTCAACATTTTTTGAAAAGCTGATCGTATCATTGTCCTGATCATACTGGAAGACGATCGTATCGCTCAGATCCATCACATTCTTAAAGAGTTCCTCACTCAGCTTATGCATACCATCTCCTTAAAACACGAAAGAATCCCTTTTCCGCTTTAAGGTAACATTATACCCTGCCCGGGACAAAAAGTCCATTGCCTAATCCTCCGGCCGCCGATAAAATCTCCCGATGACCCGCTCCGTCTTCACAATATTGACAAAGGCCGCCGGATCCCTCTCCTTCACTGCGCCAACAACCCTTCTGGCCTCGGCGCTGGAGACGATGGAATAGACGATGCTGCGCTCCTTGTGTTCATACGCGCCGACGCCCTCAATGACCGTCGCGCCATGACCGCTGAGCTTGTATATGATCGAGCTGATTTCGCTGGGATACATAGTAACGATAAACAGCGTCGCCTGCTGGTATTTCCGATACAGAGCGTGGATCACGGTGATGGAAACGTACTGGAAGATGATGGAATACAGCGCCCGGTCCCAGCCAAACAAAAGACCTCCGACAGAAATGATCGCCACATTGATAAACAGTGAGATATTAAACGAGTCGATCCCCCGTTTTTCAGACAGATAGATCGCGATAAAATCCGTTCCTCCGCTGGTAGCGTTCATCAACAGGCAGAGACTGACAACGGCTCCGTTGATCAGACCTCCGAAGACCGAGATCAGCAGGATGTCCTGGGTAAGAATTGTCACCGGAAAAAGATCGGTAAACACGCCGGACAATACGATCACCAGGCAGGAAAGTAACGTAAAACGCTTCCCGATAAATCGAAAGCCGATATAAACCGGGATTGAATTGATCAGAAGGTTGATCACCGTATAGGGGATCTGGACCGAAAAGAAGCGTTGGAAAATCTCCTGCAAAAGAAGCGTAAGCCCTGTGGCTCCGCCTGGCAGCAGACCGCCGGTATGCACGAAGGTGTTGATATTCAGCGCAAACAGCGCGGACGCCGCGATGATCATCAGGACCCTGAATATAACGTTGTTATCTTTCAATTCATCAAGGCTGCCTCCTCGGTTCATGGCAGCCTTCATCTGTTCATTTTTCTTTTCTTTCATATCGTCGCAGCCTGTATCTGATTGAAATCCGATTCTAGTTTACATAATATCATGTTTATTTCTTCCGAGTCCGCTTCATTATAGTCTGTGGCTATTTTCTTTTCAAGGCGCTTTTGATCCCTCCCCGATTGGCGGGCCGCAAAGCGACTTTTTATATCTCCTCCCGTGATCACTTCCTGATCCACTCTATCAGACCGGCAAGCCCCCTCGACCGGATCGTAAAGTCGCACGCTTTACTCCCTACAGCCTTATCGGATGAATTGCTGGCCGTGACAAGGATTCTTCCCTTTCCCTTCGTTGTATTATCCTTAGTTCCCGAGATATTTTGTGTCTACATGGCACAAAATATCTCGGGAACTAAGGATAATTGTTATACCCCGCATCAATTCTATAAAAATCCATAATTCCTCCATAACTGAAACAGGGAGATAATCCTCTTATCTCCCTGAATTAACGATTCGCACTCTAAGCAGCGAAGCTCTTAAATTAAAGGTCCACACTTAAAGTAGTGAAGCTCTTAAATTAAAGGTCTGTACTCAAAGTAACAGGGCTCTTTAATCGAACAAATCCCTTGTTCACCTATATTATACAAAAATTATCCCCAAAAGCAAGGTATTTCTTACATTACGACAAGCACGACGCGTACCCTTTTTCATCCAAAATACCCCGGAACATTCTTTTAACGATTGCTGCATTCATATCCTCTATGGTCTCCCAAACAGAAAATAAGCCAAAAACGAGAGAGAAATACTTCGTAAAATCGCAAGGAGAGAGAAGAATCCTCTTCTCTCTTCCGCTTGCTTTCGTTATCCGGTTTCAGCAGCCGGTTTGTGTACCGTTCTGTTGTTCAGACCGGTTTATTTTTGTTACCACTTACGGATCACTTTAGATGTGCATGATCGGCTCGATTTTCCATCCGTTATCCTGCGGAATATGGGTCATTCCGACCTCTGTTCCCGCTCCAAGGATATCATCGCCGGCGTACCAGCAGATGAAGATCTCATCGTTATCGCCCTTCACATTGTAGTGATTTGCGTACTGTTCCGCAGGGAGCTTGTCGACTACAAAGCCATACATATCGTATTCATCCGATCTGCCTGCTCCGCCTGCTGCCTTTGCCATTGCCTCATCGTTCAGCTTCATGTTTTTTGTGTCTGCCATTTCTTTGTCCTCCTTTTGACTTTGTTTACCGGGAACTGCTTCTCCCCCTCCTTCGCCTGTGCCAGGATCATCTTCGTATATTCATCCATATCGATGGTCTCAAAGAAATCCTTCAGCTCGGACAGATCCTCCTCATCCGAGGTCTTCGGGCCACCTGTAACAAAAAGGCTGGTCACGTAGCTTCCGTCAAAGTATACCGATACCTCATCTCCGTTTTTGATGTTTCCGATGTCCATGGTAAAGGAATGGCTCTTTACCTGGGCTGAGGCATCAATCGGCTCCTTCTGATCCGCAAAGGGGTCAAGCTCTGTTCCATCATAATTTTCAAGGCGGATCCTGTTCTGGTCAAAGGAAACGTCCGAACCGGACGGATTGTTCAGGGTAAATTCAAACATGCAGGTCTCCGGTGTATTGATCGTAAGCTGCATATCCGTGACCGTAATGCCGTTTTCGTCTGTTATGACCGCGCTGTCGCCCGATCCGCTTCCATCATCCCCGATTACCTCTAAGGTCCAGCCGTCGCCGATCTGCCACAGGCCGACATAGGTTCCCTCGGCAAGCTCATCGGTTCCGTTGTAATTGGCGATAAAGATCTCATCATTGTCGCCCTTGACGTTATAATGGTTGTAATACTGATCCTCGGGAAGCTTATCCACGACATATCCATACATATCGTACTCAACTGCAGCCTGGGCTTCATCTGCATCCTGCGCGCCGTAAACGATCCTTGCTACCCGGAGCGCCTCTGCTCCATCCCCGCCCGGAACCTCCGTATAAAGCGCATACATTCTCTCTCCGTCATGCCACAGAACGCTGTTGATATCCTGCCCGGAAAAGATACGGATCGTGGCATCGGCACTGCCGATCTTATCAGTAATTTCCGTATCCCACTCGTAAAAGATCCCCGAGATATCCTCGAAGGCTGCTGCCGGCTTTACCCTGACATCGACCCTGGTTCCATCCTCCATCGAAAAGGTCATCTCCGCCATCTTTTCGGATTCCATGATATTATACGCTACGTCAAAGGCCCCCTCCGGAAGGGTAAACTTTGTGCCGCTGAGCGCCTCGGCCTCTTCTGCCGATACATCGAATTTCCACGGATTTGCAAGTCCTTCGGTCTGTTCTTCCGTTTGTGCCTGCACGGGAACCTCTGCTTCCTTCTTTCCGCAGCCTGCCGTTAAAACCATTAAACTTAGCACGACTATACATATTCTTCTCATGATGTACCTCCTCTCTACTCCCGTTTTTATTTTTTTACAGATAACTCAGGTGGTCTTCCGTAGCCTGTACCTCTGTGCAGTTATAGGCATTCGGATCCATTTGAACCGTATATCTCCACTTATTTGCCTCATTAACAAATTCCATCGCCGTGATCGTTCCGTTGACTGCCATGGTTTCTCCATTTGCGGGATTTGTCAGTTCGTAGTGCACCCGGTCACCGACCTTATATTTGGGTTGCCCCGCTGCGCCGTCCATTCCGCCGGAAGCCTTTGCCATCATCTCATCGTTCAGTTCCATATTCTTGTTTTCAGCCATCATCCTGTCCTCCTGTTGTTTTTTGAAGCTGTGTTTTGTTCTTTGCCTTATTATACGGACATATCCGATCCTATGTCAGCGATTCCGCATATCCGGTCGTTTTTTCTGCGCATTCGGTAATAATGCCGGAAGCGAAACGTATCGCCCCCTCCGTTAATGATATAAATATCGCTTTTCTTCCGCCTTATGCATCGTTACGATCACCGTATTAAAGCCCAGAATCCTGTCGTATTCGATCCGGGCGGAAAGAGAACGCAAAAGGGACAGCCCCGTGATCCACTCTCCTTCCTCGATAAACTCCGTCGGGTTAAAGATTGTTCCCCCGTCCCGTGTTTTCAGAATGAGGTGATCCTCTGAAATCCTGAGGAACAGGTCGATCTGATCCTTCGGTCCCTGCCCGGACCATTTCGCTATGTTCGTACAGAGCTCCTCTGTAGCAACTCCTGCCGCGTTCCCAATGACAGCAGGAACCCCGTTTTCTTTGCAGAACAGGATCACCTCCTCGGACGCTTTTTCCGAGGCCTCCAGGGTACAGTCAATGCTTGCCTCAAAGGTTTCGCTCTCCTTAAACGGCGGGAGCATAAGAAAACCGGTCAGCCCGTTTTTTCCTGCCTTTTTCTGCATATACATACAGACCACAAGGAGCGTCAGGAAAACGGATATCGCGTAGGAGGCGGCCATCGCCCGGATACCGATCCCTGAGAGCAGCAGAAAAACCGGGATCATAATAAGCGCCCCCTCCAGCACGGACATGGCGGTCGCTGCCTTTTCCTGCTTTGTAGACTGATAAAAGCAGCGAAGAACGTACAGGGGCGCAACGATCGGAACAGCAAGACAGTATATGCGCAGATAGGGGATCAGGACAGAGAGGACCTCCGGATCCCTTACCCCGTAGATCCCCGCGAAATACCCCGGAAAGCACTCAAGTATCAGGAAGATACAGAGGCACAGCCCTCCCGTTACAGTCATGGCGCTTTTTAAAACTCCCCGCATCCCCCTTGCGTCCCCCTCTCCGTACAGTGCGCCGGTCACGCTCGTCATGGCACAACTGGCGCCGTCGGAGAACATTAAGGCATACAGCATTGCCGCATTGCAGACAGAGATCAGCTCACCGCCGGTATCCCCTAAGAGTCTTAGCATCATCGCGTTGACCGTATAGTGCCTGAGCATATCGCAGCCGTCCACCAGGCTGATGGGAAGCCCGGTGGCAAGGCACTCCTTAAGGAGCTTGAGATCCCCTCGTTTCAGGCGGGTGAAATGCAGCGTCCGGCTCGCATCCTTAGAATACGGGATCAGCAAAAGCGCCGAGCAGGCATAGCCCGTCACCGTAGCCCATCCCGCTCCCGCGATCCCAAGGCCGAACAGCTTAATATAGACATAATCGCAGAGCAGATTGATCACGTTCGCCACTACCGGAACGGCTATCGCGAGACGGTGCTTCCCCTCAAGGCGCATATAGGCTGCAGAGCCGTTCGTCAAAACAACGATCGGGCCAACGATCCAAAGCGGTATCAGATACGCAAGCACCTCCTGCTTAAGACTCCCTCCCTTCGTCAGAAGCTCCGCCAGAGGAGAGGCAAATATGACACCCGCTGCGGCGAGAGTGCCGGAAGCGATGATCCCGCAAACAACGGAAACGGTATAGGCACGGTTGCACTTATCCTGATCCCGAAAGCCCATGGCCTGCGCGGCAAGGGTACAGCCGCCGCTTATAAAAAGGCAGAAAACAATGTTCTTCATATAGAGAACGGGAAAGGTCAGATTGATGGCTGTCAGACTGAGGGGACTGATCAGCCGGCTCACCATGATCCCGTCCACGATGGAGGCGATATAGATGGACAGGGTAAAGGCCAGCGTAGATGCCAGATATTCCAGATATTTTTTCCTTACAAGGCTGCTGTTTCTTTTCAGACTCATTTGACTTCCTCCCTCGCCGGTCTGCTTCCGGCCGGATCCAATTATCTATTCAAACAACCCCATGGTTGTAAGCGCCAGAATAGCCTTTTTCACATACTCCGGCGTGACGACCGGCCATGAAAAGCCAAGCCGGTACAGTGCTTTTACCGTAAAGGAACTGTTACAGCCGATATATCTCCGGTTTTCCCCCTCGTTGTTCCGATAGGAGATCAGACTGGAAACGATCAGCCCCTTTTTCTCGTCCGCAAGGGCTTTCTTAAGGCGCCTTTCGTATTCCTCCGTCTCAACGATATCGACGGTAAAGCCGCAGCTCTCAAAGACCTCGAAAACATTCGCCATGTGGATACAGTGGCAGTTATCCGCGTGAAAAACCGTAAAGGGATCGGGAGTCGCGCCAAGGAGTACAAGGGCCTTCGCAGTCATATCCACCGGCGAAAACTCCACCGGGCTGTCCAGCTCATCCACAGGAAAGCACCCTAACGTCTCATAGGCTCTCAGGCGGTTCATAAAGCCGTTTGTCCGGAAATTGATCTGAAATTCTCCGTCGTCACGCCTCCCCATCAGGTTTCCCACCCGAACGATCTTTGCCCGAAGGCCCCGATACTTTACGGCGCGAAGGATCTCTCCCTCCGCCTGAAACTTCGAAAGCGCGTACTTCGTTCCGAAGGACTGCCCGATCTGATACGAATCCTCCGTCAGAACAACGTTTTCGGGAACACTTCCGTCCACCGACTGCCCGGCGACGCTCTCTGTCGATACCTGTACAAGCCTTGCTCCCTTTAAAAGCGCAAGCTCTACTAACCTCTTTACCCCGTCTACGTTGATCCTGTTTATACTGTCATCCGCCGAAAAATGCTTTACGACCGCCGCGCAGTTTATGATCGTATCGATCTTCTCGTCAGAAAGAACCTCCGCAAGCTTTTCATCTGTGATCTCCGCGTTAACGACACGGATCCTTGTCTGAAAGTCCTCATCAAAGCTGTCGTCAAAATAGTAGACCGATAAGGCCTTCAACCGCTTTTCTCCGGACAGGGTCCTTCCGTTTCTGGCAAGGCAGATGATCCTTCGATCCTTTTCCTTTAACAGTTCGTACAGAACGTGGATCCCGAGGAACCCGGTCGCTCCCGTAAGAAAAACAGTCCCCGTCTCCCCCGCTCTTATCTCGCTCAAATATTCCGCGCGGTTATGGGATAGTACGGAATATAGCTCATCTTCCGGCTGTGTCTCACTATTTTCCGCCGATTGCTTTATAACTGTGTGGGGCTTTTGTCCGTCCATATCGCCGTCAGGTGCCGCGTCCGCAGAGGGCTTCCTTTGTCCAAGGATCAGCCTGGAAAGCTTTCTTGGCGTAGGATAGTCGAAGACATTCTTATATACGATATCCCAATCTCTTTTCAGCGCGAAGGATACGACCCGCATAGCGGACAGAGAGGTCCCGCCGAGGGCGAAGAAATCATCGTTTGCTCCTGCCCTGTCAAGCTTAAGAATCTCCTCAAACGCCCTGCAGAACGCCTCCTCGACCTCATTCTCAGGCGCGGCGTATTCCTGTCTTTCTCCCTGTGTTACCTCAGGCAGCCGCTTTTTATCGATCTTTCCGTTTGCCGTAAGCGGCATTTCCTCAAGCCTCGCAAGCACGTCGGGAACCATATAATCAGACAGCCTGCTCTTTAAATAATCCCTGACCTCTGTATCGGAGATCTGTCCTTTCGCGGTATAAAAGCCCGCAAGATAATCTTCGCCGGTATTGTTTCTTACAACGACCACAGCCGATCCGATCCCGGGAAAACCGCTCAGGACATTTTCTATTTCATCCAGCTCTACGCGCAGCCCTCTGAGCTTAACCTGATTATCCATTCTCCCGCGGAATTCGATCTCATTATTATGAAGGATCCGCGCCAGATCGCCGCTCCTGTAGGCGGGGCGGTCCCATAAGGTAATAAAACTCTTCTTTGTCTGCTCCGGCAGGTTTATATAGCCCTTTCCTACTCCGGCGCCGACGATCACCATTTCCCCAAGCGCTCCCTTCGGAACAGGACGGTCCGTCCGGTCCATGATGGCGACCTTCATATTGGCACTGGGCTTACCGATGGTAATAAGGCTCTGCCCCTGCATAACGGCCATGGTACAGCTGATCGTAGCCTCCGTCGGCCCGTAGCCGTTCATGATATAGACCTCGGGGTTTACCGCCCGGATCTTTTTGTATAAGGAAGCCGGAAATGCCTCCGCTCCTATGTCGATGGACTTAAGAGCCTGAAGCACAGGCAGCATTTCCCCGGATTCCAGAATATTTGCAAGAAACGACGGCGTGCAGGTCAGAATATCCACATGCTTCTCCTCGCAAAGCTTTCCCAGAGCCGCATAATCATGTCTTTCTTCGTCGTTTGCCAGGCAGATCGTCAGCCCGTGGCTTAAGGGGATAAATTCCTCCATAACGGACACATCAAAGGTCATGGCAGCAAAAGCCAAAGACACCCTTCCCCTCTCCGTATAGCCGAGGACCTCCTGATTTTTGGGATTCGCGTCTACGAAATTGACGAGATTCTTCTGGGTCAGAAGCACGCCCTTGGGCTTTCCCGTAGAGCCCGAGGTATAAATACAGTAGGCCAGGGAATCTTCCGGGATCTCAAGGTTCAGGTCCTCTGAGGAAAAAATTCCTTCCTCTTCTCCGGCATTCTCCGCAAAGATAATCTCTATCTCGAAAGTATCAAGCAGCTCCTTTCTCTCCAGATACAGCTCCTTTGAGGTGATGATGTGTGTCGCGCCGGAATCCTTAAGAATATAGGAGATCCGTTCGTTTGGGTAATCCGGATCGATGGGTAAAAAAGCGCCTCCCGCTTTTAGGATCCCCTGTCTCGCGATATAGACCTCGGGACCCCTGCGAAGCATAACGGCACAGAGATCCCCGACAAACAGCGCCAGGTCTCTGAGGATCCACCCCAAGCGATTTGCCGCTCTGTTCAGTTCCTGATAGGTAAGGCTTTCGCCGCTTGTTACTACGGCGACTCTGTCGGGATACTTCTTCGTGCTGTCCTGAAGCAGACGGTACGCGGGTCTTTTCTCTATCTCCTGATCGGTATCGTACAGCTCAAAGAGCTCCTTCTCCGTCTCCTCTGATACAGGACGAAGCTCTGAAAGCTTCCTCCCGCTCCCCTTAAGCATCTCCGACGCGATCTGCTCCATGGTCTTTAGGAAGGAGCTTACAAAGCCCTCTCCATAGGTAGCCGGCCGGTATTCCGCAAGGAAGGTGATTTTCTCTCCCCGGAAAAAAGCTTCTACCGAAAGCGCTGATTTCGCGGCGGAAAGGGTCGGGTGAAAACCGGTATCTGCCCAGTCAAGGCTGTAAGAAGCGTCCGAGTTTTCGTTACGGTTCCGGGCCTCGTCAGAGCGCATGGAGAAAGCTCCGCCAAGCTTCGTAAAGCTCTCCTCCTGCCAGGCAAACATAGCCTCCGCGTCAATATGGTACGCTCTCGCCGCTTCCGCGAAGGAGTATAGATCGTGCTCCATGGCGCCTTCGAGCTGATCTTTTAGCCTCGTAAGACTTTCCTTTACGGTCTGCTTCGGATCCGCGAAGAACCTGACCGGAAGCGTCTTTACAAGCATCGCTGCCATGTTTCTGTACCGGCTGTCCCTTCTCCCGTTATAGATCGTTGTAAAAACAGCCTCCCCGGAATCGGAAAAACAGGCAAGGGTAACGGCAAATACCCCGTTAAAGAAGATATTCGGCGTGATGGCGGACTCTTCGCAGAACCGAAGTACGGACTCCTTGGAGAGCTTTGTGGGGAAGGTAAGCGTACCTGCTCCCGTCTCTGCTTCGCGTCCCGTCCGGTTCCCCGAAAGGTCCGGGTCAGGGGGCGGCAGTTTTTCTTCGCAGCCCGTAAATACCGAATCATACCACTCCTTTGCTTCGGTATACCGTTTCCCCTTTCTTTCCTCCTCTTCCGCAAGGGCAGCCTCAAAGCCGGTAAAGCTCTCCCTTTGAAGGGTCTCACCCGCGTAGGCTCGTTCGATATCCCTTTTAATAATCTGTCTCGAGGCTCCGTCCGCGATGATATGATGCAGATCCAGGAACAGGAAGCTTCCCGCCTGCGTTTCATAGATCCTTGCCTGATAGAGCCTTCCGCCATCCAGTTCATAGGGCAGAACAAGCTCCTCTGCCGCAGGCAAAGTATCAAGCCGGATCCGCTCGATAACGGGAAGCTCTTCGTCATTTCTGAGAAGAAAGGCCTCTCCGTCTTCTGTCACAAGCCTTGCCTTAAGCCCCGGATGCGCATCAATGGCAGCGGATATCGCTCCTTCCAGCCTGTCAGGATCTACATTCCTTCCGAGCCTTAAAAGAGCCGGGATGTTATAGATCGTCGTCCCCGGATGGGAGAGGCATTCCACATAGATGCCCTCCTGAGTCTTTGTCAGCGGATAGCGTTCCCTTATTTCATAATCCTTCTGATCTCCCTCCTCTGAAAGATAAGAGGCAAGCAGAGCAGGCGTATCATATTCCCTCAGGGTATCAAAGCTCACCGGCCGCCCGTTAAAGGCTTC
>JAFSXN010000027.1 GCA_017444015.1 Lachnospiraceae bacterium | reverse complement strand
TATTTTGCACAAACTTTTCGTCTGTTATTAGTGCACAATGCTAAAAAGCCGCAAACTCAGATATTATCTAAGCTTGCGACCTTTGAGAATGATCATTTTGTATTTAGTTCTTGTCAGTCATTAGACCGTGAATAGTAACATATAGAAACCGTGCGTTCACTCGTTATACATTCAATTAATCGCAACTATTTGCGTTAATGAGTATACGTTGTTATAAAACCCCTGCCCCCTGAATATTTATATCCCCAAATACCCAGGTAGTATAACACAATTATTTATTAAAGTAAAGTCCCGCCTACCTCTTCGTATAATCCAGAAAGCCTAAAAGCATCGGAACCGAGCCGGTAATCCCGTTTACGCTTCCGGTCGGATCATACTGCCAGATCGTAAAGCGGTACGGAAAGTCGGTATACCATGGTTCTGTCTCAGATGCAGGAGGCGTGACCGGCTCCTTGCCGTTATCGCCTGCGTTGTCCGCTCCCTGGTTTCTGATCGTATTTCCGCTTACCCGAGAAGCTGTATTATTTGCCGCCGCGTAAAACCCGGTATTTACCGAATAAACTCCGGACGAAGCGGAGGATGGGATCGGTGCCGCCTTCCCTGTTGTTCCCCCGGTCGAGGACGAAGTTCCGTAATAATAGGTCGGCTTCGGCGACGGAACAGGTGTCGGAACGTTCTTAGGTTCAGGCTCGGTAGAAAAGCCTGACATCTTCGCGGCGTCAAAATCCACGGGATCACTTAAAAAGATGGAATAATCCGTCAGCTTGCTCAGATCCAGATCGCAGATCAGCGTATTCCGGTCCGCGTAGATTACCGGCGTAAAGCCAAAGCTCTTGACCGTTTCCAGATATTTCTTTACGTAATCCGTCCTCTCGGACATGGTCAGCTTTTCCGTACGGGCCGTATCGTTCTTGATCTTCTCGATATAGATCGCCACCGGATAGGTAATACCGTACTGTGCAATGGCTCCCACGGTGAAATTCGCCTCCTCGATGGCCTCGGTCTCACTCACCGCCTGCGTGGAAAAATACGTTCCGACAGCGATCCCGTTTGCCGCTGCTCCTCTGGCGTTTAAGACAAAATTATCATCCAGAGAAATGATCCCGGTCTCATAGCCGCGGTAAGCGACCTTCACCATCGCAAAGTTGATCCCGTCCGCCTTGACCTTAGCCCAGTCGATCACGCCCTGCGCCTTGGAAACGGCGATCCCGGTCTGAGCGATTAAGTCCCCGTCGTTATACGAAAGCCTCGCATTTTTCATCGACAGATCCGTCGCCAGGGTATATCGGTTCTTTGCGACCTCATCCATGATCTCATAGTAAACGGTTTTCCCCTCGGGATCCGTCACCTTGATATGCTTTTCGTCATCTGGCTCCTCTTCCGGCAGATCATCCTCGGCACGTTCGTTTACCTCCTCCTCGACCAAAGCAGGCTCCTCTCTCCTCCTTGGAACCGGCGTTACAGCAGCTCTGACTCCGGCTGTCGGTTCCGGTTCGGGAGTCCTGGTCGGTGTATACATATCCCAGAAGTCCAGATCCTCGGAGCGCAGATTGTTCTGTCCGACTCCCAGCTCTGTCATCTCATCCTGAGCAGCCTTCAGCTCCTGAAGTTCCTTTTCCTGTTCCTTCACCTGAGCGGCGATCCGTTTATGCCGCTCCTCGTTGTTCTGATACAGGATCCAGAGAAAAGCGAGCATAATAAGAGAGGCGGCGAGAACACAATACACCACCATCTTCTTTCTCGTATTCCGATCATCAAAATCATCGCCGTAGGGCTTGCTCATGTTTCTACCTTGGAAAACAGATCCCGATACGCTATACTGTTTCCTATGAAAAAATATCTGTCGAAAATCTGTAAAATGCTTTCACTACTTGTATTTATAAGTGCTGTTTGGCTCACCTCCTGCGCCCCCCGGGAAGCCACCCCGGAAGGGACCGCTCTCCCCGCGCGCAGACAGTTTTTTTCTCTCGATACTCTGGTTACGATCACGCTTTATCAGGCGGATCCCTCCTGTGATATCGAAATGGCTCTCTTCGGAGCCGAAGCCCTCTGTAAAGACTACGAAAAGCTCTTTAGCAGGACCGTTTCCGGCAGCGATATCTGGAACCTGAACCACGCAGGCGGCGCTCCGGTCGAAGTCTCCGAAGAAACCCTGTTCTTGATAAAGAACAGCATCGCTCTTTCCGAGAAAACGGGCGGAAAGTTCGATATTACAATAGCGCCCGTTATTGATTTATGGGACAATGCGGAAGCGCTCCCCGAGGAAACCACCCTGAAGTCCGCTCTCTCCTCCGTCTCCTATAAAAACATCGAGTTTGACGAGGAGCATCATACCGTTGCCTTGAAAAACAGCGCATCAGAGATCGACCTCGGAGCCGTAGCCAAGGGCTATATCGCCGACCGACTGAAGCAATATCTGAAGGAACAGGGCGTTACCTCAGCCCTTCTGGATCTTGGTGGCAACGTTCTCGCCCTCGGAAGCAAGGAAGAAAACTCGCCCTTTCACATTGCGGTCAAAATGCCCTTTACTGACACGCAAAGCTTTTATGCGGATCAGACGCTTTCGAAGGACAGTATCGCCGCCACCTTAGCGATCAAAGACCGCTCTGTCGTGACCTCCGGGATCTATGAACGCTACAGAGAGATCGACGGCAGGCTCTATCACCATATCCTTGACCCACAGACCGGCTATCCGGTCGATAATTCGCTCGCCTCCGTCACCATAATCTCCGGGGATTCTTTAAGCGGCGATCTTCTCAGTACCTCCTGCCTCCTTGTCGGAAAAGAGGCCGCAGAGGCCCTGATCGAAGCACTTCCGGACACCGAGGCGATCTTTATCGATAAGGACGGAACGATCTCCGCAACCTCCGGGATAAGCACCTATCTGATCCAGTAGTATCCCGTATTTATCAGCATAGAATCTATACCGCCCATCCCCGCAGATCAAAAGCAGCACCCCGATCTGTTATAACCTCGGAATGATCTTTCTCGGACATTTCTGCGAGCAGAGGCTGCAGCCGACACATTTCTCCTGATCGATATGCGCCAGGAAATCGTTGACTTCGACCGCTTCCTTCGGGCAGTTCTTCACACAGAGCGAACATCCGATACAGCCCGCCTTGCACTTCTTCATCACATCCGGCCCCTTGTCCTTCGAAGAACAGGCCACCGCGAATTTTGCCTTATACGGGATCAGCTCGATGATATGCTTAGGGCAGATCGCCACACATTGTCCGCAGGCCGTACACTTTTCCTTATCCACCACAGCAATCCCGTTTACAACATGGATCGCGTCAAACTTACAGGCTTTTACACAGCTTCCGAAGCCGGTACAGCCAAACTCACACGACTTCGGTCCGCTGGAGGGAGCCGCCGCGATCATCCGGCAATCCTCGACGCCGGTATATTCATATTTATTGGTCGTCGCCTCGCAGTCCCCATGGCACTTCACAAAGGCGACCAGCTTTTCCGACGCGTCCGCGGTGACACCCATGATCTCCGCGACCTTTTCCGCGACCGGAGCGCCGCCGACAGGACATCCGTTCACGGGGGCCTCTCCCTTCACGATGGCGGCAGCCAGTCCCGAACAGCCCGGGAAGCCGCAGCCTCCGCAGTTGTTTCCGGGAAGCGCTTCCTCGATCGCCGCTTCTCTCTCGTCGACCTCTACCCTGAAAATATTTCCGAAGATACTTAAAAATATCCCGATCAGCAGTCCGACACCGCCGACAATGACTGTTGCTATGATAATTCCCTGAACACTCATATTCCGCTGCCCCCTATTTCAGTCCGGAGAATCCGAAGAACGCGATCGCCATAAGACCTGCGGTAACCAAAACGATCGGAGTTCCCTGAAAGGCTCTCGGCACATCGTTATACTCCATCTTCTCCCTCAAACCCGCAAGGATCGTTATGGAGATCAGAAAGCCCACCGCTGTCGCAAAGCCGTTCACAACGCCCTCCAACAGATCATAGGACTTTGTCACGTTCAGGATCACGACACCGAGCACGGCACAGTTCGTCGTGATTAAAGGCAGATAAACACCCAACGCCTGATACAGTCCCTTCATCTTCTTTTTTAAGAACATCTCAACAAACTGCACCAGAGCAGCGATGACTAAGATAAAGACGATCGTCTGCAGATAGGTGATATTTAAGGGCACCAGAAGATATTTATAGATCAGTCCCGCCACAAAGGACGCGAGCGTGATAACAAAGACCACGGCAGAGCCCATTCCCAGGGCTGTTTTTACCCTCTTACTTACGCCAAGGAAGGGACAGATCCCCAAAAACTGCGATAATACAACGTTATTGATAAAGGCGGAGCCAACCGCTATCGCTATCAGATTTCCCATGCTATGCCTCCTCCTTTACTGTCTCGGTCTTCTGTTCGGCTTTAATCGCCGTCTCGGTTTTTGTCTCCGTTTTTACAGCCTTTACAGGTTCCGCGCTGTTTAGCTCCTTTACGCGCTCGCTGCAGGCCGTATTCGGACAGCCCTGGCAGAACTCATCCGTACACCCGCCCTTTCCGGTAGGCTCTCCCTTTTTCAGCCTCGTATAGTTTAGGATCGCGACAAACATCGCCAGAACAAAAAACGCGCCCGGGGCCAGGATAAAGATCGTAAGCGGATGATAGGAAGCGGGGAGGACGCTTAAGCCGAACACCATACCGCTTCCCAAAAGCTCCCGAACGATCCCAATTAACGTCAGAGCGATCGTAAAGCCCAGGCCCATCCCCAGACCGTCAAAGAACGAGGCCGTTACATTGTTCTTCGACGCGAAGGCTTCCGCTCTTCCGAGAATGATACAGTTTACGACGATTAACGGGATATAGATCCCAAGGGCCGCGTACAGCGACGGGATATACGCCTGCAAAAGCATCTCAACGATCGTCACAAACGAAGCGATCACAACGATAAAGGCCGGGATCCGGACGCTGTCGGGGATCAGCTTTCGAAGCATGGAGATAAAGATATTCGACATTACCAGCACGAGCGTCGTCGTAAGCCCCATTCCCAGACCGTTGATGGCAGAGGTCGTTACCGCAAGCGTCGGACACATCCCCAACATCAGCACAAAGGTCGGATTCTCCGTAAGTATTCCGTTTAACAGAGGTTTCATATTCTTATTCATCAGTTTCCACCTCCCGTAATCGTATCAAAATAGATCAGTCCCGCATTCACAGCATTGGTCATGGCATTCGTCGTGATCGTCGCGCCGGAAAGAGCGTCGATCTCATATTCCTGCGTTGCGCCCGACTTTGTATAGGAGAACTGCGAAACCTGCTTGTCCTTAAACTGCCCCTTAAACTCGTCCGTATCCGCCTTCATTCCGAGGCCGGCAGTCTCTCCGATGGAAAGGATCTCGATCCCGTTTAAAACGCCATCGTTTCTGACCCCCATCGCAACGTCGATCTCTCCGCCGTAGCCCTCCATAGAGATCACGGTAAAGACATAGCCCAGAACATTTCCGGAGGCATCCAGAGCTTGCGAAGCCTCGCTTATGCTGTCGTAGCTGAGCCCGGCCCCCTGAAGCAGCGTTTCCGCCTCTTCTTTATCAAACTCCGGATAGTCCTCAAAGGAAGCCGCATCCGCGAATACCTGCCGATAGGCCTCCTGCTTCTGCAATAACTCCTGCGCCGCGATCGGCTCCTTGGTCAGCTCGTAGATAAAGCCCAGAAGAACGCCGGCAACGACCGTGATCACGGTAAGAGTTATGATCGCCTTCAGATTTTCCTTCTTCATCAGCCTTCCCCTCCTTTACCAAAGCATTTCGGTAACGTCACCATTTCGATGAGCGGTACCAGGAGGTTTGAGATAATGATCGCAAAGCTCACACCCTCCGCGGAGCTTGAGAAAACCCGAAACACTCCCGTCAGGATCCCTAAGATCACGCCATAGACATATTTTCCGGAGGAAGTGATCGGACTCGTGGCGTAATCCGTCGCCATAAAGAACGCGCCGAGCATCAGACCGCCGCCGCAGAGTTCTGCGACCAGATAGGCCGGATCCCAGCCGTGTCCCGAAAACAGTCCCATAAAGATCAAAAAGGTCAGAAGATAGACCCCAGGGATCCGAAGATCAATAACTCCTGTTATTATAAGGAAGGCCGCGCCGATCAGGATCGCGATCACACTGGTCTCGCCGATGGTTCCCGCCGTTCTTCCAATCACCATATTGAACAGCTCGACCGGGTTCCCCTCTCTGATCTGCGCCAGAGGAGTCGCTAAACTTACCCCGTCGTAAACAAAGGTCGTCATTTCCGCGGCAAAGCAGATCATTAAAAAGCATCTTCCGGCCAGTGCCGGGTTCATAAAGTTCTGTCCCAGTCCCCCGAAGACCATTTTCGCGATCAGAATCGCAAAGGCCGACCCGATCACAGCCATCCACCAGGGAAGCGTCGGCGGAAGGTTCAAAGCAAGGAGCAGACCCGTGACCACAGCGCTCAGATCCGTGATCGTTAGATCCTTTTTCATTCCTTTTGTATACAAAAACTCCGAAAGCACACAGGCCGCGATACAGACGATCACCAGTACAAGCGCGTCTATGCCGAAATTCCAGATCCCAAAGCACGTCGCGGGCAGTAACGCCAGGATCACATACAGCATGATCGTTTGCGTGGACATCCTGCTCCTGATATGCGGCGATGTGGAAATATGCTTCAATTCGCTCACGATTTTCACCTCATTTATCTATACTTTTTCACGTACTTCCAAACAGTCTATTTCTTCCGATGACTCAGGGCGAGCCTGCGCATGGTCTTGATGCTCTGGGTCAGCTGTCTCTTTGCCGGGCAAACATAGCTGCAGCAGCCGCATTCGACGCACTCGAGCCCGTTGTACTGGATGAATTTCTCTTCATCGTTATGCTCCGCAAAATCCGCCAGCTTACTCGGCAATATCCTGCTCGGGCAGTCCTCGACGCACCGTCCGCAGTTGATACAGGCTGTCGGCTTGCTCTCCGCCACCTCATCCTTTGTAAGACAAAGCAGGGCTGAGCTGGTCTTGGTCGTAGGAACAGAGAGATCAAAGAGCGCAAAGCCCATCATCGGTCCACCCGAAATATACTTGGCCGGCTCTTCTCTGGTCCCCGCGTCCTTAAGAAGCTCCGCATAGCTCATACCACAGGGAACGATATAGTTCTGCGGGAAGCGCACCGCGTCTCCCGTCACCGTGATAATCCTTCGGATCAACGGCCTGCCCTCGATCACCGCGTTATAAATCGCGCAGATCGTATCTACATTATTCACGATACAGCCGGCATCCGCAGGCAGCATGGAAGAATTGATCGCCCGTCTCGTTGTCGCGTAGATCAACTGCCGCTCCGAGCCCTGAGGATACTTGGTCTTTAACTCCTTGACTGTGACCCGCAGTTCATCAATGGTAAGCTCTCTGAGCTTCTTGATGCAGTCCGGCTTATTGTCCTCTACCGCAAGGATCCCCTCCGCGTGATCGTAGAGCGCTAACATGATCTTCAGACCATTAACTAACTTCTCCGGCTCCTCCATCATCCTGCGGTAGTCGCTCGTCAGATACGGCTCGCATTCCGCGCAGTTTGCGATCACATAGTATATCTTCTCCGGGTTCTTGGGCGAGAGCTTGACATGGGTCGGAAAACCGGCACCGCCCATTCCGACGATCCCTGCCTCCTTGATGATATTAATGACCTCGCCCCGGGACATCTCCGCGATGGGCTTGACCGGGATCCTCGGAGCCTCCTCCAGAAGCCCGTCATTTTCCAGAATAATGGATGTGACCATATCCCCGGTCAGTACCCGCCGTTTCTCGATCCCCGTGATCGTTCCGGAAACCGAGGCATAGATCGGCGAGGATACAAAGCCGTCCGCCTCCGCGATCTTCTGTCCCATTAAAACCCGGTCTCCCTTTTTGACCAGGGGAACGGCCGGCTTGCCGATATGCTGGGACAGCGGATAAACTAACGTTCCGCCCTCTGCCGGAAAAATCTCCTGCATCGGCTTGTCCTTGGACATGGCTTTACCATCGAACGGGTGGATTCCGCCCTTAAATGTAAACGCCATACACTACCTCCTTTTTCTATATCTGCCGGATAACCAGCAGTAACAGTAAACGCATAAATCCGTACGTTTACCGGATGATTCTCAATCCGCGCTTCCCTTTGCTTCGCTCTGTATACAGGCTCCGTCTTCCGAATCCTGCGTTTTTTGCTCTCTTAAAGACCCGTCCTTCCCCGGCTCGAACCGGAAAACGGTCCGAAGTCCCGGATACGCCTGCATGATCCTGCTTTCCGCAAGCCTTAGCTTCGCGCTTTTCTGGATCACGTCATAGCGGTCGTAGATCTCCCGTAGCTTCCCTGCCAGATTCGAAGCGGATTCCACGATTCCAAGGCTTGAGAGCCTGTCCAGCCAGACCGCCTGAACGATCTCCAGTCTCCTGGAATACCGTTTCAGATAGTCCATTTCGTGGAACTGCTGCTTCATAGCAAGAAGCCGCTGACGAATCTCCTCGCTGGTAGAATAGAGTCTGGAGCTTTTTAATACATTCCCCATCTCAAACAGCATTTCCTCGAGCTTGGCAAGCTGCTTGGAAAGATCGACCGCAGCGATCACTGACAGGATAAAGTCCACCAGATAGACCACAAAGACCACTGTATAGACCTTTTCCCCGACGCTCTCAGGATATAGAGACAAAAAATGATTCACCCCGGGGATGAATACAAGATAAAACAGGATCGAGGCCGCTCCCCACAGGAGCGACGCGGAAAGACAGATCCTGCCCTGAAAATTGAATTTCTTGTCCTCGTACGTCCACCATCTCATATGAAAGAGCTTTTCCATAACGATCGACGTAAAATACTCAAGCATGGTCGCAAGCGCCATACCGCCGAAAAACAGCGCGATATAGTTCCCTGAGATCGGCAAAAGGAGCGGATAGATCACTACAGCAGCGCAGCCGTAGATCGTGCAGAACGGTCCCGTAACGAACCCACGGTTGACCAGCCGCTTTTCACAGACCGAGACATAACAGCTCTCCCACAGCCATCCGCCGACGCTGAATATAACAAAAAGACTTACCAGGTAATAGATCGTCACCCCTAAGATCGTTGCGTCCCACATGAAATTTATTATACAATAACCCACGGGAATTTGGTATATTTTTCGAGGAAATATTATGCTATGATGGGTAGGACAAAAGTCGCATGGCACGAAGTGCCATGACGAATTTGCCCTAAAAAGCGGCATGGCAAGCTAGCTTGCCAGACCGCTTTATGGGCAAATTGATTATGCGGCTTTGCCGCATAGCACTTTTGTCCTACCCATCATGTTATGCCAAGTATAGATACAAATCAGGGAATAAAAGGATAAGATGCAGGAAATCCGTCAGAGCTTTGCTTTAAGTGAATGGAATACCGACTTTGAGATCAAACGCCTCGGCGATCGGGATCAGTTGTTATTTATCGATATCGAAACCACCGGTCTCTCCCGGGAAACGACGTATCTTTATCTGATCGGCTGCGGATACTTTAGCGCGGATACCTATCAGACCATCCAATGGTTTGCCGAACACCCCAAGGAGGAACAGTATATCCTGGACGATTTCCTGCGGTTTTCGGAAGGCTTTCATACCCTGGTTAACTACAACGGCGCGAAGTTCGATCTTCCCTATCTGAAGTATAAGGCGCAAAAGCACAAGCTCCCCTTTCCGCTTGAGGAATTCGAGCTGATCGATCTCTATCCGAAAATCAAGCCCTACGGAAAACTATTGGGGCTGCCCTCTTTAAAGCAGCGAAGCATTGAGGATTTTTTAGGCGTTCACAGCGAAGATCCCAATACCGGACGGGACCTGATCTCCGTCTGGTTTGACTATGTCAGAGAGCCCTCAAAGGAGCTGTTAAAGCCCCTTCTATACCATAACAGTGAGGATCTTCTTGGGATGCTTCGAATCCTTCCGATCCTGGACTTTTGTCAGCTTTCCGAAGCAAATATATATTATGTAAACCATATTCGAAACAATTACAAGGCGCTGGACAGCTCGACACGATCGGAGCTGCTCTTTTCCTGTACCCATGATCTCAGGCTTCCCGTCGGTTTTTCTTCCTTAAACGACAGGATCTTTATCTCTTTTGAGAAGACAGAACGTCTTACCATCCGTGTCCCGATCGAGGAAGGGGAGCTTCGGCATTTCTACGAAAACTATAAGGACTATTACTATCTTCCCGCGGAGGACATTTGCGTTCATAAAAGCGCGGCTTCCGGCGTAGACAGAGCGCATCGGGAGAAAGCAAAGCGTGAAAACTGCTACAGCAAACACTCCGGGGCCTTTTTCCAGACGAGCGGACCGGCAGAGGGCTTTACGCTCTTTCAGACGGACTATAAAAGCGGCCGCTTCTTTTTTCCTCTTTCTGAACTTTCCAAATCAAAAGAAGCGCCTGACCACTTCTGCCAGGCGCTTATAAAAAATCTTATTCAATGAGCGATCCGGAACCAGGCAATCCGAAAATACTCTGTATTTTCCCGTTGTCTGATCCTCATCAAACGGACCCGATCACATCGGTTTTGCGTAATAGAAGGAATTTCTTCTCTCGTAGCCAAACTGCTTATGATTGACAATCTGCTCGGTACTTCCGATAAACAGAAGTCCCCCGGGCTTTAAGGAATCATAGAACTTCCCGTAGATCACATCCTTGGCCTCATCGGTAAAGTAAATCAGCACGTTACGGCAGACGATGAAGTTACAGCCCGTAATAAACGGATCCTTCAACAGATTATGCTGCTTGAACTCTACACGGGATTTGATCTCATTGGAGATCTGGAAGGAGGGTCCTACCTGCGTAAAGTATTTGCTCTTCAGGTCCCTCGGGACACCGTTTAAGCTCTTTGCGGCATAAAGACCGGTCTGGGCTTGGGCCATAACCTGCTTGTCGATATCCGTAGCGATGATCTTGATCTTATTTAACGGAATATGGCGGGAAAGCGCCATTACCAGAGAATACGGCTCGTCGCCGGTCGAGCAGGCAGCGCTCCAGATCTTTAAATTCTGACCGAACTTCTTAAGCAGCTCAGGGATATACTCCTTGTCCATCAGCTCCCACTGATCGGGATTCCGATAGAACTCGGAAACGTTGATCGTCAGATAGTTAACAAACTCCTCAAACAGAGCCTTATCGGATTTCAGTCCCCCGACGAAGTCCTCATAGCCCTTGTACTTGTGCTTTGTGATCAGCGTATCGATCCTTCGCTTCATCTGCTTTTCCTTGTAAGCGTTCAGATCAATGCTGGTCAGCTTATACACCTGCTTCATAAATTCGGGATAATCATACGCCATTGCAACACACCTCTTCCATAAATATATTTTAGAAGAGCCAAACAAACTGCTTGGCTCTTTCATCAATCGATATTATTCTTCCTTGGGTTCCTCGTCCGAAGTCTCCTCCGCTGCCTCTTCCCTGGCAGCCGCTGCCGCTTCCTCCTCGGCTTTCTTCGCGGCCTCTTTCGCTTCCTTCTCTTTCTCCTTAGCGATCTCCGCCTCGATATCTACCGACTTGAAATCCTCGTTCTCATCATCGTCGGAAACAGCTTCTTCCTTCGGCTTTTCTTTCTCGATCGGAGCAAGGGTTGCCTTGATGCTCAGGCTGATCTTCTTATCCTCCGGCTTTAAGTCCACGACCTTCGCCGTGACCTCATCCCCGACCTTCAGAACATCCGAAGGCTTATTGATATGCTCTCTGGCGATCTGGGAAACGTGAAGCAGGGCATCGATACCCGGTTCCAGCTCAACAAACGCGCCGAAATCCGTCATTCTTGCCACCTTTCCGGTAACAACAGAGCCGATAGCATACTTCTTATCTACATCCACCCAGGGATTCGAACCTTCAAATTTCAGACTCAGAGCGATCTTATTCTCGTTGATCTCCTTGATCAGAACCTGAAGCTCCTGACCGGGCTTGAACACCTTCTTCGGGTTCTCAACTCTTCCCCAGGAAATCTCGGAAATATGAAGCAGTCCGTCAGACCCGCCAAGATCTACGAAAACGCCGAAGTCCGTCACATTCTTAACAACACCGTCCACAACATCGCCGACATGGATCCTCTCCATCAGCTCCTTCTGCTTTCTCTGCTTCTCAGCAACCAAAAGCTGTTTACGGTCGCCGATAATCCGTCTTCTCTTCGGATTAAATTCGGTAATGACAAAATCGATCTCCTGATCCAGGTACTTCGAGAGATCCTTTTCATATGTATCGGAAACCAGACTGGCCGGAATGAATACCCTCGACTCCTCGATCACGGCACTCAGACCTCCGTTCAGCACCTCAACGACCTTCGCCGTCAGCACCGTCTGGTTATTGAACGCTTCCTCCAGCTTCTTATTACCCTTGTCCTGGGCAAGTCTCTTATACGTAAGAAGAACCTGTCCATCCCCATCGTTCACCTTAAGGACCTTCACCTCCATCTCGTCACCGACGTTAACGCAGGTGGTCAGATCAAGCGCCTGATTGTTGGAATACTCCGCTTTTGACAGGATACCGTCCGCCTTATAGCCGATATTCAGGATAATCTCGTCGGGTTTGACGTCAATAACAATTCCGTCGACGATATCTCCGTTATGGATCGTCTTAAAAGACTCGTCCAGCATCTGATCAAATGTTAGCTCTGACATAATTCAAAATCTCCTCAATAATATTATTCGGGGTAGATGCTCCGGCCGTCACACCCAATCTACCCACCTTAGAGAAATCCATGTCCTTAAGATCTTCTGCAGTCTGAATAAAATAGGTATATTTACATTCTCTACTGCATATTTCGTATAGCTTTTGCGTGTTAGAGCTTTTTGCACCGCCTGCAACAAGCATAACATCGACATCCCTCGCCATCCTTAGCGCTTCGGTCTGCCGGGTCTCCGTTGCATTACATATCGTATTTACAGTGCTAATATCATACCAATTATTCAAAAAAATTTCAACTAATTCTTGAAATTTATTAAAATTAAACGTCGTCTGCGCCACTACGCTGACAGGCGTGTCCCTGGACAGGTCCACGGATTCCGCTTCCTCCCTCGTTTCCACGACAATCGGCGCGCTGTGGGACCAGCCGGTGATCCCCTCTACCTCGGGGTGTCTGGCATTTCCGATGATGATGATCGTCCTGCCCTTTCTGCTCTCTTCCTCCACCGTTTTCTGGATCTTTGCCACAAACGGACAGGTCGCGTCCACCAGTCTTAAGCCGTTATTCTTTATAATATCGTGGACTTCCCGGGAAGCGCCGTGGGAGCGAATGATCACGCAGGGAGGCTTTGTACTTTTTTTCGTGCAATTTTCTTTGCCAAGTTTTTTCAGCTCATCGATCCCCTCGATGATCTTTACTCCGCGCCGCAGAAGATCCCCTACGACCTCCTCATTATGGATGATCGGACCGTAAGTATAGATCGCGTCCCCGCTTGAAAGCTCCCGGTATACCGTCTCAACCGCTCTCTTAACGCCAAAGCAGAAGCCGGCATTCTTCGCTACAAGGATTTCCATATCAGAGCTTCTCCCCGTAAGTTGTATCCGGTCCGTTCCCCAGGCGGTCATTAATGATCTCCTTCATCCGCACAAGGACCTCCTCTACGGAAAGCTCGGAGGTATTGAGATATACCGCATCCTCTGCCTGCTTAAGAGGCGAATTTTCCCGAGTCATGTCCCGGTGATCGCGCTCGATAATCTCCTGTTCGATCGTTTCAAGGTCGCACGCCTCTCCCCGGGCGGAGAGCTCATCATACCGTCTCTTTGCGCGGACCCTCGGGCTTGCGTCCATATAGATCTTTACCTGGGCGTTTGGAAGTACCACCGTCCCGATATCCCTGCCGTCCATGACGACGCTACGCTTTTTTGCAAGCTCCTTCTGCAAGGCCACCAGTTTCTCCCGGACTCTGCCATTTGCGGAGCTGACCGAAGCCATTTTACTGACCTCCTCCGTCCTGATCAGCCCGTTGACATTCTCTCCGTTTAACAGTACCACCTGTTCATTGTTTACATAATCTATTGTTATGTCAACATCCTGACAGGCTCTCTCAATTTTCTCCGCATCCCCGGGGTCGATCTCCTGTCTTATCAGATATAGCGCCATCGCCCGGTACATCGCGCCTGTATCTACATAGATATAGCCCTGCTCCTTTGCCAGACGCTTTGCCAACGTACTTTTTCCTGACCCTGCCGGGCCATCGATCGCGATATTTATAACGGAATTCGTATTGCTCATATCTTGTATTTCACTCCTCCTTTTCTTCTGCGATCCATTTTTCTATGATGGAACTATATAGTTTTATCAGGAAAACAATTTATTCGTTTCCGATTGCGGGGGCGCTTAAGGCTCCTCCCTTACCATAATCGTGTACATCAATTATTATCGTAAACAAATTATACTGGTTAACGCTTTTCGGTGCCGATTAATCGGACTCGCAAACGCAATTTCAGTACGTTTGCGTTATCAGAAACGGCAATTAATTGCGTTCGCGAGTATATTTCTTTTACGATATATACAAATTCACCTATTGGCTTTACAGCAGGAAGCTCCCGCAAGCGCCCCGGTCGCCCAGGCGATCTGCAGATTGAAGCCTCCGGTATAAGCGTCTACGTCTAACATCTCGCCGGCCGCGTATAAGCCCCGAAGCTTCTTAAACTCCATCGTTTTCGGATTGATCTCCTTAACGTTCACCCCGCCTCGGGTGATGATCGCCTCGTCAAAGCCTCTGTTTCCGATCACCTTAAAGGAAAGTCGCTTAAGCAGGGACAGAAGCCGCTTCCTCTCCTCCTTTGTGACCAAGTTGACCGGCTTATCCGGCTTAATCCCCGAGCACTTCACCATATAAGAGATCAGCTTGGCCGGAAGCAGTCCCCCCAGGGAATTGCGAAACAGCTTATTCTTCTGCTCCGAAAAATCCCTTAACAGCCTTTGATCAAGCTCCTTTTCAGAAAGCGCCGGCTTCAGATCGATCTCCGCTTTGATCCCTCCTTTTTCGTGGTAATCCGCCTCCTTCAGATTGCAGCTCGCCGAAAGAACGATCGGGCCGCTTAAGCCGAAATGCGTAAACAGCAGCTCCCCGAATTCCTCATAGCGCTTCTTCTCTCCGACAAAGACCCTCAAGTTTACATTCTTTAAGGAAAGTCCCTGCAGCTGTCCGATTTCCTCCTCTGCTGTCACAAGCGGGACTAAAGACGGCTCTGACGGAACCAAAGCTACCGAAAAGCTCCCTAACAGCTTTTCTCCCTCTCCGTTTGCGCCTGTGGAAGGGTAAGAGCTTCCGCCGACGGCAAGGATCACCCGGTCTGCCGTAAGCTCCCTTCCGTCGGAAAGGCGAACGCCGTAGACCCTCTGGAAGTGAATTCCGTTTCCGGTATCTGAAGAGCCCGCCTCAGCCTCCTCCCGGAAAGCCTGTCCTTCGTCCGTCTCCTCCTTTGTCAGAAGCTGACATACTCTTGTATTCAGGACGATTTCAACGCCCCGCCGTTTCAACTCCTTCTCCAAAGCCTTAATAACGTCCGAAGAATGGTCGGAGGCCGGAAATACCCGGTTTCCCCGCTCAATTTTATATTTCAGCCCCAGACTCTCGAAATAATCACAAACCGCGCGGTTGTCAAAATAACGAAAAGCTCCGAACAAAAACCTTTTATTCGTCAGCACGTTCTCCATCAACGCCTCCGGTTCGCAGGCATTCGTAAAATTACAGCGCCCCTTCCCCGTAATAAAAAGTTTCTTTCCGAGCTTTTCGTTTTTCTCGATCAGACAGACCCTGCCGCCGTTCTCCGCTGCCTTTGCCGCGGCAATCATACCGGCGGGTCCTCCGCCGACGACAATGACTGAACTGTTTCCTTTCATTATTGATTCTTTGTAAAGTTCTCGATGATCTCGCTCAAAAACTGGACGGATTCTTCCTTGCTTAGATCGAACTCACCATTCGTCGCCATACAGGCCATGCCGTGAATAAAGATAAAGATTTTCATAAATAACATCTGCGCGCGGTCCATGTTCAGATTATGGACCCGCTTTAATTCCTTGATCACAAAGCCGTTTTCCTTCCCGTTGATCAGATCATACATCGTATTTTCCTCATCATGGGAAGACAGAAACAGCATCTTGAACAGATTCAGCTCCTCCTTCGCGAACTGGATATAGCACATTCCCAGATCCACAAAGGGAACAGCGCTTTCCTTCTTATGGTTCAGATAGTAATTGTCGTAATACGCTCTTGCCATATCAAACAGATCGTGCTTCAGAGCGTCCATATTCTCGTATATCCTGAAAATAGGCTGAGTCGAGCAGCCGATATGCGCCGCCAGCTTTCTCGCCGTTACATTTTCCTCCCCCTGCTCCTTCAGAAGCTCAAAAGCCCCCTCCAGAACCACCTTCTTAGAGATCAGCTCTTTTCTCGCCATTATCAATACCTCTCCTTAAAAACACAGCACCCCACACCCAAAGCCGTACTGAAGTTCATTATAACATATGTTATGGGAAAAGGAACTAAAAATTACAAAATTATTGCAAAAAATAGGATATCGCCAGGGCAGCTCAAAAATGCTTCGTATTTTCTCTCTGATGTGCTGTCGCCCATTTATACTGGTTAACGATTTTCGTTGCCGATCAACCGGACTCGCAAACGCAATTCCAGTAAGTATGCTTTATCAAAAACGGCAATTAATTGCGTTCGCGAGTATAATCCAAAAAATATGGGTAGGAACAAGCCAGCTTGCCCCTACCCATATTTTATTTGTCTTACCCTGGCTTGTAGCTTACACAGGGTATGCTCCGTTTTCCGTATCCGCCTTCGTCGCGTCCATCTTGGTCTGCTGCGCTTCACGGTATTTGAAGAAATCTGTCGCTACCTGCGGGAACAGCGCGTAGGAAAGAACATCCTCGTCCTGCTGCTTGTACTGCTTCATCTCCTCTTCCAGAGTCGAAAGCTCGTTCGGAATCAGATCTGCCGGTCTGCAGGTGATCCTCTTCTCGCCCGGAATAACCTTATCAATGACCTCCTGATTCATAGGCTTAACGGTCTGGCCGTATTCGCCGCGCAGTACTGCCTTGGTCTCCTTGGTCGCCATCTTATAGCGCTCACCCATCAGAACGTTGAATACCGCCTGGGTCCCGACGATCTGAGACGAAGGAGTAACAAGAGGCGGCTCACCGAGATCCTTACGCACACGGGGAATCTCCTGAAGCACTTCCTCGTACTTGTCTTCCGCGTTCTGCTCCTTCAGCTGGCTTACCATGTTCGAAAGCATTCCGCCAGGAACCTGATACAGCAGAGTCTTAATATTTACGCCGAGTACCTTCGGGCTTAAGAGGCCGCTCTCCAGACACTCTTCTCTGTACGGACGGAAGTAATCCGCGATTTCCGCTAACAGATTCTGATCAAAGCCGGTATCGTAAGGCGTTCCCTTGAAGGTCTCGACCATAACTTCGGTCGCGGGCTGGGAGGTTCCCAGAGCAAACGGCGACATTGCCGTATCAATAACGTCTACGCCTGCCTCAACTGCCTTAAGATAGGTCATGGAAGCAACGCCTGAGGTATAGTGCGTATGCAGCTGAATCGGAAGCTTCGTGGACTTCTTCATCGCCGTGATGAGCTCCTGTGCCTTATACGGAACGAGAAGACCTGCCATATCCTTGATACAGATCGAATCCGCGCCCATCTCCTCGATCTTCTTTGCGGTATCCATCCAGTATTCCAGCGTATAGGCATCGCCTAAGGTATAGGAAAGAGCGACCTGCGCTTGACCCTTGCCGGACTGCTTCTTCTCTTTGATCGTCGCGTCAACCGCTGCCTGTAAATTTCTCAGATCGTTCAGACAGTCAAAGATACGGATAATATCAATACCGTTTGCGATAGACTTCTGTACGAAATATTCTACAACGTCATCCGCATAGGGACGATAACCGAGGATATTCTGGCCGCGGAAGAGCATCTGCAGCTTCGTATTCTTAACACCGTCACGGATCTTACGAAGTCTCTCCCAGGGATCTTCCTTCAGGAAACGTAAGGAAGCGTCAAAGGTAGCTCCGCCCCAGCACTCTAAGGAATGGTATCCAACCTTATCCAGCTTGTCGAGGATCGGCAGCATCTTTTCGGTCGGCATACGTGTCGCAATCAATGACTGATGCGCGTCACGAAGTATCGTTTCTGTTATTTTAATGGGTTTTTTTTCAACTTCTGCCATTGTTTTTCTCCTTTTTTAATATGTTATCCGCTATTTGTTGTTCCGCCACCGAATTCGCACCGCCGCAGCTTCGCTGCTCTTCCGTATGCTTCGCATACTCGCGCTGCTCATACGGTGTCGGTCGCTGCTTCGCAGCTTATCGTACCGGACCAATCGTCCTGCCAGAGCAAGCTCGGCAGTACGCTTGTCCCGCCACTCACCGCAAATAGCTCTCTTAAAATACACCGAAGATCGCCATAAAGGTTCCCGCGGCTACCGCAGTACCGATAACACCCGCTACGTTTGGGCCCATGGCGTGCATCAGCAGGAAATTCGTCGGATCCGCTTCCGCGCCGACCTTCTGGGAAACTCTGGCTGCCATGGGAACCGCGGAAACTCCGGCGGACCCGATCAGAGGATTGACCTTCCCCTTCGTCGCCCAGCACATTAACTTACCGAACCAGATTCCGGCCGCCGTACCGAAGGCGAAGGCTACGAGACCCAGAACAACAATCTTTAACGTATCCCAGTTTAAGAACGCCTCTGCGCTCGTCGTCGCTCCTACCGAGGTACCGAGAATAATAACAACGATATACATCAGAGCATTGCTTGCGGTCTCTGTTAATTGTCTTACAACACCCGACTCTCTGAACAGGTTTCCAAGCATCAGCATACCAACCAGAGGAGCCGTCGTCGGAAGGATCAGACAAACCACGATCGTAACAATGATCGGGAACAGGATCTTTTCGAGCTTGCTGACCGGACGCAGCTGCTCCATCTTGATCTTGCGCTCCTCTTCCGTCGTAAACAGCTTCATGATCGGGGGCTGAATGATCGGAACCAAGGACATATAGGAGTACGCCGCAACCGCGATCGGTCCGAGCAGAGCCGTCTGTCCGAGCTTACCCGCAAGGAAGATCGAGGTAGGGCCGTCCGCACCGCCGATGATCGAAATCGCCGCCGCCGCCTTATCGTTAAAGCCCAGCGCGATCGCTCCGAAATACGCCATATAGATACCAAACTGCGCCGCCGCTCCAAGCAAGAAGCTCTTGGGATTCGCGATCAGGGGACCGAAGTCCGTCATCGCTCCGACGCCCATAAAGATCAGAGAGGGAAGGATCGCCCATTCATCCAGCAAGTAGAAGTAATGCAGCAGACCTCCGACACCGTTTGTCGATTCTTCGATCGTCATCATAATATCCGGATAGATATTGACAAGCAGCATACCGAATGAGATCGGAAGAAGCAATAACGGCTCAAATTCCTTGGCAATCGCCAGGTATAGGAAAAAACAAGCGACAGCAATCATGATAACATTTCCGCCGGTCAAGCCGAAAAATGCCGTCTGATGTATGAGATTTCCTAAAGTCTCACCAATATATGCCATTTTATGACCTCCATAAAATTTGTCAGAATTAATTCATCGTCGCCAAAACAGCGCCTGCCTCTACAGCATCGCCTACCGCTACGTCAATACTGGCAACCGTTCCGTCCTGAGGAGCAACCACAGGGATCTCCATCTTCATTGCTTCGATGATAACAACAGCATCACCCTTCTTTACCGCTGTGCCAGCGCCGGCTTCGATCTTGAATACCTTACCCGCGGCACCTGCCGTGATCTTAACAGCGCCTGAGCCGCCTGCGCTCTTTGCCGCCGGAGCCGGAGCTGCCTTGGGAGCAGCAGCGGGAGCCGCCTTGGGAGCAGCTGCAGGAGCGGATGCGCCGCCGCCGTTTCCTTCCTCTACAGTAACATCATATACGTTTCCATTTACGGTAATGGTATAGTTTTTCATTTTTCTTCCTCCTGAAATAATAATTAAAATGATGTGTTGCGGAAAAACTGATAAAATCTATTGTTATCTTCTTCTGCGAATACTTCTTACAACATAGCCTCCGCTTATCCCCGAAGCGCCGGAGCCCTCATAGGCCGCGATCGCCGCGGAAATGACCGCCACCAACTCCTCATCGCCCGCAAGGTTTTCGGATACCTCCGAAGGCGCTGTCTCCAAAACAGGAGCGGGAGCAGGAGTCTGTGTCTCCTTCTTAAACATCGCCTGGATCTTTGGAATATAGTTAAAGCAGGAGATAACCGCCATGATGATGATCAGGATGATAAAGACGGTCCCCATTCCAAGTAGGGTATTCAACGCCGCCGTCTTCATCTTCTGACCGAAGGTACGGTCCACGTTGAACGCCGCGCTCTCTACGGTCCGGTTCAGATCGTCCTTCACTGTGAGCTCCAGAACAGCGGTCCCGTTCTCACAGGCAATATTCGCGTCTACGATAAAGCCGTCGCCCTTGGTATTGTATTTGACCGAATATCCGGTAATCTCCTTATACGCGCCGATCTCGGCGATTCCCTTCTGCCAGGAAGTAAAGCCGGAGACCATCCCGTTTCCGTTAACCTGCATTCCCATGGCATTTTCAAAGACATATTCCAGATATTCCGCGCCCATATCAGTCAGCTGGGTCGCCTGATCCGCGTCAAGCGGAGCCAGCGCGCCCTCGATGATCGAGGCGGCCATGCTCTCAAGCGTCGCTGCCGTATTCGGATCCACCGGCGTTTCCGGAGAGCAGGCGGACAATCCCAGAAGGCATATAACAAAACATAATAATATCGAAATCTTCTTCATATTACGTGGTCACCATACCTTTCCTAAACTGTGCCGTGCTTCTTGTCAGGACGGTCCTCTCTCTTGGTATAGAGCATATCGTAAGCGCCGATCAGATACTTTCTGGTCTCGGAAGCATCGATCACGGAATCCACATAGCCCCTGGATGCCGCCGAATCAACGCTGCTCTGGAGCTTCTGATACTCGGAAGCCTTCTCCTTCTGGACCTCCGGCTTCTCATCCGCGTACATTACCTTCGCCGCAAGGTTCGCATCCATCATTCCGATCGAAGCGCCCTCCCAGGCAAAGGTCAGATCCGCGCCGAGCCCCTTGCTGTTCATAGCTACATACGCGCTGCCGTAGGCTTCCTTCGTGATCAGATTGACCTTGGGAACATCCGCGTTTGCCAGCGCATAGGTCAACTTCGCGACAGCAATGGCGATCTTGCGCTCAGAAGTCACCGTCGCCTCATAACCCTTTACATTCGTTACCGTAAGGATCGGAATATCGAAAGCGTTGCAGAAATTCACAAAATCCGCAGCCTTATAGCAGCCGTTCGCAGTCAGCACCGGCTCAAACTTCTCGGAAGCCTTTCCGTTCTCATCATAAACCGCCGTACGATTCGCGACAGCGCCGACTGTCAGTCCGTCGAGCTTGATAAAGCCTGTGACCATGTCCTTCGCGGTATCCGCTTTGATCTCATAAAACGCATAATTATCGGAAAGCCTTGACAACAGAGCCGCCGCATCCTCTACACAGCCCGTGATATCCGAAACCAGACGATTCGCGTCGTCCGTAGACTCATCGCAGCCCATATCCGCGTTGTTTGGCGGAATCAGAGCTATCAACTCACGGATCTTCGTATAGATTTCCGCCTCGTCCGCCACAACGTCGACAATACCGGCTTCCTTGCTCTGGAAATCAGCGGAAGCGGTATCCTTTTTCGCTTCATAGTTCCCATCCAAAGCGTTCGGAGAATTGACAAAGAGCTTTGCCTTTTTCTCCATAAAGGTAAAGTCCGTAAGTGTCGGGAACAGAGCAAGTCCGCCGCCGCAGCTTCCGAAGATCGCCGAGATCTGCGGGATCACGCCCGACGCAAGCGACTGTGCCCGGTAGATCCTTCCGAACGCGTTCAACGCATCCGTCGCCTCCTGAAGTCGTAATCCGCTGGAATCGATCAGACCGATCACGGGAGCGCCCACCTTCATCGCCAGCCTGTAAAGCTCAACGATCTTTCTGGCGTGCATCTCACCGACGGAGCCGCCGAGTACCGATGAATCCTGACTGTACACATAGACGAGCCTTCCGTCTATCTGCCCATAGCCGGTAACAACACCATCGGAAACGGCTTCTTTGGGATTCAGATTGAAATCCGTCGCCCGGGCCTTTACCTTGGCGCCGATTTCAACAAAACTGTTTTCATCGAGTAAAGAATTTATTCTTGCACTCGCCTTGGAAGTGTTACTCATTTTGTTTCAGCCCTCCGTTTGATATTTTATAAAAACAAGCTAAATATATACATTTACGCCTCTCCAACGCGTCATTTGCCATTATAGCACAAAGGCAGTTTGCCGTACAAGGGAAAAAGCATTAAATCTTCAAGTATACGTTCGCCTCTTCCTCCGCCTCCTTTTTCATCTCCTCCACCCTCTCCGGAGCAGCCTGGGGCAGCTCATCGATGGATTTCACGCCGAAACTGCGAAGAAATTCTTCCGTCGTACCAAAAAGTAACGGCCTTCCCGGAGCATTCAGCCTTCCTAACTCCGTGATCAGACCGTAATCCAACAGCTTATTCACCGCATGATCCGAGCTCACCCCCCGGATCCTTTCGATCTCAAGCCTCGTCACCGGCTGTTTATACGCGACGATCGAAAGAGTCTCCAGCGCTGCCTCCGAAAGCTCATACTTCTTAGGAACCTTCGTGATCCGGATCAGATGCTCATACATCGCCGTCTTCGTACACATCTGAACGCTCTCGTCAAGCTCCGTAATCGTAATACCCCGGGAGGCCTCCTTATCGTACTTTGTCTTCAGCGCCCGGACTAACCGCTTGGTTTCGGGAACATCCCTCCCCAGAACCTCCGCAAGCCTTGTATATTCCACCGAGTTTCCCAAGGAAAACAGCACTGCCTCGATCACCGCCTCCGGATGCTTGACCTTCTGTACGGGAGTCGCTTCCTCCTCTGCCGCCGACGTTTCTTCCTTCAAGGCGTTCTTTGAGGATTTAATTTCTTCTAATCTGATTATATTATCTTTCTTTTCATCCATTCTTTGTACCAGGTTACGATAATTTTTTAGTAATCGGCGAAGCGCTTCCCGTTCCATCGTTTACCGCGCCGGATGAAAACCGGATTTACGCCGCCGCCAAAAGCGAATTAATGATGATATCCTCAAACAGATCATCCTGCTCGATCCGGATATCCCCCGTTTTCATCAGCTCAAGAATCACTAAAAACGTCACAACGACATCCATCCTCGTCCGCTGCTCCGACAAAAGCTCCATAAAGCTGCATCTCTTGTGGAGCTTAACATATTCTCTGATCTCTGCCGTCTTCTCTTCCAGATTAATCTCATCCTTCTCGATCTTCCCGAACTTGCTGCGGATCGGGTCGATCCTATCCGTCTGTCTTCGCATGATCGCTTTAAATATCTGGTTCAGGCGATAGAGATCCGTATCCCCGAGCAATTCCTCGTAATTCACGGGAGGCTCGTACTTTGCAACCTCTGACGGGATCGTCGGCTTCTTGAACAGGGTCTTTACGGCATCGATCTGACGGTCTTTCAGCTCATAGCACATATACTTGCACAGCTTGTACTCGATCAGCCTCTCAACAAGCTCCGCTCTCGGATCCTCCTCTTCGCCCTCTTCATTGACCTCCTTCGGAAGCAGCATCTTACACTTGATATCCAAAAGCGTCGCAGCCATCACCAGAAACTCGCTCATGATATTCATCCGGTTCGTGCGGCCCTCCTCGGAAGCGGCAAGCGCCTCCTCCAGCTTTTCCAGATAGTCCATATACTGCTCCGTGATCAGCACGATCGGAATATCGTAGATATCCACCTTATTCTTGTCGATCAGATGCAGAAGCAGATCTAACGGCCCCTCAAATACCTCTAATTTTACGTTCAGACTCATTGTCTATTCCTCTCGTTTCAGCGTGATCGAAACGATCTCCGCGCTGTTGTTGATCCGTAAAGGGATCGTATGCGTTCCGATCCCGCGGCTTAAGATCATCGTCGTTTTTCCCTCGTAAAACAATCCGCTGTCAAAATGCGGAAACAGCTTCAGCTGCGGAGAGATAACCCCTCCCAGAAAGGGCAGCCGGATTACTCCGCCATGGACGTGGCCTGAAAGCACCAGATCGGGACCCCATTTGGCGTAAGCTGAAAGCTGGTCGGGAAGATGGGCAAGCAGGATCGTATAGCTTGACGAGTCCGCTTTCCCAAGTTTCTCCTCAAGATACCCGTCCGGGATCGGATAATCCTTTATTTTCCGATAATACTGATATTCCAGATCCAGACCGTAGATACAGATCCCTGCCTCAGGCAGAAAGACCTTCTCATTTTGCAGGATCGAAACTTTAAGCTTTGCAAGCTCTCCGGTATAGTACTCCCAGTTCTTTATATGGCGAAACGGCGGCCGCTTCAGCTTCTCCTCATGATTTCCGATACCGTAATACAGCGGGTATTTTTCCGCGATCCTTCCTATTAAAGAGAGGGCTGCATCGTAGTTTAACGGGTGAAAATCCGAGGCCGTGATCATATCCCCCGCAAAGATCACGATATCCGGCGCAAGTCCGTCGATTCTCTCTAAGACCTCTTCATTGTCCTTGCCGTGGACCGTCTCGTGGAGATCCGAAAGCATGACAATCCGGAACGTATCCTTTTTCAGAAGGCTGCTTGTCAGGGTATACTCCGTCACATCGATCCTGATACATTCCCTGTATATATAGAAGCAAAGCAGAGCTAAAAGAAAAAGGCCTGCTAAAATCAATATGTATTTCATATCGTTCCCCATGACCACAACATATTGTATTATAGCATAAGCCTCGCTGTTTGCAAACAGAAATGAAAAAGAATAAAGAAAGCAGCCGGAACACCGACTGCCCTCAGACTTACTTAATTATATTTGCGCTTTCTTGCCGCTTCGGATTTCTTTTTCCGTCTAACGCTGGGCTTTTCGTAATGCTCACGCTTACGGATCTCCTGCTGGATCCCGGCCTTTGCGCAATTTCTCTTGAAACGACGCAATGCGCTGTCTAAAGATTCATTCTCTTTAACAATGACATTCGACATGCTCTCATCTACCCTCCCTTCGGGTCAAAACTGTTTATTAGTATAACACAAAATTGCTCCGCGTCAATAAAAGATTTTTTATGAAATCATACCTTCGAGCGCTTTCTTCGCCTCTGCCAGACACTCATCGATCTTACTCGCGTCCTTGCCGCCGGCCTGGGCCATATTCGGACGGCCGCCTCCGCCGCCTCCGACGATTCCAGCGATTGCCTTGATCAGATTGCCGGCGTGCGCTCCGTTCTTGATCGCGCCGTCGGTCGCCATCGCCATCAGATTTACCTTGCCGTCGTTATCGGAAGCCAGAACGACAACGCCTTCGCCGAGCTCACCCTTTAATTTATCGCCAAGATCCCGCAGCCCGTTCATATCTACGCCCGAGAGCTTTGTCGCGATAAGCTTTACGCCCTTTACGTCTACCGCCTGACCGGAAGCGTCTCCCAGCGCGTCCTGAGCAGCCTTGCTCTTTAAGGACTCTAACTCGCTGTTTAACCTCTTGACCTCCTCCTGGAGCTTCCCGATCCGTTCAATTAGCCCTGTCGGATTGGTCTTTAAAACTGCACTGGCCCCTTTTAAGATCGACTCCTGCTCTCTGTAATAGGAAAGCACAGCCGCGCCGGTAATGGCCTCAATCCTTCGAACGCCCGCCGCGATCCCCGATTCGGATAAAATCTTAAAGGATGAAATAACGCCTGTATTTTTAACATGGGTTCCGCCGCAAAGCTCCACGGAAAAATCGCCCATCTGAACGACCCGGACCTCATCCCCGTACTTTTCTCCGAACAAAGCCATAGCACCGGTTTTCTTGGCTTCTTCCAGGGACATAACCTTTGTCTCGACCGGGATCTGCTTTGCGATCTGCTCGTTTACGATCTCCTCGACCTTCTTAAGCTCCTCGTCCGTCATCGCCGCAAAGTGGCTGAAATCGAAACGAAGTCTGTCGCCGTTCACAAAGGAGCCTGCCTGTTCGACATGAGTCCCCAAAACGATCCGTAACGCCTTCTGAAGAAGATGGGTCGCGCTGTGGTTCTTTGCGGTATTCTCCCGGTTGGCCTCGTTTACCATCAGCGTTACCTGATCCGACAGCTTGAACATTCCCTTTGTTACGTGACCGATATGCCCGATCCGGTTTCCGACAAGCTTCACCGTATCCTCAACAGCAAACTCATTCGCCCCGTCTGCCGAAACAATGATCCCGATATCCGCGCTCTGGCCGCCCATGGTGGCGTAGAACGGGGTTTGTGGTACGATGATCGTTCCGGCATCGCCATCTGCAAGAGCATTCGTCAGCTCCGTATCCGTCGTAAGCGCCGAGATCGTCGAATCGAAGACCAGCTGATCGTAGCCGACAAATTCCGAAGCCACGCTCTTATCGATCTGCTCATAGACCGTTGCGTCAGCGCCCATATAGTTCGTAACCTTCCTGGCCTTTCTCGCGGCTTCCTTCTGCTCCTTCATGGCCTCTTCAAAACCGGTCTTGTCAACCGTCAGGCCTTTTTCTTCCAGGATCTCCTCCGTCAGATCCAGCGGAAATCCATAGGTATCGTGGAGCTTAAAGGCATCCGCGCCGCCTAAAACGGTTTCTCCCTTCTTCTTAAGCTCTGCGCAGAAATCATTTAATATGGAAAGACCCTGATCGATGGTCTTATTGAACTTGTTCTCCTCCTGGGTCAGAACGTTTAAAATAAACTCCCGCTTCTCTTCTAATTCCGGGTAGCCGTCCTTAGACTCGGAAATCACGGTTTCAGCAAGCTTTGCCAAAAACGCTCCCTCAATCCCAAGGAGTCTGCCATGACGCGCGGCTCTCCGGATGATCCTTCGAAGAACATAGCCCCTGCCCTCGTTAGATGGCATAACACCGTCCGAGATCAGGAAGGTCGAAGAACGGATATGATCGGTAATCAGACGGATCGAAACGTCCTTTTTCTCATCGGTCTCGTACTCAGCGTTCGCAAGCCGACAGATATGATCCCTGATCGCCTTCATAGTATCGATATCAAAGACCGAATCCACGTCCTGCACTACGACCGCCAGCCGCTCCAAACCCATTCCGGTATCGATATTTTTATTCTTCAGTTCCGTATAGCCGCCCTTGCCGTCGCCGTCAAACTGCGTAAATACGTTGTTCCAGACCTCCATATAGCGGTCGCAGTCGCAGCCGACCTTACAGGTAGGCTTTCCGCAGCCATATTTCTCTCCACGATCATAGTAGATCTCAGAGCAGGGTCCGCAGGGCCCCGCGCCATGTTCCCAGAAATTATCGCACTCTCCGGTCTCCGGATCGCGATAGAATCTCGTAATTTTTTCCGCGGGAATCCCGATATCCTTGTTCCAGATCTCAAAGGCCTCCTCATCCTCCCCGTAGATCGAGGGATAAAGCCGCTCCGGATCCATTCCGATCGTTTTCGTCAGGAACTCCCAGCTCCAGGCGATCGCTTCCTTTTTAAAGTAATCTCCGAAGGAGAAATTCCCTAACATTTCAAAGAACGTCAGATGCCTTGCCGTCTTCCCGACATTCTCAATATCGCCGGTCCTTACGCACTTCTGACAGGTCGTAACCCGTTTCCTTGGCGGGATCTCCTGCCCGGTAAAATAAGGCTTTAAGGGCGCCATTCCCGCGTTGATCAGAAGCAGGCTCTTGTCGTTATGAGGCACGAGCGAAAAGCTGTTCATCTTCAGATGATCCTTGCTCTCAAAGAACTCCAGATACATCCTCCTCAATTCATTTACTCCATATTTCTTCATTATTTCTCAAATCCTTTCTGATCTATCTTCATTCTTACTATTTTCTATATACGGCGCAACACCTGCGCAGAACAGCGTTGCTCCTCTTGCAATCCAAACTGCCGTTTTTCATTCTTCAGCAAATCAGTATTTTTTACTTCAATCTCTATAAGAGATGAATTCCGGCCGCTTCGAGCTTTTCAACATCCTCATCCATCCAGATCGAACTCTGTACCTCGCCGATATGCGCTTTTCTTAAGAAAAACATACATATTCTCGACTGTCCGATTCCGCCGCCGATTGTATAAGGAAGCTTCTTCTCTAAAATTCCTTTCTGGAAGGGCAGCTCTTCTCTTTCTAAGCACCCGGCGATTTCCAACTGTTTATGCAGAGATTCCTCATCGACTCTAATACCCATAGAGGAAAGCTCCAGTCCGATGTCTAAAATCGGATAATACACAATAATATCTCCGTTCAGGCTCCAGTCGTCATAGTCCGGCGCTCTGCCGTCGTGAGGCTTGCCCGATCTCAGGGCGCCACCGATATTCTTTATAAAGACCGCCCCGTATTCCTTAGCCGCCTTATGCTCTCTTTCCTTCGGCGTAAGCTCCGGATACTGATCCTCCAACTCCTGTGTCGTAACAAAATGGATCTCAGACGGCAGAATCGTCTCGATCTGCGGGTATTTGGAGTGGATATAGCCCTCCGTGTCCTTTAACGACGCGTAAACCTTTCGAACGATCTCCTGAAGCGTTTCCCCGTTCCGCTCGCTTTTATCAATGATCCGCTCCCAGTCCCACTGGTCGACGTAGATCGAATGGATATTATCTGTATCCTCGTCCCTTCGGATCGCGCTCATATCCGTATACAGCCCCTCGCCCTGCGAAAACCCGTATTTATCGAGCGCCATACGCTTCCACTTCGCAAGCGAATGAACAATCTCAGCCTTTCTGTCGCCCTGTTCCTTGATCCCGAAGCTCACCGGCCGTTCATAACCGTTCAGGTTATCATTCAGTCCTGTCTCGGGAATTACAAATAACGGCGCCGACACACGCGTAAGATTCAACTCCCCGGCAAGCGCCCGCTCAAAATAATCCTTGACCTGCTTGATCGCGATCTGCGTCTGCTTGTTATCCATCGGGCTGACATAGCCCGAGGGGATCGTACAACTCATCCTGTTTTCCTCCTCAGATTACCCGTACCTGCCAAGTCACCCCCGGCAGTTACGATAATTACTCTGTTCAGTCATAGTCTTAACAATTACTGATTCTTTCTAACATTCTTATGAATTATAATAAAATAGAACGGGTTATGCAAGATATCTCTTTATGTCCTCGATATCCCGCTGCTTTAAAACGTAACTGTACTGAATAGACTTTAAAACGCCATATCAGCCAAGCAGCTTTGCCGCATAGGAACAGTACGGAACTACCCTCTTATGAGATTTTTCCGCGGCCTCGACCACCTTGTAGACCAGGCGCTTAGCAATCCCTTTACCGCCATACTCCGGAAGAACCTCGGTATGAGTAATCCGAACTTCTTCCTCCGTTTCCTGATAATCACATTCTCCGATGATCTGCTCTCCGTTAAGAGCAACACTCCGTAAGTCCCCTTCCTCCAGCCGGACCGATATCCCGTTATTATACAGGATGGTTAGAGCGCCGGTGGGACATTTACTGACGGTATCCCATATCTCCGCATTAGGAGCCTTAGAAATATCTATCCACGGCTTTCTCTGAAAATCAAAGACAGCCGGACTTCCTGTGACGCATTTCCGGGCATGCCTGCATTTTTCAGCGTCCCAGAATACACTGATATCCTCATTCTCATATAATCTGTGCATATAAATACCTCCCTCCAGACCCAAAATGACATAAAACATTAACAGATTAGTTACATAAAACAAACGATGCACCCGGAACACACACGAATAGCCGGGGCTTTGTGCATCGTTTGATTGCATCCCCTCCGTAGAAGAGACTCTGCTTATGATTCCTTGCTGCGGATGTTCTCGATATTCTCCATGCTGCCGCCGCCCGTATCGTCAGGATCGCGGAACTCGCCCTTCTCCACCAGTCGCAGAAAGGCATCTACCACATCCGACGTCAGCTGGCTGCCGGAGACCTCCTTGATGATGGAGACTACCTTATCAAAGTTCATACGGTTACGATAAGGACGGTTGGAATACATAGCGTCAAAGCAGTCCGCCACGGCAATGATCTGGGCCACACGGGGTATTTCATCCCCCTTCAGATGGTTGGGATACCCTCTGCCGTCTGGACGTTCGTGATGCGCCTGGGCGCCGATGGCCAGCTCAGGCATTATGCTGATTTCCTTCAGCGCTTCATAGCCCTGAGAAGTATGGGACTTGATAATCTCAAAGTCCTCGTCCGTCAGCTTGCCCGGCTTGTTCAGCACCTCGGGCGGAACGCCAATCTTGCCGATGTCATGCAGCAGCGCGATGCGATAGTATTTCTCAACCGTCTCCTCATCGCACCCTAATTCCTTCGCCAGCATGGTGGTGTACTTCGCTACGCGGGAGGAATGGCCGTTGGTGTAGCGATCCTTCATATCGATGACCTTTGCGAAGGCTTCCGTTATACCGCCGACGAGCGCCATAGTCTCTTTCTGTTTCTTTTCCAGCTTCTGCGTTTTGCGACTGACATAGAACCGGACGACTGCTATCAGCAAAAGCAGCACAAACAGCCCGGCCACCACATAGAACCAGGCTTCCTCATAAAAAGCCTTTTCCTTCGTGATCTGAACGGAAACCACCTTGTTTCCGCGGCCCATATTGTCCTTTAGCTGCATCACATAGTGATAAGTACCGCCCCGAAGGTTGGTATAGTCGATGGGTACCATATTGCTGCGGCTGACAGTCGTGCTGTTTCGCTCAAAGCCCTCCAGCTGAAGGCTTACCTGGGGATCGCTCAGGGAATAGTTGAATACAAAGCTGGGAACAGTCAGCTTCTGTGTGCTGTCCGAAATGGTAAACGCCCCGTTTTCATCCGGATAAATGCGTACCCCGTCCGCCTCCACATAGGGCACCACGGCCTTCAGATCATTGACGTCCTCAATCGGTTGGTCAACGTTGACCTTGCACACACCGATGCTGCCCGATATATATAAATCACCCTCCGCAGTCAGTTCGCTGTAGGAATTTGCCGTGGCAATACAGGTCAGGCCGTTGGCAAGGCTGTAAAAGACCGGGTCGATCTCGCCGTTTTCTAACAGCTCTTCTGTCGGCACTACATAGATACCATTGCTGCTGAGCACCCACATATCTCCCTGGCTGTTTTCGTAAAGATCGAAGTTATTTGTGTAAGGGAACTTTTGAATCGCGGTGACGCTATGATCCGGCGTCATGTAGGCAATACCGCTGCTGCAGACGATCCAGATGACGTTATGATTTTTATCCTTCTTGACACGCATCACAACATCCGAAGGCAGGCCATCCTCCACATTGATATTCGTAACGCCCGAATCATCAATGATATAGATGCCTCCGCCATTGCTGCCCAGTATGATCTCCCCGTTCAGTCCCTCACTTACGGTGAGGCTTTCCGTGTTTGTGATACCCTCCTCTTCGCCGTAAGAGCCGATCACGCGATCACCTTCAATGATGCTCACGCCGCCGGCCATCGCCACAAGGATTTTACCGTCCTCTTTTTCAGCAACAGCTCGCAGGCTGCTGGACAGAAGGCCGTCTTCTTCGGTAAATACTACAACCTCACCATGATCGTAGCGCACTAACCCCAGCTCCCGCCAGACGGAAATCCATGCCCGGTCATGACTGTCACGGATGATAGAACGAATGCGGCACTCGCCAAGCAGCTTGATCAGATCATCCGCGCCCAGGTCCTCGTCTGAGGCCGTGACCGCCTTTGTCAACGGGAGGTCTGATACCGGACCATTGTCGTCAAGTACCGTCAGACCCGTATCCGATCCGATCAGGAGCTTATCCCCGATCATACAGGTGGTATTAACTACATTTGTCGGCAGATCAAAGCGTTGGAACAGATTGGAAAACTGGTTCGGTACAATCTTCATTACGCCCTGGCGGGTAGAGGTGAACCACAGATTGCCCAGATAGTCCATCATAACGCCGCCCACACTGTTGTTCATAGGCAGGTTTTCCAGCAGGTGGAATGCTTCGTCTTCCACATATCCGATCCCGTTGGAGGCACAGATCCACAGCTTGCCGTCAATATAGGAGATCATCTGTACCGTGGTCAGCGGTTCAATATTGATCTCCACAATATCTGTCAGGCGCTCTCCCATCCTGGCTCGGCAGAAACCGTAGTCAAGGCTCTGCAAATAAACCATTCCCGGCTCTTCCATATCCGGATAGAACGCGCCGACGGCTCCGGACTCCGTATTGTCATCGGCGGAGATATAGTTGACCAGCTTGCCGTCCCGGATCGTCATGATATCGCCGTAATTTGTCAGACCGTAAATGAGTCCATCGGTTCCCTTGATCATAAATCGCATATTCGCTTCCGCGATCAGATCATCCTCCAGCATAGACAGGTTATCATCCGTGTCAATGGTAACGATACCACAGGTGGTTGCGATGTAGATGGTTCCGTTCTCATCCTCGGTAATGGCCCGGGTATGAGCGGATTCCATACCATCCATCTTGCCCCATAGCCGAAACTCTCCTTTATCCATGACCGCGACGCCATTGTCATTGGTACCCATCCAAAGCCGATCCCTGCTGTCAACATGCAGACATTTGATGCTGGAAATTCCCCCTGTGGAGTCCAATCGTTCGAAGGTATTGCCATCATATCGGATAAGCCCCGCATAGCTGCCGATCCAGATAAAGCCCTCACCTGTCTCGGCAATGGCGTTGGCTTCGGAGGTGGGAAGGCCATTGCTGATGTCATACAACACCGCGGAAAAGCCCTCATTTTGCCCGGTGGGATCGACTGACAAATGCGTGGTCTGAACGTCAGACGCATTTCGGTCCACAACATTGTCATCACAAAATCCGGTAATCGTCGTCACCAACACGCCTGTCACCGTCAATAACAATATAAAGCAACATTTCAAGGCTATTTTTATCGGCCTTACCATTATTCTGTCCCCTCCTTGGAATAAAGTCGTGTCAATTATATACGTTGACACGTATAAATATCAAGACGAATTTATACTGGTTAACGATTATGCCGATCACCCGGTTTATTTATAATCTGACCTATAGTATACTAAGGATCAGGTTATGGGAAGAAAAGCAGAGGAGCATGCTATGACAAGAGAAACCTGGTATTCTCTGACATTAAAAGAACAACTATCCAATATCCATGGAGAAGTAACGCGGCTGATCAGGGCAAGAAACAACTATCTGAGCGGTAAATCCTCTCAGGATTATTCTGAATCATACCTGAAGAAGATACATGATCTGATCGAAATAACCTGCGAGGATCCGAAGAACAAAAGACGTCAACCGGAGCTTGCTGCGGAGGAAAACGAACTCAGAGCCTGGATGAATCAGGAGGTCGACGATGAATATATTCTGCGCTATTGGGAGCAGTACACTAAAGCGATCAGTTAGCAGAAAGTTAATACTTAGCTGATACTAATATCTCTTCATTTTACTTCTCTTCCGGTTTGTCATCCTCCAGCATTGCTTTACCGTAAATTATAGAAGCAATAATAATCGAATGTTTTGGGGAAGTATCCTGCGAAAAATGCTTGATAATTCCCCAAAACTATATTTTAAGATGTGGTTTTGGGGAATTATCCTAAGTATGATGCCATTGCCTTCTTGTTTTTAATCCAGATCCAGACAAAAGTACCGGATGTACTCTTCAAAACGCGGCAGGCAGAAATCTATCTCCCCCCGGGCTGTCTCCCGTATGAGACCGCCTCGGATCAGGGAACTCCTGTACTCGGAATAATTTCCTGGCTTCTTCATTTGCTTAAGAATCTCCTCCCTTTTCCTGTACTCCAGCATAATTTTTAGAAGCGTCTTTTCTCCCCCGGTCAACTCTTCCCATATTTTCTCATAAGATTGACTGAAAAGAATTTCATCAAAATCATCGATCAGATCCTCAAGCGAGTCCGTTTCCTTTTTATTGAAATAAAGACTGCCCAGAACCTGATAAGCGTAGGCATAGCCTTTGGTGAGCATCGCGAGTTTTCTGGCTTCTTCCGTCTCAATGCCGAAAAATTTTTTATATTTCATCGTAACGGAAACTTCTGACAAAGCCCGCACCTCAATAGACTCTGCCCGTCTGAAAAAAGTCAGACTCCGAACTCTTCCCAATGCATTGATGTTGGAATACAGACCTGTACATATAAAATAAAACGGCGCTCCGACCCGGATATATTTCGCATATACGGAACAAAAGGCTGTCATTGCCTCCGTTTTGACTATATCGTCAATACATACAAGAATCTTTTTCCCTTTATCAAAAGCTTTCGCTAACAGCTTATCCAACTCCACCTCATCATCCCGGTATTTCTCGCTCTCAGAACTATCCAGACTTAAGCCGGCATTTACCACTCCAACTGAAGCACTCAAATGTAAACCCGACAGCTTCTTTTTACCGGAAAAATCCTCTTCTGTCAGATAGGCAACCAATGTATGGAGCGGATCTCTGGCAGAGGACAGATCATATACCAAAAAGCCATCCTTCGCCAGCTCTTTGTTACGGAAATATCCCAGAATATCCGACAATACTACTGTCTTGCCGCTTCCTCTGGCACCGATGATTTTATATACATATTCAGAGGGCTTGTCATAGCTGAAATTCTCGATTGCCTTCTCAGCCCATCCCATATTGATATAAGCCTGACCGGCAGTGCCGTACATGTGAGTAAATGGATTTTGTGTTTTCTTCATATAGCTATCAATCCCATTTTTATAGTTGACAATAATTTCTATAATTCATTATACTGCTAAAATTCATTTTATAATTTCTTAAAAACATGATGATGTATTATAATATTCCTACATATTTTATAATCTAGCATATTTTTTATGATCGCACAAGGGTCCAATATAGTGATAAAATAACATATACTACGCTATATCTTACAAATAAAACCACTTATAGCGTGGTATAATTCCAGGAAAAGCGCATCAATGCAAACACTGTCATACTATACTCGCAAACGTAACTAATTACCGTTTTTGATGAGCAAACATATTGGAATTGCGTTTGCGAGTCCGGTTTGATCGGCAATGCAAATCGTTAACCAGTATATATTGCAAATAGGTCGTCCGCCGTCAGTTCATTGATGACTATATGTTTATGTTCATTATTTGCTACGCCGGAAAATGTGATCATAGTGAGCCAAAGAGCCTTTCGGGTTCCCGTTTCTTTTCGGAAAGTTTCCACCTTATGTATAAGGCTTTCCTCATAATTTGCGTCAATAATAAACATCTCCTCTGAAAACTTCATCTCACATATGTTTATGATGTCGTCCTTTCTGTCGATCAGCAGATCGATCTGGGCCCCGGGCTTCGTTTTTTTACTGCTCCAGGACAGCTCATTGCTGGATACCCCGGCTATACCAAGCCTTTGCTTGATCTGTTCGATATGCAGCAAACAAACCTTTTCAAATGAAAGTCCGCACCAGGCATAATACGCCGATGTATTAATGTGATCCATCCACGATCCCACTTTGCCGTTCTCAATGAACGCCAGATAAAAAAGACACATGGGATCGATCAGTTGAAAATGGACGCTTTTTGCCCTTGTAGAAAAATCATGATACTTACGGATAAACCCACATTGTTCCAAATCTTCCAGGCATTTTGTCAGTTCCTTTCCATCACTTACCTTCCCGCTTTCGATCAGTTCCTTTCTTGTAAGGCCTGATTTTTTCCCTGATAATTCCCTGATAATATTTAAATACTTATCAGAATTGTGAAATAAAGCATGAAACATCTGTCCGAACTCATATTTCAGTGGACTGTTTTCTCTGAAAAAGAGCAGGTCTATATTCTGTGCAAGACTCTTCCCCGGATCCAGATAATTCAGATAATATGGAACACCCCCGAAGACCATATAGCTCTCAACGATCTGTTTTCTCGTATAATGCACTCCGTTGCTCTGAAGCAGCTGTTCACACTCGCGCAGTGTAAAAGGCATCAGGCGCATTTGTCTGGTCAGCCTGTTGTAGAATCCGCCTGTATCCTTTACGATATTGTTGATTATCCACGATGTTGCCGATCCGCAAATAATCAGCAAAAGATCTTTCTCAGCAGAACCGAACGTATTCCAAAAGTGATCAAAAGCGCTTTTGAAATCAGATTTGGCGGTATCCATCCAAGGCAGTTCGTCTAAAAAAACAATGCGCTTGTTCGATCGAAAATCTCTAACAATCTCTTCTTTCCCCAGCAAGGCCTCCAACCGTGAAAATGCCTCAAACCAGTCTTTCGGTATCGTTTTATTTTCGTCTCCGTATTTTACCAGAGCTTCCTTAAAGGCGCGGAGTTGTTGTTTTCTGTCGCCCTTTTGCACACCGGTTGCATAGAAAGAAAACGTATTATTAAAAAACTCCCGGACCAGGTATGTTTTTCCAACCCTTCTTCTTCCGTAAAGAGCCAGGAATTCCGGCCTGTTACTGTATAGAAGAGCTTCCAGTATTTTGATTTCTTCCTCTCGTCCTATCATAGATATATCCCCACAGCAGAATACAGGCGCTTCCCGTTTTGCATCCTTGCGCATTTGTTTAATAAACGCGCTTACATTGAGCAATCACTAAAAAAGAGCCCTATGAATATTTGAGTATATTATATGTTTTGGGGAGCTATCCGTCAATAAGAGTTGGATAATTCCCCAAAACTATGTTTTAGAATGTGGTTTTAGGAAATTATCCCTTATAGAATAATCTATTTGATATGTCTTGATATCTTCATCCGATAAATACTGCGCTATATCTTGAAAATAATATCACTTATAGCGTAGTATATACTCGTCGGAACAAATAAATGGAAAACCGAAAAACCTTGATCCGACGAGTATAACAGGATGCGCACGGATTCTGTAAGGAAGAAGGCTCCTTCGTCGCCCAGAATCCGGCGCCTCAAATCCATATATACTCGCGAACGCAATTAATTGCCGTTTTTGATAAAGCAAACGTACTGGAATTGCGTTTGCGAGTCTGGTTGATCGGCAACGAAAAGTGTTAACCAGTATAAATATGGATTTGAGTATAACTCCATAAACAGATCATCTGAACAAACTGTATTCTCTAAAAGATTG
>JAFSXN010000002.1 GCA_017444015.1 Lachnospiraceae bacterium | reverse complement strand
TTCGCCAATTAATTTCATGTCGGAGAAAAGAGCCGTGTCGCCCGCGAAGTAAATAATTTTCCCGCCGACGTAAAGGTAATACTTGTCACCAACCTTGTTGATATAGGTGCCTTTCTTTTTGAATTTCATTACCCAGTCTGGGTAATCAGCCTTCTTTCGTGGCATAAAATCCTCCTTCCCATATATTACATACTATGTAATACATTATACCACAAAAAAAGGCTGATTACCATAAAAACTTATAGAAATCAACCCTAAATCGATGCGTTTATCCTAGAATCAGCTCCTTCATGCTTGATTATTCTGAACATCTTCATTATAATTAGTCACAGAGAAAAAAAAAGGAGGCAGAATATTCTTTGCCACTATAAAAAATATAGTAATGGAGTTTGAAATGAGTAAGAAACCTTTGCCGAAAGAAGAAAACATCTATGAAACAGATTGTCCAATCCTCTATGCGATGGAACTGATCGGACAGAAATGGAAACTACCAATCCTGTGGTATATCGCAGATGCCGAGAACCAGACGCTTAGGTACCGGGAGTTGGAGAGGAAAGTCGTTGGGATCACCGCCACCATGCTTACAAAGTGCCTGAGAGAGCTGGAGCAGGATAAGTTCGTTACCCGGACGCAGTATCCGACAATTCCTCCAACGGTGGAGTATTCACTTGCGGAGAGAGGAAAGACTTTGATTCCGGCGCTGGAGTCTGTCTATAAGTGGGCAGATGAACAGATGCAGGATGGTAAATAGTAATAGGATCAGAGGAACGTTTCGGGTCAGCATACTGCGAAGAGGTGAAACAGAATGGAATTGAAAGTAATTGAGCATAAACTTACTGTTTGCAAAGTGGCGGATATTTCTGTCATAGACTTGAAAGCAGAATTCTATTTTATAGGGAATACAGATGAAGAACTGTCGTTGGTTTGCAGAACCTCAGATACGCCACCCGAAACAATAGAACGTGATGATGGATGGAGAGGGTTTCGGATTCAGGGAGTTCTTGATTTCTCACTGATTGGCATTCTGTCAAAACTGTCCGGAATCCTTGCAGAGCATAGAATAGGTATTTTCGCAGTATCTACATACAACACAGATTATATCCTTGTGAAGGAAGAAAACTTTGAACGGGCATTAGAAGTGTTGGCTTCTGAAGGGTATACAGTTGTATAAATATTGGTTTGTCGAAGCAATCCTGCAGTCGTGGACTTGTTTTCTCAAAGCACTTTTTCGTCGACTATTCCAAAGCGGAAAAATGCGAAACTGTAGACATTCATAGTGACGCTCCGAGACATGTGGAAGTCGCTACGCTTCTTACGCGTGTGAGCAACTGAAAAGTGGATTCTTACGTGAAACTCATTCAGAAAAGATTGGAGAGCAGGAACATTACAGAAGAACAAAAGAGATATTTGAAATCATTGAAAGTGGTTCGGTAGCATGAAATGATCAGACTAATTTATACTTAATAACGATATTAACTGCCGATAAATCGGACTCGCAAACGCAATTTCAGTGCATTTGCTGTTTCAAAAACGGTAGTTAATTGCGTTCGTGAGTATAAAGCAAAAGTTTAGATTAGCCTGAAAATCATTGACTTATTGAATGGAGGCGATTATAATAAAACTTAAATTTAGATTAGTCGCAAAGGAGAAGCATGTCATATATAGAGCGAGCAATTACACCTGTTATTAAGCAAAGAGTTGCTACAAGCAAATGTCTTTTGCTTACCGGAGCCAGACAAGTCGGCAAGTCAACTTTAGTGAATCATGAGTTTTCCAGTTTTAACAGAGCGAATTTTGATGACAGATTGACCAGACTCCAGGCAAAGGAGGAACCTGGTCTTTTTTTTCTGAACAACCCAAGGCCGCTTTTTATAGATGAGGTTCAAAAGGAAAACAGTATACTCGAAGAAATTAAAAAGATCGTTGATGGATCAGATTCCAGAGGTCAATTCATCCTATCCGGATCCGGGAAGCTGGAATTGATGAAAGGAATGAGTGAATCGCTTGCAGGTCGTGTTTCGGTAATGGAATTGTCCGCTTTGTCATTAAGGGAAATCAAAGGAATCTCTTTTAACAGACACTTTATTCCGTCCGCAGATTATCTGGAACAAAGGGAAAAGGAATTAATCCCATATGACGGGATATGGGAGATTATCCATAAAGGATCTTATCCGGAACTTTACGATGTTGAAAGAGACTGGCAGGATTATTACTCGTCGTATGTTGCGACATATCTTGAGCGAGATATCAACGAACTCATATCGGCAGACAGTCTTACATTCATGAAGTTTATGACATCTGTGGCTGCCAGGACAGGGGAGATGTTGAATTATGCAAATATCGCAAGCGAAGTCGGAACCAGTGAACCTACGATAAAAAGCTGGATATCCATTTTAGAACGAACAGGGATCGTATATATTTTACAACCCTATAGCGCAAGTGCTCTGACCAGAGCAATCAAGTCGTCAAAGATTTATTTCAGGGATACCGGTCTTGCTTGTTACCTGACCAGATGGCTTACTGCAGATGCATTAAAGAATTCTGCCGTTGCCGGTAATATGTTTGAGACCTTTGTGGTTTCTGAAATACTAAAATCGTACAGCAATGAAGGCCAGGATTACAGGTTCAGTATTTTTTATTACAGAGGAAAAGATAAAAGAGCTGCTTCTGAAAATGAGATTGACCTTGTCATTCAGGAGGATGGGATACTCTATCCTGTAGAAATAAAAATGACAGGCAATCCGAAAGCAATTATGGGTTCCGCAAATCAGATTCTTGATAAGATCCCTGATAAACAAAGAGGAATAGGCATCATTCTATGTCTTATTGAAAAAAAGACTTATCTCAGAGAAAACCTTATTGCGCTTCCCATAGAATATATCTGACGCGGTTAGCATCAGCTGTTGATATTGTGCTGGATAATTCGGTTGCTCAGGCGGACAACAGTCGAAAAGATCGCTTCCTCTATTGCGAGCAGGCAGCAGCTATTAAAGCTTCTTTCCTTGAATAATTATGACATGGAGGCAAACAGCAGGCCGGAACTGCTTGCATCGTTCAAGAGAGCATATGGGGAATCCATGAGAAATATATGCAGGCTGCTTGAAAAGTTCTGCCCTGAGATGACAGTGGAGGATATACAGAACTTCATATATATCTTCTTCCCGTTCATGTTTGGAATCTATCCCTGTACTGCGGTAACAGACAAACAAAGGGAAGCAATGAAGCAGGCGGATGTAGATTTTGCTTTTTGCATTCCTGACAGTAGTAATCACAGTCCATGCCTATGTATTCTATAGCATAAATGAATTGAATATCGGTACAGAGAGCGGTCTTGAAGAGACTCTTATTAAGATGAATAAAGGTCATACCGCAAAGGAAAGAAGGGATATTTCCGTTCCGGATATTGCAGAAAATGAGGTTCTGGTAAAAATCCGGACGGCAGGGGTGAATCCTCTGGATAACATGATTATTCCAAGCGGGATAATGGCCTCCTCAAATATGTTCAGCAGAGCGGAATTATCTCCGGTATTGAAAGATCGAATGCTTGCATCGAGCATGTCCTTATGCGCGGTCTTTGTGAGATCGAACATATAACCGCATTTCATACAGAGTTCACGGGTAAACTCCCGCTGGCTCCTGCCATTGCCTTCCCTGAAAGGATGCAGGGCATTCATGTCAGCATAGTGGGACACAAGCGATTGGAGAAAGGCATGGCGATCATCTTTTGTATTCCGGCAAGCGTCGTAAAAATCGGAGAATACGGTCTGTGCATAATCGTTTATGAACTGTGCCCGGCAGAAGAGATTGTTCTTACCGATGTCAATAGTGCGCGGTTCACCTGCCCAGTCGTACAGATCTTGGAAAATGAAGCGATGGATTTCACGGAGGTGCTTAAAGTCAAACCCTCCGTTTATCGGATGTAGTTGGAGATACGCCAGGTTGCCACCTGTGGACAGCGCTTCTATCTCCCATAGCTTATCCGCATCGTGGCAGTCGAACTTGTTGATGAGGATATTTGTCCCAGGATAAACGTATGGATCAATCTGACGCATGGCTCATATACCTGTTTTTGAGGGTGTCCTGGAACTGTTCGCGGCTGATCTCCCCGCGGAGCATTGACTGAATGTCAGTAAGTCCCTGCGAAGTCAGGGTCATTCCTTCCAGAGCAAGAGTCGCTTCCGTCTGACGGATTGCATCGACCTGAGCAGGAGTAAGATCAGATTTGATATACCCGTCGTATTTCATCACCCGGGAAATTAGCGATATCAGGTAATTTGGCGGTGTCGCCACACCCTGCTCCCAGTGTTGGATATTGGCAACGGGGATTCCAAGATAGGTGGCGAAACGGTTCTGGCTCATTTTTGAGGCACTTCTTAATTCTTTGATCGCATTCATTTTGTAACCTCCATATTGATATTATATGATAATCACATACAGTGGTCAATATGGCAATTCAGAATATTATCCGGAAATGGAGATTGTTATTCTGACCGCTACAAATGCATACTTCTGGGATAGCTTCTGGATTGGATCTGGCGTCCGCTTTGTCGGTTTTGATCCTGACGGCGATCATAGGGTTTGCTGTGTTAGCCGTGCTTCGGTGAAATGCCTGGACGGGGGCGGCACCGGAATATCTGAAAGTCCTGTAGAATATCTTGCGCAAATCTGCTAGAATAAGCGGTAGCGTAAGAGAACAGAGCATACGGTTGGGACAAATAAAGAGGAGCCAATGGCCTTTATTGAGGTGAGACTTTTTGGTGGACCGGATAAACAGGCTTTCTCAAAGATGACTGCAGAGATTACAAAGATTTTCGGGGAAGTACTCGGAATTGCTCCGGATCATATGTATATCAAATATTCCGCGACTGCTGACTGGGGATGGAATGGCGGGAATTTCTGAATTAAAGAGGATAAAAGAATACGTTTCTATTGAAGCCTGCGTGGCCTCCTGTTTCGGACCGAACACGCGGATCGACAGGAAACGGCATGTAAGCGGGGGAGATATCAATGAGTCGTATTGCATGGATCTGAGTAATGGACAGAAAATCTTTGTGAAAGAGAATACGATTCAGAATTATGGCTTCTTTGAGGCGGAGGAATACGGACTCCGGATGATCGCATCCATTGGGATGATACGGACGCCAAGGCTCTTAGGCCGGGGGATCGATCGGGACACGAAGAGTTCTTTCCTGATCATGGAGATGGTGGAATCCCCCGCCAGAAAAAGGGATTTTTGGGAGATATTCGGGCGGGAACTTGCCGACATGCACCGATGCGATACAGAAGGACTTATTTCTGCGGGGGCGTTTGGCCTTGACGTGGATAATTATATCGGCGCGGGCAGACAAATCAATACGCCAAAGGATTCCTGGATCGATTTCTTTCGGGAGTGCAGATTATCCGTGCAGTTAAAACGGGCAGAGAAGTACCTGGACCGGAACCTCCTGAAGCTTTCAGAGAAGCTCCTGGAAAGGTTAGAGGATCGGTTGGTGGAGCCGGAAAAACCGTCGCTTTTGCACGGGGATCTCTGGTCGGGAAACTACATCGAGGGAACGGACGGTAAAGCGTGGCTGATTGATCCGGCGGTTTATATCGGGCATCCGGAGGCAGATCTTGCTATGACGGAGCTGTTTGGAAGATTCCACGCAGATTTCTATCGTGCTTATGAGGAAGAAAACCCTTTACAGGAGGGCTATCAAGATCGAAGGGATCTATACAACTTGTACCATTTGCTGAATCATCTGAATCTTTTCGGCGTGTCTTATCTGCCAGCAGTAGCGACGATTATTCAGCGTTACGCCTGAGTATCCGAGTACAGGGCGAAGAAACATCCCATCCCGGGATGCCAGGTGCATGTGTTTGACTTGCATCAAAATCCAAACGATCAGTGTATAGTCGGAAAACATATCAGACCTGTACTCTCAGATGTTTTCCGCAGCGTTGAAGAGAAGGCTGAACAGGAATTAAGAGAGACGACTCTTGCAGACTGCATTGACAGAATGCGTAAGCAGATAGAAAGGAGCGGTGACAAGTGAAAGCGGCAATTCTGAATGGATATGATAAAAACGGATGTGATCTGGAAATAAGGGATATTCCCGTTCCGGAGATTGCAGAAAATGAGGTTCTGGTAAAAATTCGGACGACAGGCGTGAATCCTCTGGATAACATGATCCTCCACGGTGAAGTGAAGCTGATTGTTCCCTATTCCTTCCCGCTGGTGATGGGGAATGAGTTCGCAGGTATAGTAGAGAAGATCGGATCTGCTGTCAAAGAGTTTTCTGCCGGTGACCGTGTATATGGAAGAATGCCGCTTAAGAAAATAGGTGCATTTGCGGAATACGCAGCGGTAGATGCAGCTGCTATTGCACAGGTGCCGGAGTATCTTTCCGACGAAGAAGCTGCCTGTGTACCGCTGACAGCACTTACCGCATTACAGGCATTTGAACTGATGCGCCCAAAGGAAGGAGAGACAGTCTTTATTTCAGGAGGAACCGGAAGCCTTGGCGCAATGGCGATTCCGGTGGCGAAAAGCTTTGGCCTGACTGTTATCACGAATGGAAACGGAGCCAGTGAAGAGCGTGTCAGGAAGCTTGGCGCGGATCAGTTTATCGATTATAAAAAAGAAAATTATGCGGATGTCCTAACGGATGTGGACTATGTGCTGGACACCTTGGGAGACAGGGAACTGCCAAAAGAATTCGGTATTTTGAAGAGAGGCGGGAGCCTTGTGTCGCTTAGAGGACTGCCGAATGGGGAGTTTGCAGAAAGAAGCGGTATGTCTTTTATAAAGCGGATGATGTTCAAAATGGCAGGCGGCAAATATGATAAGATGGCTTCTTCCAAAAATCAAAATTACTTCTTTATCTTTGTTCATGAGGACGGAGCAGGACTAAAGAAGATCTCCGAGATATTCAAGGATACCCACATAGAAGCATCGGTGGATGAAGTGTTTGAGCTTGATGATGTTAATAAGGCATTGAAGAAGGTTGCGTCGGGAGGATCAAAGGGCAAGACAATTCTGAAGATATCATAACTGAATAAAGAATCGTTACCACGCCTGCGGGCATTGGACAAGGCTGCAAAGTATCAGTGCGGTCCATGTGGATATATCTACGATCCGGAGAAGGGTGATCTGGACAGCGGCATTGCTCCGGGAACCGCCTTTGAGGATCTGCCGGATGACTGGTGCTGCCCGGTATGCGGTGTGAGCAAGGATATGTTTGAGAAGGTATACTCGCGAACGCAATTAATTGCCGTTTCTGATAACGCAAACGTACTGAAATTGCGTTTGCGAGTCCGATTAATCGGCACCGAAAAGCGTTAACCAGTATAAATTAAAGATTAACCGCGAATAAATACGGCTGATGGACAGATTCTCTGTCAGCCGCTTTTTTATTCGCACGGAACGGGTACGCCTGCAACTTCAAAGTAATGTTCGCCCCAATCACATAAAGCCTGTACGATAGGAACAAGGGATTGTCCAAATTCCGTCAGGGAGTATTCTGTTTTGGGAGGTACGACAGGGTATAAGGTACGATTGATGATCTCGTCTTCTTCCAGTTCCTTCAGCTGTTTGCTGAGCATCCGGGGGGTTGCCTGCGGAACCGCTTTCTGGATCTCATTGTATCTACGGGTTCCATTTATCAGTTCATAGACGATCAGTGCTTTGTATTTTCCGCCGATGACGTCCATCGCCGCTTCCACCGGACAATTATAGGTTTTAATCTTTTCGATATTCACGGGATTTCTCCTAACTATACTTTTTGATAGTATATCACAAAAAAGTGCGTTCTTGTCAAAATGCAGAGGGAACATCCTGGCTTTGGATATGATATACTAATTGAGGAACAGAAAATTTTCATAAAGTTGGAGGCTGTCATGGCGGAAGTAAAAATAGAGGTTCTGATGGGAGATATTACCGGATTGGATGTGGATGCCATAGTGAACGCGGCGAATTCCAGTCTGCTGGGAGGAGGGGTGGACGGGGCGATACGCATATTGCGCGCCACATGAAAACATTGATATTATAAGACTTTGCGGCTTCATAAGGATTCACATGGCTTTGATAACAATATCAAAATAGTATCTATTTTCGGAGCAATGAAAGCCCTATTGATTCGAGCGATAGCGGATAAACTGACCGAGAGTCTTGAGGAGGTATTGCAGTAATGGATAAAAAGGGAGAAGTCATCATATATCAGACGGAAGACGGTTTGACTAAAATAGAAGTCAAGATGCAGGATGAAACGGTATGGTTGACACAGCAGCAGATGGCTGGGTTGTTTCAGACGTCCAGAACAAATGTAATTGATCATATTAAGAATATCTATGAGGAAGGAGAATTGGAGGAGTCCTTAACCTGTCGAAAATTCCGACAGGTTCGGACGGAAGGAAACAGGCAGGTTTCAAGAGAACTTCCTTATTATAATCTGGATATGATCATTTCATTAGGATATCGTGTCAAATCCTCCACGGTGACACATTTCCGTAAATGGGCAACCGAACGGTTAAGGGAATATATTATCAAGGGCTTTATCATAGATGATGAGCGCCTGAAGGGAAATGGGGGCGGTAATTACTGGAAAGAACTGCTTGACCGAATCAGGGATATCTGGTCATCGGAAAAGGTACTGTACCGTCAGGTTCTTGATCTGTATGCAACTAGTGTGGATTATGACCCCAAGAGTGACGAGTCCATACAGTTTTTTTAGATTGTTCAGAACAAGCTGCATTATGCAGCACACGGTCGGCTGAAGTGATCTATGAAAGAGCGGATGCGAATAAGCCTTTTATGGGGCTGACGTCCTTTTCAGGAGAGCTGCCGTCGCTTAAGGATATCGGGGTGGCAAAGAACTATCTGAAAGAGGATGAGCTAAAGATTTTGAATAACCTCGTTTCCGGATATTTCGATCTGGCGGAGATAAACGCTATTGAACATAAACCAATGTATATGAGCGATTATGTAGAGCAGCCAGACTCCATCCTTACCTCTGGCAACAGGAAGCTTCTGGAAGGATCGGGCAAAGTGAGCCATGAGGACGCTATGAAGAAGGCAAAATCAGAATATCGCAAATATCAGGTTATTACGCTGTCTCCGGTGGAAGAGGAATATCTGAAAAGTATTAAAGGGCTGGAAAAGGAAGTCAAAAAAAGGAAACGAGAGGTAAAATGAAGATCTTCCCAGGGAATACTGGGTAGAGATAAAAAGTATCTTGAAATGAATAAACGGTGGTGCTAGTATAGTTAGTGGTTGCTAACCTGTATAGGATATGGACATCATTTCCTATTGTGGAAGTAGGTTTTTTATACTCGCGAACGCAATTAGTTGCCGCTTATGATAAAGCGAATGTACTGGAATTGCGTTTGCGAGTCCGATTGATCGGCAATGAAAAACGTTAACCAGTATAACTAATGGTTAGCATATGTTAACAAAATAACTATGAAAGTGGTGCAGCTACAATAACGCATTAGACGAGGTGGAAGATATGGGACTATTTAAGGATTATGTGAGCCAGACAAGAAAGCCGGAAGGAAAACTCGGCAGGATGATGTTAAACGGAATGAATTCCGGTCATGCCAGGATGGCTGATTGGGGACTGTCGCATTTAGAAGAGATTGCCCCGGAGGAGATCGTGGATCTGGGATGCGGCGGGGGGAGAAACGCCGGAGAACTATTGAGGAAGTATCCTTCGGCGAAGGGAACTGCCGTGGATTATTCTGATCTTTCGGTAGAAAAGGCGAGAGAATACAATAAGGATCTGATCGCTGACGGGCAGCTTGTGGTACAACAGGGGGATGTTTCCGCACTTGAATTTCCGGATGGTAAATATGATCTGGCGACAGCTTTTGAGACGATATATTTCTGGCCGGGGCTTGAAAGGTGCTTTGCCGAAGTTGCAAGAGTCCTGAAGGATGGCGGAACCTTTATGATCGTTAACGAATCTGACGGGAGAGATGCCGCGAGCCTTAAGTTTGAGAAGATTATAGACGGTATGAAGTGCTATACAGCAGAACAGATTTCGGATGCGCTGAAAGCTGCCGGCTTCACGAAGATCAAGACCGATCATCATAAAAATAAGCCGTGGATCACAGTGATTGGGAAAAAACAGGCAGAAGATATATATGTAAGAGGAGAGTGAAAAAATGGCATTTACAGATAATTTTGGACACCCCAAAGGATTGTTAGGCCGGATGATGCTTGTCAGCATGAACAGTGGCTGTTCGGAGAGGAGAAGTATGCCATACCTGTGCTGCAGGCCATTGATGAGTTTATGGAAATGTCGGTGTGAGCAGGAAAGGTACAATCAATGTTTAGAGAAATCATTCCCGAATTCATTGACAATCGATGTATAAAACGCTAAAATTTCGGTATACTTAGGAAGAAGGAGACGGGTATGCGCGATTCAGGCATTTCAAATACCAGAAGAATCGCAGCAGGCATCGTGGGGGTCATGATGCTTGTTGTCGTGCTGTTTTCTGCTTCCTACATTGCTGCTGAAGCTGACCATGACTGCGCAGGGGACGACTGCCCTGTCTGCGTCTGCATACAACTATGTGAAAATATTCTTAATCAGGTTGGTGATGTGGCTACACGGGTCTCTATAGCAGCACCTGTCGTTTTCCTCCTCTTATTCGTGCTCTTCTCTGTGTACAGTATCCCACAGGAAACACTCATCTCAAAAAAAGTCCGTCTGAATAATTAAAGAAACCTCTGGCAAGGGTGAACTATGCCCATCTTCGGGCTATGAGTCTGCCCTTGTATTTTTGCGCCCAACGCCGTATGCAAAATATACGGCTTTTGCTACACTTGCCAAATGGATATGCAAGTAGATCTGTTTGGCTCATTGTTCGCGGAAATCAAAAATACACGGAGGTTTTTATTGTGAAAAAATATCTTTCTTTTTTGCCGATTGCACGTCGTGCAATCTTCGGTATTGCCGCCGTTCTGATGGCTGGTGGTCTCGCAGCGTGCAGCTCTGGAACGAAACCTGATGTCCAGACAAAAGATACGCTTTCTATTGTTACAACAATTTTCCCGGAATACGATTGGGTACAGAATATCCTTGGCGAAAACAAAGCTGAAGCCGAAGTCACCATGCTGCTGGACAATGGCGTTGATCTGCACAGCTACCAACCTACCGCAGACGATATTCTGAAGATCAGGACTTGCGATCTTTTCATCTATGTCGGCGGTGAATCAGATGAATGGGTGGAGGATGCTTTGCAGGAGCAGGCAAACGAGGATATGGTCGTCATTAATCTCCTCGATGCGCTTGGAGAACAGGTTAAGGAAGAGGAACTTGTCCCCGGTATGGAACCTGAAGAGAAAGGGGCAGAAGAAGAGGATGAAGGCTCGGAGTATGATGAGCACGTATGGCTTTCTCTTAAAAACGCCTCTTATCTTGTAAACGTCATATCCGACGCCATTCAGTCGATTGACGCAGCTAATGCAGAGACTTACAAAAACAATGCCGAGGCCTACATGGAAAAACTGGCTGCGCTTGACAAGGAATACCAGGCGGCGGTTACAGGGGCGAATGTAACCACACTTCTGTTTGGAGATCGTTTTCCGTTCCGTTATCTGGTAGATGATTACGGCCTTTCGTATTATGCTGCTTTCCCGGGCTGCTCTGCCGAGTCGGAGGCCAGCTTTGAAACCGTATTGTTTCTTGCGCAAAAGGTGGATGAACTATCTTTACATTCAGTAATAACAATTGAAGGAACTGATCATAAGCTTGCGGAGGTTATCGTACAGAATACGAAGGATAAGGATCAACAAATCCTGACTATGGATTCTATGCAGTCTGCCACGCTTTGGGAGGTACAGAACGGGGTTTCGTATTTGTCGGTCATGGAAGAGAATCTTGCGGTACTGAAGAAAGCTTTACAATAGGATGAAGGAGGAACTCGATGAAATCATATAAAGTGGTTTTAATGGTGATTTGCGCGGTACTGATCCTTGCTGCCCTGGGATGTAAGAAAGATGGGGAGACAACAAACCGTACAGCAAAACAGTCAGCTGTCGAGGAGGTTCTGCTGGCCGGAATGAAAGAGGCAGAGGATATAAACGCTTCTTCCGAAGAAAGCTATGAGAAGGGGGATCAAATCCGACAGAGCGGGGTGAACGATAATGCTCCAGAACCGGTGGTCCAAGCCGATGAAAAAACGGTCTTAAGCTCTACGGAGGGAATTGATGTAGATTTGACATCCCTGTCCAGCACGATGGTCTATTCCGAAGTCTACAACATGATGTATGAACCGGATAATTATACTCGCGAACGCAATTAATTGCCGTTTTTGATAAAGTAAATGTACTGAAATTGCGTTTGCGAGTCTGGTTGATCGGCAACGAAAAGTGTTAACCAGTATATATTGGCAAAACCATAAAGATGAACGGTCTCTTCACGGCATATCATGACGAAAGTACGGGAAATGATTATTATGCATGTATTATCCAGGATGCCACCGCATGTTGTGCGCAGGGAATGGAGTTTATCCTGACGGATGATTATTCCTATCCGGACGATTACCCGGAGGAGAGCGAACAGATCACTGTGGTAGGCGTTTTTGACACCTACATGGAAGGGGATTATATGTATTGCACTTTGAGAGACGCAAACCTCGTGTGATTATAGTGAACTGATATTATCTATCCATGAGCCACTGCAGTTCGTTGCGGATCGTCTCCCGATAGGAACGGGTAGTATACCCAATGTATGCCAATGGCGGTTATCTCCTGGGTCCATTAGATGGAGTGCTCTGTCTTGCTTATATGCCATACTTTCACAGGCGGGGCGATTATTCTGATACAGAGATCGAATATTTTTTTGCTTTTGTCAGTTCAGGAGTCCTGGCTGTTCTTAAACGTTGGCTTATGACGGGATGCAGGGAGCCCGAAGAGAAGATCGCGCAGCTCATCCCTGAATGTGATGAGAATATTAGCATCAGTGCCGAGCTGATTATGGAAAACCATAAGTAATTGCTCCAGTCGTTCACTTATCACCGCCCATTGAGAATGGATAACGCAGTTTTCTTAGCTGCTCCTTTACGCCCTCAGACGTAAGCGGTTTGAGAATAAAGCCGCTGGCCTCGGTCTTCCAGGCATCGAAGGAGTAGTCTACGTAAGCAGTCAGAAACAGGATGTTCGTAAAGGGATAGATCTTAAGCAGATCGCGGCAAAGGTCAAACCCGCTGGACGTTCCCAGTTCAATATCCAGAATAGCCAGATCGATCCGGTTTATTTTTGCATATTCAATCGCTTCCATGGGCCAGATGAAGCCCGCGATCGTGGCGTTTGGCAGGATATCACTCAGAACAGACATACCTCCGGAGAGGATGATTTCGCTGTCGTCCACCATGATGACATTGGGAGATTTTTCGCTCTGGGCCTCAAGTTGTAAAAGCGTGTTTGCATCCACTCCAAGGCAATTGGCGAGGCGGAGCACCATCACAGCATCCGGCAGGCGTCTGCCGCTTTCCCAATTTGCGATGGTGGAAGGGTTGACAAACATCTGCTTTGCGAGCTGTTTCTGGGAAAGACCGCTTTTTTCCCTTAGCTTCCGAAGGTTTTCCGCAAATATATTATCCATCGCAATACTCCACCATTTTGAGTTGTAACTGTTCAGATCAAGTGCATTTTATCAGATAAGGATATCTTTGTCTGTGTGAAAGGATATTCCTTGAAGGATATCAGAAAAACTGAGGCGGAGGGGGCTATAGCTTATACTCTACAAAGAACTCCGCCTGATCCTCTAATCTGAAAAAGATAGCACCGTTTCGAATCCCATTATGCTGGAACGCCAGTCCGCCGTCAATGTTGATCAGATTTTTCCAATGATATGCCTGTGGTATGGTTTCTTTCGGATCATAATCCTTATCGTTTTCATACATTATTCTCTGTACCGGGACGTGTCCGGTGACAAACAATCGATCGGTATGCTCGCTGTAAACATCGGCTGCCATCGTTTCATAGTCATCACGGAAGATAGATCTCCATACAATATCCCAGGAAGATTTTTTGGGTATTTTGAAGTAAGGCAGCGCATCATACTCGGGGATATAGTAGGAATGGCACAGTGTGTATTTCTGCCTTCCGTCAGCGGAACTAACTTCCAGTGTTTTTATAAGTTCACGCCGATTCAACCAAAACAATAGTTCTTTGCGATCTTTGTCATCGGACAGCGCGCGGTATTTGCCGAAGGTTGCCTTCCCGCCATTCCAGTTAAGCCACAATTCGGAATCTTCCCCATTACACTCGGGTTTACCGTTCGGATCGACAGAAGATAACATCATCTGTTCGTGGTTGCCAAGCAGAAGCTCCATATTCTTACGACTTTTGATTTCCTGAAGGATCTGTATCCCCTCATGACCGCGATCTATCGCGTCCCCGATGCAATACAGATGATCCGAAGAAGAAAAATTGATCTCTTTCAGGCCTCTTTCCAGGATCCCGTATTCTCCGTGCAGATCCGAAACTACATAAGTGCTCATTGCTTCCCTCGCTTTCTTATTGCCATTTTATCATATTTTCCCAATTACGGGAATTAAGAAAAGAAAACCGCCCTACCTTTTGCAGCATGAGATATTCAGCCCTGTTTGTTGAACAAACTACGTAATAATGGTAAAATAATTCTGTTACAGCAGCGTTTGTAAAGTGTAAGGAGGTAAGCAATGGAAATCAAAGCAGTGAAATTCAGAAAAGACGGGTTCTATTCACAGCCATTCGCATTTGGCGGAGAAGAGGGACCGGATAAGTTTGATCCGAATATCAGGTATCGCGGTACGCTGCAGAATTATCTGATTGATACGGGAAATGAAGTGATCCTCGTGGATACCGGTGTGCCCGCGGGTTCTCCGGAGGAAGTTCCGGATGAAACGAGCATGGCTTATACCGGAAAGAATATCTGCAGCTATATGGAAGCGTTTGCTGCGCTCGGCTACAAGCCTGAACAGGTGACGAAGATCCTCCTCACCCATAGGCATATCGATCATTCCGGAGAACTGAAGTCATTTCCTAACGCGAAGATCTATGTGAATGCGGATGAAACATCGGCGGATGAGCTTCAGGGGCTTACAAATCTCGAGCCGGTAAAGTTTACAGACGGCGCATATTATAACTTCCCGGAGAGCCAGAAGATCGGTGATGGCATCTACTTTATCAAGGCAAAGGGACATACCAACGGCAACAGCATTGTGATCGTAGAGGATGCCGGATTATTTTATATTCTTCACGGCGATATCACCTATGTAGATGAAGCGCTTTATGAGAATAAGCTCTCTGTGGTATTTGACGATCTTTCGGCAGCCAGGGAGACGCTTGACCGGGTTCGCGAGTTCATCGGAAATCATCCGACGGTTTATTGCGGCACTCATACGCCTCAGGGCTATGAGAACCTTGAGGCAAAGCGAGTGATGGATCTGAATGATCCGGTGCCTACGGTTCTTGCAGAGGTGGATTTCTCCGGCGCAGAGTCCTCCGGTAAATATGTATGTTCCGTCTGCGGATATGTATATGATCCCGCAGAGCACGACGGAGTGGCGTTTGAGGATCTGCCGGACGACTGGAAATGCCCGAGATGCAAGCAGGGTAAGGAAAAGTTCGGTAAGGCCCAGGCGGGAGCATAATCTGCCTTACCTGACGAAGCAAATTTTTAACTTTTGATTGACATAAACTCCGTCTTGTGCTTTAATGGATTAAACCGTTGAAGGAGAGTAGTAGCTTCCGTAATTCCATGATATGCCTTGTGATATACGAGGTGTTCAGAGAGCCGCCGATGGTGGGATGGCGGTATGGAACCGGCTGTGAATGGACTCCTGAGGGCAAACAGAAACGGGCTGTTCGCCTTGAGTATGAGCGCCGGAGTAAATCCTCCGTGATCAAAGATCCGCGTATGTTAGTACGCATGAGTGGGTAGGAAACTACCAAGCAGGGTGGCACCGCAGGAGAATGATCTCCTGTCCCGGCAGTTGCATTGGGACAGGAGTTTTTTTGTCCCTTAAAACAAAAGTGTGTGAAAGGAGACATGATGAGCAAGGAAAGCAAGATTCCCTACAAAATTTATCTGAAGGAAAGTGAGATCCCGAGTAAATGGTATAATCTCAGGGCGGATATGAAGAACAAGCCCGCGCCGTTTTTGAATCCGGGGACAGGACAGCCTATGAGCTTTGATGACCTCAGACCGGTATTTTGCGATGAACTGATCAAACAGGAGCTGGATAACGATACCGCTTATATTGATATTCCGCAGGAGATTCAGGATTTCTATAAGATGTACCGTCCGGCACCTCTGGTACGGGCCTATTGTCTGGAGAAGACGCTGGATACACCGGCCCATATCTATTACAAGTTTGAGGGAAACAATACCAGCGGCAGTCATAAGCTGAATTCTGCCATCGCTCAGGCGTATTACGCGAAGAAACAGGGGTTAAAGGGCGTTACGACAGAGACCGGAGCCGGCCAGTGGGGTACGGCGCTGTCTATGGCCTGTGCTTATCTGGGATTGGACTGTAAGGTGTATATGGTCAAGGTTTCCTACGAGCAGAAGCCCTTCCGCCGTGAGGTGATGCGAACCTATGGCGCGAGCGTTACGCCTTCGCCCTCGATGGAAACCAATATCGGACGAAAGATCAACGAGGAATTCCCGGGAACGACCGGAAGCCTGGGCTGCGCGATCTCTGAGGCGGTAGAGGCAGCGACCAGTACGGAGGACTATCGGTATGTTCTCGGCAGCGTATTGAATCAGGTTCTTCTGCACCAGTCGGTGATCGGACTGGAGGCAAAGGCAGCGCTGGATCAGTATGAGGTGGTTCCGGATATCATCATTGGCTGCGCGGGAGGCGGCTCGAACCTCGGCGGCCTGATTGCTCCGTTTATGGGAGAGAAGCTGCGGGGAGAGAAGGATTACCGGATCATCGCGGTGGAGCCTGCCAGCTGTCCCAGCTTTACCAGAGGTGTCTTTGCGTATGATTTCGCGGATACAGGTATGGTTTGTCCGTTAGCGAAGATGTATACCCTCGGAAGCGGCTTTATCCCGTCTCCGAACCACGCCGGAGGCCTCCGTTATCACGGTATGAGCCCGATCCTGTCACAGCTCTATCACGACGGCTATATGGAGGCGGTATCGGTAGAGCAGACCTCGGTATTCGCTGCGGCGGAGCAGTTTGCGAGAACAGAGGGGATCCTTCCGGCTCCCGAGAGCAGCCACGCGATCCGGGTTGCGATCGATGAGGCCTTAAAGTGCAAGGAGACCGGCGAGGAGAAGAATATCCTATTTGGTTTGACAGGTACCGGGTACTTTGATATGGTGGCCTATGAGAAATACCATAACCACGAGATGAACGATCAGGTTCCTACGGACGAGGAGCTCCAAAAGAGTATTGCGAATCTTCCAAAGGTTGGGAACTGAAAAAGGCGCACGCTCAAAAAAGCCGGACATTGTAAGCGGACGGATCCGATCCCTGGTTCCGGTTTTGACAGGTTGAGGAACGAAAGGTAATAAAGCGGCAGATCATTTCGGTCTGCTGCTTTTGCTATGTGCAGGGATATGAAAAAAGTTGCGGTTTGCTGATTTCGCCCATATAATAAGGGTAAGAGCGATTCTTTGGGCAGCTTTTCTGTGACTGGAGTCAGGGGAACGCTGATGAATCTGCTTTTCCTTGGAAAGGAGCAGGATATGGACGAGAGGATCAAAAGGCAGCTGGATTTTGCGCTGGAACTGGATAAGGAAAAGAACGTTTTCCGGCAGACCCATCTGTCCGGGCATGGCAGAAATGAGAATGATGCCGAGCACGCCTGGCATATGGCGGTTATGGCGTATCTGCTGAAGGAGTATTCCAATGAACCGATCGATATCGGACGGGTGATGATTATGTGTCTGATCCACGATGTCGTTGAGATCGATGCCGGAGATACGTATGCGTATGATCCGGAGGAGATTGCGACACAGAAGGAAAGAGAGGATGCCGCAAAGGAAAGGATATTCTCCCTGCTCCCGAAGGATCAGAAGGAGGAATTTACTGCGCTTTTTGATGAATTTGAAGCCGGCGAGACCGCGGAAGCGAAGTTTGCGCATTCGATGGATAACCTTCAGCCGTTACTTTTAAACGACAGCAATGATGGCAGTGACTGGAGGGAGCACGATGTGGACGCGGAGACTGTGTACAGGAGACACCGCAGGACACGGGAAGGATCCGAAAAGCTTTATGAGATCACGGATATGCTGCTTAAATCCAATATTTCCAAAGGAAATCTGAAACCTTTCCCCGATCATTAACAGCGTCGGCCCCTACAGCGTTGAGGATAGGACGAGAGATCAGAGGCGGATGGCTGATTTAGCGGTTTTCGGGATAAGGGAAATATGATACAATGTGAGGCATGGATCAGCTTACTATTGGAATCCTGGCGCATGTTGACGCCGGGAAAACTACATTATCGGAAGCATTGCTGTTTGAAAGCGGCAGCATCAGGCGTCTCGGCAGAGTAGATCATGGAGACGCCTTTTTGGATACCTATTCCCTGGAGCGCGAGCGGGGAATCACGATCTTTTCCAAGCAGGCGATTATCGACCTCTCCGGGCTTCGACTGAATCTGATCGACACGCCGGGGCATATCGATTTTTCGGCGGAGATGGAGCGGACGTTATCCGTGCTTGACCTTGCGATCCTTGTGGTCAGCGCGACGGACGGGGTGCAGTCCCATACAAGGACTTTGTTTCGTTTGTTTGAGCGCTACAGGGTTCCGGTGTTTGTTTTTGTGAATAAGATGGATCTCTTTCCCGGAGATCGGAAGGAGTTGATCTCTGCTCTGACGGAAGCGTTTGGAGCGGGCTTTGTTGATTTGTCAGAGGGGGTGACATCGGAAAGCAGGGAAGAGATCGCGGTGTTAGACGAGGGGCTTCTGGAACGCTTTTTAGAGAACGAGGAAGCGGTATCGGAGGAAACGGTGCGGGAACTGATCGCGGAAAGAAAGCTGTTTCCCTGCTATTTCGGCTCGGCGCTTCGGGGGATTTCCGTAAAGGAGCTTCTTTTGGGGCTTTCGGAGTTTGCGCCAAGGCCTGCCTGTTCCTGCGATTTTTCGGCGAGGGTCTTTAAAATCACAAGGGATGAGAAGAATAACCGGCTGACCTTTTTAAAGCTGACCGGCGGAAGGCTGGCGGTACGGCCGGAGATTGCGGAATACGGGGAGAAGGTGGATCAGATCCGGCTGTATAACGGAGAGAAGTACGAGACCGTCCGGGAGATCGAAGCGGGGACCGTTGCCGCCGTAACGGGCCTGACCGGCAGCAGGATCGGGGACCGCCTGGGGGAGTCTCAGGAGAAAACCGAACCGGATCTCATACCGGTTTTAAATTACAGCGTTATTTATCCGGAAGGTATGGATGCCTCCGTGATGTATGTCCGCCTGAAGACGCTTGAGGAGGAGGATCCCAGCCTTTCGGTCCGGTTTGACGAGGAGACAAGGGAGCTTCGAATGAGCCTGATGGGTCAGGTTCAGCAGGAGATCGTAAAAAATCTGGTAAAAGAGCGCTTCGGCTGTGAGATCGATTTTACAAAGGGCAGTATTATCTATAAGGAAACCATAGAAAATACCGTAGAGGGGGTCGGCCATTTTGAGCCCCTCAGGCATTACGCGGAGGTCCATCTGATCCTTTCGCCGTTAGAGCGTGGGAGCGGCCTTGTGATCGAGAACCGCTGCCTTCCCGATACTCTTTCTGTCAACTTCCAGAACCTGATTCTGACCCATCTGACCGAGCGGAGATTCCCGGGAGTCCTGACGGGCTCTGAGATTACGGATCTGAAGATCACGCTTCGGTCCGGAAAATCCCATATCAAGCATACGGAGGGCGGCGATTTCAGACAGGCGACCTACCGGGCAGTCCGCCAGGGACTGTTGCAGGCGGAGAGCGTTTTATTGGAGCCCTGGTATGACTTTGTTCTGACGGTGCCGGAGCAGGCAGCAGGCCGGGCGATGACGGATCTTGACCGGATGGGGGCTAAATTTAAACTTTCCGGACAGACTCCGGGAGGCTCTGAGATCAAAGGCTCCTGCCCTGCCCGTGAGATATCCAATTACGCGGAGGAGGTCAGACGCTATACGAGAGGGGAAGGAGAGCTGACGCTGTCCTATGCGGGGTATTTTGCGTGCGGCAATCCGGAGCGGGTGATCGAGGAGATCGGCTATGATCCCGAACGGGATCTTTTAAACAGCGGGGATTCGGTGTTCTGCAGGCACGGGGCCGGGGAGATCGTCCCCTGGTATGAGGTATTTGACAATATGCATCTGCCGTCGGTGTTTACGGAAGGTGAAGAAGCTCAGTGGCATACCGGCGCCTCCGGGAGAGCGGAGATTTTACGGAAAAAGACGACGGACGGGAAAGCTCTTTCCACAGAGGAGATCGATAAGATCATCGATCAGACCTACTATTCGAATAAGCGGGCACGGAAGCATCCGGTAAAGAAAAGAGAAACTGAGTATGAGTACAAAAAGTCCCTCCGCGCGGCAAAGGTCCGGCCGAAGAAGCCGGAGTTTGTTCTGGTGGATGGCTATAATGTGATTTTTTCCTGGGAGGAGTTAAAGGAGCTTGCCGGGATCAATATTGACAGCGCAAGGGACCGCCTGGTGGATATCCTTGGGAACTACCAGGGCCTGGCAGACTGCGAGCTGCTAGTGGTATTTGATGCCTATAACAGAGAGGGGCACCAGACGGAAACTCAGCGCTACGGAAGGCTGGGCGTTGTCTATACGGCAGAGGCCCAGACGGCGGACGGCTATATCGAGCAGTTTACAAGAGAGCAGGCCGCAGCCTACGATGTTACGGTCGTGACCTCGGACGGGACGGAGCAGGTCATCGCTGCGGGGGCGGGCTGCCGGATCGTTTCTTCCAGAGATTTTAAGCAGGAGGTCATTGCCTTGAGCAGACAGGCCGCAGAGGAATATATCCCGAAAAATCCGGGCGGAGTGAATTATCTGGGGGATCAGGTAAGAAAGTTAAACGAAGACGAGGAGAAAGAGCAGTAATCGGGGGAACCGGACATATTGAAAAACGCAGGACCCTAAGCGCGGGCTCTGCGTTCTTTTCTTTCTGCCGTCAATGCCCGGTATTCCTCGCGGAAAAAGACCGGATACATGATCGCGGCAAGCGTGATCGCTCCGATGACATCCATAACGGAATGCTGCTTCAAAAATACCGTCGAGAGGCAGATCCCAAAGCAGATAAAGAAAGAGATCCCCCGGACCATTGCGTTATTTTTCAGCTTCTGATTATAGATGATGGCAAAATGCGCTCCGATGGCGTTGTATACGTGGATACTGGGAAAGACGTTCGTCGGCGTATCAAAGGACTGGATCATCCAGATCAGTGTCGTATAGATATTATCTCTCGGATAGATCGCAGGTCTCAGATCATGACTGTTTGGAAACAGGGCAGAGATCACGATGAACAGAGTCATTCCGAAGATTATAAAGCCGAGGCTCTTAAAGTAGGTTTCGCGGTCAGTAAAGACATTATAGCCCACGGCGAATACGACGTAGACAAACCAGAGGTAGTAGAAAATGACAAAGTATTCGCAGAACGGGATTTTATCGTCAAGCGCCATATGGATCACATAATAATGCCCCCGGTCGGTCAGATCGAGCCAGAAAAAGCAGGGCAGATAAAAGAGAAGATACAGCGGGATCAGCAGGATACATTTCCAGCCGTCAAATTTCTTTTCTATATATAAAAGAAAACGTTCCATTTTGAATTTTCCTCTGGGGCGCAGGCAAACACATAAAAGCCGTCCGTCTCTTGCCACAACTATGGCAATCGTACCGTCGAGTATATCATATCGGGAAAGAAAGTCAATCGAAATTTTCGTATTTTCGGCCTGCAAAATTATATGGAAAGGCGATTTCTTTTGTGGTAAAATGGGTGACGCAGGTTTTTAGGGAAATAAGGCAGGTCGTTGTGTTTGCGGTCACAGGATGAGAAGGAGCAGCGAGCCGTATTGTTTCCCATAGGATTGAAGCTGGACAGAGGAGGAAGAATATGTATTCATTGGATGAGGTAAAGAAGGTGGATCCCGAGATCGCTGAGGCGATCGAAGCGGAAATGCGGAGGCAGAACAGTCATCTGGAGCTGATCGCTTCGGAAAACTGGGTCAGCAAGGCAGTGATGGCCGCAATGGGGAGTCCCCTTACGAATAAATACGCGGAGGGTTATCCGGGAAAGCGTTACTACGGCGGCTGTGAGTGCGTCGATGTCGTTGAGGAGCTGGCCAGAGAGCGGGCAAAGAAGCTGTTTGGCTGCGATTACGCCAATGTTCAGCCCCATTCCGGCGCGCAGGCGAATATGGCGGTGTTCTTCGCGATGTTGGAGCCCGGCGATACCTTTATGGGTATGAATTTAGATCACGGCGGACATCTGTCCCATGGCTCGCCGGTCAATCTTTCCGGAAAATACTTTAATTGTGTTCATTACGGTGTCAATGACGACGGCTTTATCGACTATGACGAGGTAGAGCGGATCGCTTTGGAATGCAAGCCGAAGATGATCTTGGCCGGAGCCAGCGCATATGCGAGAAAGATCGATTTCAAGCGTTTCCGGGAGATCTGTGACAAGGTCGGCGCCTATCTGATGGTAGATATCGCTCATATCGCGGGGTTAGTCGTGACCGGGTATCATGAGAGCCCGATCCCTTACGCGGATGTCGTTACGACAACGACCCATAAGACTCTTCGGGGGCCCAGAGGCGGTCTGATCCTCTGCAACGAGGAGGCGGCTCAGAAGTTTAATTTCAATAAGGCGATCTTCCCGGGGATCCAGGGAGGCCCGCTGATGCACGTTATCGCGGCCAAGGCGGTCTGCTTCAAGGAAGCGCTTTCTCCGGAATTCAAGGAGTACGGAAAGAATATCGTGGATAACGCGCAGGCTCTGGCAGGCGGTCTTATGAAGAGGGGACTTTCGATCGTTTCGGGAGGGACCGATAATCATCTGATGCTGTTAGATCTCAGACCGCAGGAGCTGACCGGCAAGGAGATCGAGATCCTTTTGGATGAGGCGCATATCACGGCTAATAAGAATACGGTTCCGAATGATCCGCAGAAGCCGTTTGTTACCAGCGGGATCCGTCTTGGAACGCCTGCGGTTACTTCAAGAGGTTTAAGGACGGATGATCTGGATCGTGTAGCCGAGGCGATCTCGTTTGTTGTAAAGGAAAAGAACGAGGGTGTCGCAAAAGCCCGGGCGATCGTGGACGAGCTTACTGCGAAGTATCCGCTGATCCAGTAGAACGATTGGTAATCCTGCTATAGAATATGCTGAAAAGCTGAATTTTGCCGAAGCAGTCAGGGGGCTGTGGACGCGCCCGGACAAGGGGTCTGTCCGGGGTCTTGAGGGTAGAGTATAGAATGGTCTTCAGCAGTCTGTTGTTCCTATTCTGGTTTATGCCGATATTCTTCGTGCTGTACTATCTTGTGCCGTACAGTGCGAAGAATACGGTTCTTTTTATCGGAAGCATCGTGTTTTACGGCTGGGGCGAGCCGAAATACCTGCTTTTAATCTTTGCTTCCATTCTGGTCAATTATCTCTCGGGACTTATCATTGAAAGATGTCAGTTGTCAGAAAATATCGCGGCAAAGCGGACGGCTTTTGTCCTGACCCTCTGCTTTGACATCGGGATGCTCTTATTTTTCAAGTACGCGGATTTTTTTGTCACGAATCTTAATGCCGTTTTGGGAAGAGAGCTGATTTTCCCGCCGAGGTTGACGCTTCCGCTTGGGATCAGCTTCTATACCTTTCAGATCATGTCCTATGTCATCGATCTGTACCGGGGGAGAGTTAAGGCAGAGCATTCGATCCTGAATCTCGGGACCTATCTTGTAATGTTCCCTCAGCTGATTGCCGGACCGATCGTTGTTTATTCACAGGTAAACAGGGAGCTGAAGGAAAGAAGCATTACGCTTTCGCAGATCGGAGACGGGCTTCGGGTATTTATCCTGGGGCTTTCCTCCAAGGTTCTCATTGCGAATAATATCGGACAGCTCTGGGAAGAGCTTTCCGAGCTTGGGTATGAAAATATTTCGATGCCGCTTGCCTGGCTTGGGGCGGTTGCCTTTACGCTTCAGATCTTTTTTGATTTTAACGGCTATTCCCTGATGGCGATCGGGCTGGGAAAGCTGCTGGGCTTTGAGTTTCCCGCGAATTTTGATTTCCCCTATATTTCGATTTCAATCTCGGAGTTCTGGCGCAGATGGCATATGACGCTGGGAGCATGGTTTCGGGAATATCTCTATATTCCGTTAGGGGGAAACCGTAGGGGAAGGATCAGAACTTATGTAAACCTGTTCATCGTCTGGTTTGTGACCGGCTTCTGGCATGGAGCGGGCTGGAATTTTGTATTATGGGGGCTGTATTTCTTTGTACTGATCGCCCTGGAACGGCTGTTTTTGGGGAGCTTCCTAGCAAAACACAGGGCCTTTGCCCATATCTATACCCTGTTTTTTGTCGTCGTAAGCTGGGTGATCTTTTCGATTACAGACTTTTCCGGGCTGGGTGTGTATTTTTCTCGGATGTTCTCTTTTTATTTCGGAGAGGAGATCTGGTATTATCTCGGAAATTACGGGGTGATCCTCTGTGTGGGGCTTTTGTTTTCAACGCCGTTTTGTAAAGAGGCGTATCACCGGGTCGGGACGAAGCCTTTCGGACAGCTTTTGCATATAGGTTTGTTGGTCTTATGCGTCGCGTACCTGGCGGACGCGAGCTTTAATCCTTTTTTATATTTCCGGTTCTGAGGACATGGAAGAGAACAGAGAGAGGAAATCCTTCTATAATATAATAACTGACAATTTCCTTACGGTCTTTTGCGCTGCCTTTCTGCTTGCTTTTCTGATCGGTTATCTGGTAAAGCCCGAAGCAGAGTTTTCGGAAATGGAGAACCGGTATCTTGCAGGACAGCCTGAGTTTAGTGTGAAGGGGCTTTTAGACGGGAGCTTTATGGAGAGCTTTGAGATCTATACCGGGGATCAGCTGCTTTTCAGGGATGAGCTCATCCGTCTTAAATCCGTTGTGGAACGGATGGAGTTAAAAAAGGAGAATAATGGAATTATCCGGGGAAGGGATGGCCAGCTTTTTGAGAAGGCTTTTTCGTATCATCGGAATCTTTCTCGGAATGAGGATATCGTTCGGTCGTTTTTAGAAGGGCAGGAGCGGGAGATCTATGTCGGTCTGATTCCGAATTCCTTTGAGATCCAAAGGGACAGGCTGCCAAAAGGGACTCCGGCTATTTCCGAGAAAAAGGCCATCGACGGATTCTGTGAGGAGCTGTCGGGGGTTTCCGGGGTCCATACGATCAACCTGTATGCGCCGCTGTATGAGCACCGGGATGAGAAGCTGTATTATTATACCGATCATCACTGGACGACGGACGGAGCGTACCTGGGATACCGGACGATCTGCGAGGCTATGGGCAGGGATTCACAGTTAGTTGACATAAGTTTGCTTCAGCGGAATTCCTTCCCCGGCTTCTACGGAACCTATTATTCGAAGTATAAAGGCGTGGGAATCGCTCCGGACGAGCTGGTATACTACGATATCCCGATTAAGAGTTATGTTAACCGGGGCAACGGTGAGAGCTATCCCGGGCTTTATGATCTTGATAAGTTAGATACCTATGACAAATATGCGATGTTTATGTACGGAAATCCCGGGACCGGTGTCATTGAAACGGGAAGGGAAGGGGAGAAGGGGACGCTGATCCTTTTCAAGGACTCCTATTCCAATTGCCTTATTCCGTTTTTGTCGTATAATTACAGCAGGGTCATCACGGTGGATCTGCGATACTTTGGCGGGAGCGTTTCGGAGCTTCTTTCGGAGAATGAGGAGGCAGATGTATTGCTTCTATATAATTTTATGCAGTTTTCTGAGGAGTCCAATTTTTATAAGCTGTTGAAGTAATAACCTGATATACGTGTTCGTACGCTCTAAGCTGCTGGTGCTTCGGGCGCGAAACTCTTAGCCTCTAGGGACTAACTGGCTGTTCTGAATAGTTGCAGATGATATTCACGGTAACGCTCTGGCTGCGTTGAAGCTGTCAGATATCGTTTTATATATGGTGTGTCTATGAGTGAAAATAACAATTCGGAGGTTCTCACAGAGAACGACGATGCGGTGTTTAGACCTGCGTCACATCCGACGGACGGGAATGAAATAAAGGTACAGAGGATTCGGCGGGATGACAGAGGGCATATCCTGTCCGATGAGCCTGTGAAAATGCCGAGGGAAAATCTGTACTATAATACGGACGGATATATCCCCCAGGAGAATATCAATTATGGGAAAAAAGCGGAGGATTGGTTTTTCGACGAAGAGGATCCCGAGCCGGAGGAGTCTGAGGAGCTTGCCGTAAAGCCGGACGAGGAGCTGTTTGAAGAAATACAGGAAGAAACCGCGGAAGCGGGGGAGTCTTTTGAACCATACGGGGGAGAGGAAGACTCAGAAGGGGAGGAGCCTTTTGAATCATATGGAAAGGAGGAAACCTCAGAAGCAGGATTCTTAGAGGAGGAAGACGAGAATTTTGACGACGGTTGGGCCGGCTCTTATATTCCGCCCTCGCCCGCGGAAGCAGAGCTTTTGAAAAAAAAGACCGGTCTTCCGATTCCCGCAAGGATAGCCCTTGCTGTCTGCGGGGTGATCGCTGCTCTGATTATTGGCGGCTTTGTCGCCTTGTGGGATATGGGCAGGACCTTTGGTGAACTTCGCGGCGCCTTTTCGGAGGCTTATGTTACGGAGCTATCGGAAGAGTATTTGAATGAGCTTCGGCTGGCAGAGGCGGAAAAGAAAGAGGCGGAAGCAAAAACGGTCGAGATCGTTTCCCAGGAAGCTGCAATACCCTCGGAGGCAGGGGATACGCAGGAAGAGGACTCAGGCGAAGAAGGCCTGGGGGAAGAGACAGAGGAGGAATACGAGAATTCCAATATGGAGATCGCGGGACTGACCTCCTTAGTGAGCGCCGGAAGCGGCGATGAGATCGAGATCCGGGCGGAGGCGCCTGTGCGGGACGGCCAGGTGGGCTTGGTCGGCTATATTAACCCGGAAAAATACTATCCGCTTAAGTTCAGTACGGTCGGAGAGGAGTATTTTTCAGATGCGCTGTTCATCGGGGATTCCAGACTCCAGGGCTTTGGAATGTATTCCGGACTTGCCGCAACTTATTACTGTGTAACCAGCTTTTCCGTCTATAAATATGATACAATGAAGGTTGTTCAGACAGAGGAGGGGAAGGTCCCGATCTTTGACGCACTCCCCTATGATACCTTTACGAAGATCTATATAAAGATCGGATTGAATGAAATGGGCGGAATAGAAGATCTCTTTTATGAGAAGTACGCCGAGGTGATCAACCTTCTTCGGACCTACGAGCCGAGAGCGGTGATCTATATCCATGCGATCCTGCCGGTAACGGCTGCGAAATCCGTAAGCGATAAGGTGCATAATAACACCAATATTTACGCGAGAAACGAGAAGCTGAGGGCTTTTGCGGAGGAGCAGAAGGCGTATTTTGTAGAGGTGAGCGAAGACCTGCTTTCAGAGGACGGGAGCCTGATCCCGGAGGCTACTGCGGACGGGATCCATCTGAAGGCGAAATATATGGAGCCATGGAAACAGCAGCTGATGCGGCAGGCAGTGGTCATACCTCAGTCTGAGCAGTAACAGTATTTTGCGGACAGGTCGAGATTTATACATCGTAGACGAATTATATATATTTGTTCACGATAATTATTGATGCACACGATTGCGGTATGGAAGGCGCTTTCAGCGCTCCGTAATCGGCGCCAATAGGAAACGAATAAAATCGTTTCCTATACAATTAAGTGGAGGTAGAGGATAATGACGGGGTCAAGGGTAAGACTTATTGGGTTAGCGGCAGCGGTGATTTTATCGGCCGCAGTATTGTTTACGGGCTGCGGGAAGGATAAGGAGGCGGAAAAAACGCTGACCGTAGCGGAAGAACAGGCGGCGGAAGACCGCTCTAAAGAAGCCGCGGGAGAAAGTACCGGGGAAGGGGCCGGATCCGGGGAGGCGCAGGAAAATATACAGGCAGACGAGGAATCGGTTGACATAACATCTGTCGCGTATCGATTGCTGAACGAGATCACCTATGAGGACGAGCTTTCCGGGATCGATCTGGAAACCGCACGGATGTTTATCAGCTTTGGAGATGCTGAGATCGAGGAATCGGTGATCTATGAAAGCTCCGGCGCGACGGCTGAAGAGATCGTAGCGCTTTTATGCGTTTCTGAAGAGGATGCCGGAAAAGCGGAGGAGGCGCTGAAGCAGCGGGTTGAGGAGCAGAAAGAATCCTTTGAGGATTACGTTCCGGAGGAGTTGGTAAAGCTGTCGGAGGCGGTGGTCGAAGTCAGAGGTCGGGCAGTTTTTCTCTCGGTAAGCAATGCCCCGGATACTGCAAAGAGTATTATTTCCGGGAAGTAAACGATAAACATAGCCGATGTATCTACGATAAATGTGTACACAAAACAATTCGTAATAATAAATTGTCTGAAAATTATGACAATTATAGAAATGAATTTTAAAAATTTTCAACTTTTTTCAAAAAATGTGTTGACAAATTAAAAATCCAGGACTATAATACAGACATAAACAAGAGAGAGACGAAATTAAGAGAAAAAACCGAAGGGTTTGGACTTCGGATCGAAGAAATCAAAGGAGGTACGGACCGCCGAAAACATTAGTTTAAGATTTATAAAGGTTGAAAGAGCCGGATGATTTTTAAAATTGCCGATTAGCAGAGCAGAAGTTTGATTTATTAACTAGCTTTGATGTCCGAAAAAAGGCGGACAGAGTAAGGCAGGTGCTTAACAAAAGGACACGCGAAGAAAAGCAGGGTACAGGTGGCAAAGAGATCACTGAAAACGTACATGAGATGAAGGAGTCCGAGTGCCGGTGAAAAATTGAATATTGTGCATAGTGTGATGACACTTTAAAGTTCACATAGATTGCAAAAGGCGATTTTAATGGAGATCAGAAGGCAAAAAGGAGGTATGGTCCATTGGATGAGTCACTAAGGTAGGAGCGGGTGCTGACGAAAGAATCGGTATCCGCTCTTATCGCGTCTGTCCTGTTTTTGACCTTTCATTGAAATCTTGAAAAGCAGGCTTAGATAAGCTATACTGTAACTATGATATGTAACGCAGATTTCAGAGAAAAAACGAAGGGAAGCATTTCGTTTTGGCGGGTAGCAGTTTGCGTAGTCGCTCTGATTTGCGTTCTTTTTTTTATACCGGGCAGTGTTCCCGTGTTTGCCTATGACGAGATCACGATCGTGATTGACCCGGGGCACGGAGGCGCGGATCTCGATGAAGAAGCCCAGGCGGGAGCGATCTATTCAGATAGCCTGATCGAGAAGGATGTGGATCTGATCACGGCAAAGGCGCTGTACGATGAGCTTTCCCAGTATCCGAACCTGAATGTCTATATGACGAGGTTTGATGATACGAGCGTGGGACTGAAGGAAAGAGTCGATTTTGCGGAGTCGGTGGGAGCGGATCTGATGATCAGCGTTCACTATAACGCTTCCCTGTATCATATCTTCTACGGCTCCGAGATCTATATCTCGGCTTTTGGCTCCTGCTATACGACAGGCTGTGGAGTCGGCTCCTGTATTATGAAACGGTGGGTCGATTACGGTCTGGACGATAAGGGCGTAAAAACGAGGCTGAATTCCGAAAACCAGGATTATTACGGAGTGATACGGCACGGAAAGGACGTTAACCTTCCTGTGATTATCATCGAACACGGGTATCTCGACAATCCGCTGGATTTTGAACGTCTGGGAACGGAGGAGCTCTGGAACCGGATCGGACGGATCGACGCGGAGGGAGTTGCGGATTACTACGGAGTAGCTAAAAATGTTATGAGCGGCCAGGTAACGCCTACGGTTCGCGTCGAGCTTCCGGACAATCTCGTCTTCCCGGACGAAACAGCTCCGGAGAATATTTCGGTAGAGCTGGGGTTGGCGGAGATCAACGGAAATCAGGCGGAGTATCCCTATACGATAAAATGTGATGAACCGGAAAGCCGGATGATGTATTATAACGCGATCCGGGGGAATTTAGACGATGTGAAGCCGGATGATTTCGCGGGGCTTAAGCTCTGGGGGAACAGAGATTCTGTCATTGATACGCTTACCGTCCCCGCCGATTATTCCGGGCCGGTGGTTTTCAGAATCTATAATACCTTCGGATTGTATACCGATTATACGACCGATGTGGAGGCTGCCTCGGAAGAAGAGGAGGAGCCTTCGGAAGAAGAGGAGAGCGTCAGCGAAAACGAGATCGAAACGACGGAGGCGGAGCTTCCTCCGAAGGATATAAAGCCGGATACCGGACAGGGTATTGAGGTTGAGAAGCCTGAGAGCAACGCTTCTCAGACGATCTCCGGACTGACGGAGGTCATTGATGAGGCCGCGTCGGATTCGACGATGATCTACGGGATCATTTTTGTTCTTGCAACCATCGTTTTTATCCTGCTGATCATCATTATTGCTCTGATCAGACAGGGCGTAAAGGAAAACAGAGACGAAGAGGATATTTTCTGAGGGGAGGGAAGCTATGCAGCTGCAATTTATCGGCGCGGACCACGAGGTTACGGGAAGCTGCCACTATATCGAAGCCTGTGGAAAGCATTTGCTTGTAGACTACGGAATGGAGCAGGGGATCAATCTGTATGAGAATGTTCCGCTGCCTGTGGACGAGGCACAGATCGATTATGTTTTTCTGACGCACGCGCATATCGACCATTCGGGATTGCTTCCGTTGCTTTACGCGAAGGGCTTTCGGGGAAAGATCTACGCTACAAAGGCGACAGCGGAACTGTCGTCGATCATGCTCCGTGACAGCGCGCATATCCAGATGTTTGAAGCGGAATGGCGGAACCGGAAGGCAAAGCGGGGCAAGGATGTAGAGAGCTACAACCCGATCTACGATATGCAGGATGCGGACGGCGCCATCAAATGTCTGGTGCCCTGTCCCTATGATAAGGTGCTTGAAATCGACGAGGGGATCCTGCTTCGTTTCAACGATATCGGCCATCTCCTGGGTTCCGCGGCCATCGAGCTGTGGCTGACTGAGGGAGAGACGACAAAGAAGCTGGTCTTTTCCGGCGACGTGGGAAACAAGGGAAAGCCGCTTGTCAAAGCACCGCAGAAGATCGCTGAGGCGGATTATGTGATCATAGAATCGACCTACGGCGACAGACTCCATCAGATCATCAATATCGACTACGTTTCGGAGCTGACGAGGATTTTAAAGGAGACCTTTGACCGGGGCGGAAATGTCGTGATTCCGTCCTTTGCGGTAGGCAGGACGCAGGAGCTTCTGTACTTCTTAAGGATCATCAAGGCGGAGGGCCTTGTTCAGGACCACGAGGATTTCCCGGTGTATGTGGATTCGCCCCTTGCGGTAGAAGCGACGAGTATTTTCCATAAGAATATCGAAGAGTGTTTCGACGAGGAGGCCTTAAAACTTGTGGAGGCTGGGATCAATCCCATTAGCTTCCCCGGTCTCTCTCTTTCCATTACGAGCGACGAGTCCAAGGCTATCAATTTTGAGGATACTCCAAAGGTCATCATTTCCGCCTCCGGGATGTGTGAGGCAGGAAGAATCAGGCACCATCTGAAGCATAATCTCTGGCGGCCGGAGTGTACGATCCTATTCGTGGGTTATCAGGCGGTAGGGACTCTGGGAAGGAATATTTGTGACGGGGCGAAGGAGGTTAGGCTCTTCGGAGAGACCGTTGATGTCCGGGCAAATATCATTCAGGTCCATGGTCTGAGCGGCCATGCCGATAAGGCGGGGCTGACGGACTGGATCCTCGGCTTTGAGAACGAGCCGAAGAAGGTATTTGTGGTCCACGGAGATGACGAGGTGTGCGATATCTTTGCGGATTACCTGCGGGATGAGCACGGCTTTGACACCTATGCGCCGTATTCGGGAGCGGTCTATGATCTGCTAAAGGAGGAGCTCGTTTCCTCGCCGGAGGGCATCCGGATCACGAAGAAGAAGAGAGCTGCTTCCGCGGTATTCGAGCGTCTCCTTGCTGCCGGACAGAGGCTGCTTGCGGTCATTCGGCATAATGAGGGCGGCGCGAACAAGGATCTGGCGAAGTTCGCGGATCAGATCAATTCACTGTGTGATAAATGGGACAGATAAGGGAAGAATTATGAGCTACGCGGATAAGGTATTTATCGATATGTGCCGGGATATCCTGAATAACGGCTGCGATACAAGGGGCGAGAAGGTCCGGCCGAAATGGAAGGACGGATCGAGCGCCTATACGATCAAGAAATTCGGTGTGATAAACCGCTATGATCTGAGGAAGGAGTTTCCGATCCTTACGCTGAGGCGGACGGCCTTAAAGAGCGCGGTGGACGAGATGCTCTGGATCTGGCAGAAAAAGTCCAATAATGTGCATGACCTCTCTTCCCATATCTGGGATGCATGGGCGGATGAGGACGGATCCATCGGAAAGGCCTACGGCTACCAGATGGGTGTGAAGCACGCTTATAAGGAGGGAATGTTTGACCAGACAGACCGGGTGATCTACGACCTGAAGAACAACCCGTTCAGCAGACGGATCATGACGAATATGTATGTGCATTCAGATCTGAATGAGATGAATCTGTATCCCTGCGCCTACAGCATGACCTTTAACGTGACCCAGGAGAAGGGGGAGGAAAGGCTGACGTTAAACGCGGTGTTAAACCAGCGCTCCCAGGATGTGCTGACCGCGAATAACTGGAACGTCGTCCAGTACGCGGTTTTGGTCCATATGCTGGCGCAGGTCTGTGATATGCAGGCCGGGGAGCTGGTACATGTCATCGCGGACGCGCATATCTATGACAGGCATGTTCCGCTTGTGGAGGAGCTTTTAAGGAGAGAACCAAAGGCTGCTCCCCGCTTTGTGCTGAATCCTGAGATCAGGGATTTCTACGCTTTTACAAAAGAGGACGTTTCGTTAGAGGGATACGATCCGCATCCGCAGATCGAAAATATCCCGGTAGCGGTTTGACGTATGCAGAATATGGGAGAGAGTTAAACGATGAATCTGATCGCGGCAGCAGACAGGAACTGGGCAATAGGGTATCAGGGCAGGCTCCTTGTGAGTATCCCGGCGGACCATAAGATGTTTCGGGAAACGACGACCGGGAAGGTCGTTATCCTCGGAAGAAAGACGCTTGACACCTTTCCGGGAGGACTTCCGCTTCCGAACCGGACGAATATCATCCTTTCGAAGAATACGGAGTTTCGGGCAAAGGACGCGGTGGTCGTCGGGTCCTTAGAGGAGCTGCTCTCTGTAACGAAGCAGTATAACAGTGAGGACCTCTATGTGATCGGAGGAGAGAGTATCTACCGCCTTTTGCTTCCCTACTGCGATACCGCGATCATTACAAAGATCGACTACGCCTACAGCGCGGACGCTTATCTGCCGGATCTCTCAAAGTCCCCGGAATGGACGATGACGGGGGAGAGCGAGGAGATGACCTGCTTTGATATCGAGTATACCTTCCAGCGCTGGGAGAGGATGAAAGGCTAACAAAAACTTGACAAACAGCCGCTAAAGCGATATATCTATTGAAGAAATAGTGGTGAGCGGGCTAAGTAACATACAGTTATCGTAAACGAATGAATTATACTCGCGAACGCAATTAATTGCCGTTTTTGAGAAAGCATACGTACTGGAATTGCGTTTGCGAGTCTGGAAAACGGTAGATCGGCAACGAAAATCGTTAACCAGTATAAATTCGTTTCCTATAAATTCATCAATTATAGAAAAAGAGGGACAGAGATATGGAGAAAAAGAATATTGATTGGGGTAATCTGGGATTTGGGTATGTACATACGGATTACCGGTTCGTATCGAATTATAAGGAAGGGAGTTGGGATGAAGGCGAGCTGACGACGGATCCGAATATCGTTTTGAATGAGTGCGCCTGTGTATTTCAGTATGCCCAGACGATTTTTGAAGGCTTAAAGGCCTATACGACCAAGGACGGGAAGATCGTGACCTTCCGGCCGGATCTGAACGGAGAGCGGATGGAGACCTCCGCGAGCCGGTTGAAGATGCCGGTCTATCCTGCGAAGAAGTTTGTCGAGGCGGTAAAGAAGACCGTAAAGGCCAACGAAGCCTATGTACCTCCTTACGGGAGCGGCGCGACGCTTTATATCAGACCCTATATGTTCGGCTCGGATCCGATCATCGGGGTTAAGCCCGCGAATGAGTATCAGTTTCGAATTTTTACGACTCCGGTAGGCCCTTACTTCAAGGGCGGCGCGAAGCCGATCACGGTGCGTATCAGTGATTTTGACCGCGCGGCGCCGCACGGCACCGGCCATATCAAGGCAGGCCTGAACTACGCCATGAGCCTCTACGCCATCGTCGATGCGCATGAAAAGGGCTTTGATGAAAATATGTATCTCGATCCCGGGACGAGGACGAAGCTGGAGGAGACCGGCGGAGCGAATATCATCTTTATAACGAAAGACGGAAAGCTCGTTACGCCGAAGTCCGACAGTATTCTTCCCTCGATCACGAGGCGGTCGTTAGTGCAGGTTGCGAAGGACTATCTGAACATAGAGGTCGAGGAGAGAGAGGTATATTTGAGTGAGCTGTCCGATTTCGCGGAATGCGGACTCTGCGGGACAGCGGCCGTGGTATCTCCGGTCGGAAAGATCGTGGATCACGGAAAGGAGATCTGTCTCCCGGCCGGAATGGAGGAGATGGGACCTGTTACGAAGAAGCTCTACGATACGCTGACAGGGATCCAGATGGGAACGATTGAAGCTCCTGAAGGCTGGATCGTTGAGATCTGAGGAAACGGAGAAATCCGTTTCCCCTAATATAAGTTTTGCCTGATGGGAATGGGGACGGGCCTCCATTCCCATTTTCAAAAACGGACTTACTTACATCGGAAAAATCCGTATTCTTTGTAGTTTTTGGGATATCAACCGGTCCGGGTCGATCCGGGCCATCGGGGGGAGTTATGGTTAGACGCAGATCCGGTCTGCAGAATGCTCTGATCCTTTGTTGCGATCTGGTCTCTATTGTGATCAGCCTTTATATTGCTACCCTGCTAAGGGACGGGTCGTTTCTTGGCTCTTATTTCGGCAGACAGCGGTTTCTGGTAAATCTGGCGCCGATGCTGCTGTTTTATATCGGGGCGAATCTGATCTTCAACAATAACAGGGATTTCTATATCCGCGGATATCTGCTGGAGTTAGTTCACGTCATCTGGAATAACCTGATCATGATCGCGGGGACCGGTCTGGTCCTGTTTTTCATACGAAATTACGCCTATTTTTCAAGACTGGCTTTCCTGTATTTCCTTGGGATCGACAGTCTTTTGATGTGGCTTGTGCACCTTCTGCTCAAGCGCCTGATCCCGAGGCTCTATGTGCATCTTTTGCAGGAGCGGAGCATTTTGCTTGTGGGGACCAGGGATTTTATCAATACCTTCTTTACCGATCTGGACGCTGCGAGGAATTTTACCGACGAGATCGTCGGGGCGGTGGTTTACGGAGAGGATTCAGGGGAATCCTTAGAAGAGCTTGCTTCACCTGATGGTTTACATAATATCAAAATCGTGACGGATCTGAAACATCTGACGGAGTATTGCAGGAACGCGTCGCTGGATGAGGTGATCGTCGGGGCGGAGGGCAGACCGCCGGAGGTTATCCCGATTTTAAACGAGCTCTCAAAGAGCGGTATTGCCATCGCCTATCAGATCGATATTCCGAGACTTTCCGGCTGCAAGCACCGGATGTACGCTGGAAGCGAGCATCTGGATTATATTATCTACGCCAATCAGGTGGTCTCGGTCGGGCTGCTTATTATCAAGCGTTTTATGGACATCGTAGGAGCTTTGATCGGCTGTATGATTCTCCTGGTGCTGGTGGTCATTTTCGGTCCGCTGATCAAGCTGGAATCGGAGGGGCCGGTCTTCTTCTCCCAGGAAAGGGTCGGACGAAACGGCAGGATCTTTCGGATCTATAAATTCCGTTCCATGGTAAAGGACGCGGAGGAGAAGAAGAAGGAGCTTGCCGGACAGAATCAGATGAACGGCTATGTCTTCAAGATGGAGAACGATCCCCGGATTACAAAGGTCGGCCGCTTTATGCGAAAAACCTCCATCGATGAATTCCCACAGTTTTTAAACGTATTAAAGGGCGATATGTCCCTGGTAGGGACAAGGCCGCCGACAGTCGATGAGTTTTCGAAGTACAGCTTAAACCATAAGAAACGCCTGAGCTTTCGGCCGGGGTTAACGGGGCTCTGGCAGGTTTCCGGAAGGAACGACATCTCGGATTTCGAGGAGATCGTAGCCCTCGATATCGAATATATTGATAACTGGTCGATCCTTTTAGATATCAAGATCCTGCTTCAGACGATCCCAGCGATGTTTTCGGGCAAGTAGTTATCGCAGCCGCGCCCGGCTCGTAACTGTTCAGGCCAGGACTGAACAGTTCTATAGTTTCTATAAACTGGGGAACATTTCTAAAATCGGTTTACATAATATTTTGATAAGGGAGAGATATCATTATGCGGAAGAAAGAACATTACAAGATCGCTGTAGCAGGCACCGGTTATGTCGGGATGTCTATCGCGACGCTTTTATCACAGTGCCATCAGGTCACAGCAGTTGACATAATACCGGAAAAGGTGGAGAAGATCAATCAGCGGATTTCACCGATAGCAGATCCGGAGATTGAGGATTATCTGGCGAATAAGGAGCTTTCGCTGACGGCAAGCCTGGACGCGGAAGCGGCCTACCTGGACGCGGATTTTGTCGTGATCTCGACGCCGACGAACTATGATCCCAAGCTGAACTTTTTTGATACCAGCGCCGTTGAGGCGGTGATCGAACTGGTGACCCGTCTGAACAAGGAGGCGGTCATGGTGATCAAGTCCACGATTCCCGTGGGCTTTACCGAGTCTGTCCGAAAGAAATATAAGAACAAGCGGATCCTGTTCAGCCCGGAGTTTTTAAGAGAGAGCAGGGCTCTTTACGACAATCTCTATCCCTCGAGGATCATCGTAGGGACGGATCTTTTCGATGAAGAGCTGAAGGAGGCCGCGGAGATCTTTGCCGGTCTTTTAAAGGAAGGGGCGATCAAAGAGGAGATCGATGTCCTGATCATGGGGCTGACAGAGGCTGAGGCGGTAAAGCTGTTTGCAAATACCTATCTGGCCCTTCGGGTTTCGTATTTCAATGAGCTTGATACCTATGCGGAGATCAAGGGACTTGATACCAAAAAGATCATCGAGGGTGTCTGCCTGGATCCCCGGATCGGAACGCAGTACAATAATCCCTCCTTTGGCTACGGAGGGTACTGTCTGCCGAAGGATACGAAGCAGCTTCTTGCGAACTATGACGATGTTCCCCAGAATCTGATCCAGGCCATCGTTGAATCCAACCGGACCAGAAAGGATTTCATTGCGGACCGCGTACTGGCGAAGGCGGGCTATTATGACTATTACAACCGGGGCGATTACAGCGCGGATCAGGAAAAAAAGTGCGTGATCGGCGTTTACCGGCTGACCATGAAATCAAACTCCGACAACTTCCGCCAGAGCTCGGTGCAGGGAGTGATGAAGCGGATCAAGGCCAAGGGCGCTACCGTGATCGTCTATGAGCCGACCTTGGAGGATGGCTCGACCTTCTTTGGCAGCGAGGTTGTAAACGATCTGGAGAGGTTTAAGAGCCTGTCGGACGCGATCATTGCAAACCGCTTTGACAGCTCTCTAAGTGATGTTGAAAATAAGGTTTATACCAGAGATCTGTTCGGGAGAGATTAGGAAATGGATGTGCAAAAGCTTAAAAATCTCGACAGCCTGTTTCAGCAGGAGATCAAGGCCGAGCGTCTGAAGGGCTGCTCCATAAAGATTCTGCACAAGGGGCAAAGCGTCTATGAGGGCTGCTTTGGAAGCGACACGATGGAGTCGGTCTACCGGATCTTTTCTATGACAAAGCCGATCACTGCGGTGGCTGTTCTGATGCTTGTCGAGCGGGGGCTGTTAGATCAGAATGAGCCGGTTTCCAAATTTATCCCGGAATTTGCGGGAATGAAGGTTGCTACCCCGGAGGGAGAGGTCCCTGCAAAGAACGAGATCACCATCGCCCATTGTCTGAATATGACCTCAGGGCTTGTCTATCCGGGACTGGATTCCGTGTCCGCGATCCGTCTGGGGAAGGAAGCGGAGAGGATCTCTGTTCGCCAGGAGTTCGGGGAGAGCCTCGACGGGCTGTCTGTCGCCAAGGCGATCGCGAATATCCCGCTGTTGTTTGAACCGGGAACAGCCTGGAATTACAGCGTTTCCGGGGATGTTCTCTCTGCTGTCGTCGAGCTTGTGACCGGGGTACGCTACGGAGAATTTTTACGAAGGGCGATCTTTGAGCCGTTAGGTATGAAGGATACCGCTTACGTTTCCGGACTGGGCGAAAGAGAGGAGAGGCTTGCGGAGATCTATACGAGACTGCCGGATGGGAGAGTGGTACCCGCCTCGAAGCAGCAGATCGAGATAGCGACAAACGGTTTTGTATCCACAAAGTCCACCTCCTTTGACGGCGGCGGCTCCGGCCTCTGTTCGACGCTTGCGGACTATTCGCAGTTTGCTCTGATGCTGTTAGGAGAGGGAGAGCTTGACGGGGTACGGATCCTCGGACGAAAGACCGCAGAGCTTCTGCATACGGACTGTCTGCCCGAAAACGTTCGAAGGACGATTAATTTTAATAATATCAAAGGATATTCCTATTCCAATCTGGTCCGGATCATGAAGGATACCGGCGAAGCTCTCAGCAATGGCAGCGTCGGAGAATACGGCTGGGACGGGATGCTTGGGACCTATTTTATGGTCGATCCGAAGGAGGAGCTCGTTATGGTCTACGGCCAGCAGATCTTAGAGGGACTGGACGAGATCCTGATGCGAAAGATCCGGAGTATCCTTTACGGCGCGCTATAAGAAAGAGAGATCGGGACAAGACGCGCTCTCCCTTAACGCGTCCAGCGGATATAGCAATACGGCATAGAAAACTTCAGTGTTTTTCCGCCGTTTCAAAAATCGCCTGAAGAAGCCGTTTGTTGTCCTTATGCTCCATAAAGCAGATACGGAAATATTTGTTATTTAAGAAAGGGAAGGTCGAACAGTTACGGATCATCATCTTCTGCCGGATCAGGGCATCAAAGAGGATATCCGCGTCAAGATCTTCCTTTTTGATCTTTACGAGAACAAAATTGGCCACCGGCTCATAGACCTGAAAATCGGGAGAGGCCGACAGGGTCTTTACAACATAGGTCCGCTCCGTATCGATCAGTTCTCTGGTTTTCTGCATATAGTCCGTATCGGTAAACATCAGCTTCCCTGCGGTCTCCGCGAGAGAGTTGACTGTCCAGGGATTTTTTCTGCTGTTGATCAGCTCCGTCAGATCCTTGTTTCCGGTAATCGCGTAGCCAAGTCTCAGCCCCGGCGCGGAAAAGAACTTGGAAACGCCTCGCAAGATCAGGAGATTGTTGTAGGTCGCCGTAAGCGGAATCAGATCGATCTCCGCCTGATTCTTAGCGAATTCGATATAGGTCTCATCGACCATGACAAAGATCCCGAGACGCTTGCAGATATCCAGTACGGTCCGCATAGAAGCCCGGCTGATGGCGCTGGAGGTCGGATTGTTCGGGTTGCAGAGGATGAGAAGCTCGACATCCTTTAAAAGCTCTTTCTCAAGCTCCTGTATGGATAAAAGAAAGCCATTTTCCTCGGAAAGCGGGAAATAATTGCTGGTGCCGCCTGAGAGGGAGACCTCCCGTTCATACTCAGAATAGGTGGGACCGATGATCAGAGCCCGTTTTGGGTGCCTGTTTGAGATCACAAGCGAGATCAGCTCACTGGTGCCGTTTCCGACGGTAATATTCTCATAGTCACAGCCGCAGTAAGCACCGATCGTTTTACGAAGCTCTGTATATTCCCGGTCCGGATAGGCGGTAATACAGGAGAGCTCCTTTGGCAGATACTCCTTTAACTTCGGGCTGATTCCGAGGGGGTTGACATTGGCGGAAAAGCTCAGGATCTCCTCCTTTTTGATTCCGTAAAGCTGCTCGATCGTTTCCAGATCGGAGCCGTGAAAATGGTCTGTATGTCTGATCATGCTTTCTCCCTTAACGATTTGCATTTTAGGTATATTTTTACTATAATAAACCAGTGCATGTATCATAGCTTATTAGACTCTGCTTTTCAAGGTCCAAGGAGTAGTGGGTGTAGTGCCGGATGTGGTAGACAGGCTGATAAACGGTTTTTTCGAGTATGAGAGCGAAAGGCTTTTATTTTCTGTACCCAAAATTGAGGCGGAGGTCGTTCCCGGAGAGCCCTATGAGGGCAGCTTTACGTTAAATTCCGCAAATGGCGGCGAGGTTTCGGGCTATGTGTACAGCTCCTCGATGCGCCTCGTCTGTATGACTCCCGAGTTTCAGGATAAGAGCTTTGAGGTCAGATACTGCTTTGACCCGACAGGCCTTGAGGTCGGAGCCATTATGAAGGGGGATATCCAGATCGTATCGGATGCCGGCGAGTATTTTATCCCTTTTGTTTTTACGATTGTACGGACAACCATCCGCTACGGCAGCGAGGATATCAAAAATCTGTTTCATTTTTCGAATACCGCCCAGTCTGAGTGGGATCGGGCGGTCAACCTCTTCTATTCCGAGAGCATCCTTCCGATCTTTTCGGGAAGCGACAGGATCTTTTACGATATTTACCGGGGCTTTTCTACGGAGAAGTCGGATCCGGAGAACGTGGACCGCTTTCTTGTCGCAATCCGCAAAAAGCCTGCCGTTACGCTTTCGACGGAAAAAAATCACTATGAGTTTTTAAATATCACAACTGATCTGCAGTGCAGTCTTACGATTAAAAAGAATACCTGGGGCAATGCCGCCTTTCTTGTTTCCACGGACGCTTCGTTTATCCGTCTTTCGAAGGAACGGATCGAGACCTCGGATTTCCTCGGAAATATCTATAATCTGGAGTTTCTGATCGAGGAGGAGAGGTTACATGAGGGTAATAACTTCGGGTATATCCTCGGAAAATCCGTTGACGGGAGCGAAAAGCTGCGGGTTTCGATCTCTGCCAGAAGGAGGTTTTCGGACGATGCCAAAAGGATCCGGGACCGGGAATTAAAAGCGCTGACCGGACGTCTGATGCGTCTGTATATTTCCTTTCGGATGAAGCAGGTCGGGAAATCGGCCTGGATCAAGGATTCCATGCGGATTGTCGAACGGATGAATTCGCTTGACGACCGCAATCCCGTGTCAAGACTGTATCAGGCTCAGCTACTTTTAATGGAGGACCGGGGCGGTGAAGCGAAGTGGATCCTTGAGCATATCGAGCGGGAGATGAAGATCAGGGAACGGGGAGACGAGTACCTGGGCTACTATATGTACCTGGTGGCTCTCTATAACCGGGATGAGGATTATATCGACAAGGTTTCCGCAGAGGTCAGCTCAATGTATGAGAGGTCGGACAGCTTCCGTCTGCTCTGGCTTCTGATGTATCTGGACGCGGATCTTTCCGGAAACGGAGGAATGAAATTAAATGCCATAAAGAAGCAGTTTCAGAAGGGCTGTAAGAGTCCTCTGCTTTTTATTGAAGCCTATAACTGCTATGTGATCAATCCGGAGCTTCTGACGGAGCTTACCGAGTTTGAGCTGTCGGTCATCTATTTTGCCCTGAAGAATCATAAGTATGACAAGGAAGTTATGGGTGAGGTCCTGCGCCTTGCGGAGAAGCAGCGGAGCGCGCCTAAGCTCCTGCTTCGCGTACTGAGCGCCGCGGCCGTTATGCACGAGGAGCCCGAAACGATCCGGATCCTCTGCGCGCTTCTGATCAAGGACAACGAGACTGCGGCAAAGTACTTTCCATGGTATCAGAAGGGCGTGGAAGCGCAGTTAAAGATCACAAAGCTCTATGAATATTATATGTACTCGATCCCTTTCGACCACAGGATCGCGATCCCCAAGCAGGTCATCCTGTATTTCGGGTTTCAGAACCATCTTTCGGATGAGCGAATGGCGTTTCTGTACGCGAATCTGATCCGGCACCGGGGCCGGCAGATGGAGATCTATGAATCCAGGCTGGAGCTGATGCGGAAGTTTTCCGAGACCCAGATCGAGCAGGAGAGGATGAGCAGGGATCTGATGGTCATCTATAACAATGTCCTGCACGTCCAGATGATCACGCCGAAGCTGGCAAAGCACTTTATCCGGATCCTTTTCTCCTATGAGCTTGCCGTTGACGACGAGGAGGTAGCAAACGTCGTTCTGATCGAGGAGGAGTTTGCGGGAGAGAAGCGCTATCCGGTGGAATACGGATACGCCTACCCGGTGGTCTTTTCAAAGAACTTTACGGTATTCTTAGAGGATAAGAAAGGCAGAAGGACGTTAGAGGATCCCATCAAGCTGCATCGGGTCATGGATGATACGCTCTACCTTCCGCGGATCAGGGGCTACGTGGAGGATGTCCCGGGCTTTTATCTCTACCTCTGTACGGTTCGAAACCACTTTGTGCAGGTAAACTCGGAGAATGTGGAATATTGCAGGATCTTAGTGGATTCCGAGGAGATCCTTGAGCCCTATAAGGCGGAGATCCGTATGGGGCTGATGAAGTATTACTATGACAACGGAAACTATACGACCCTGGACGAATATCTGGAGGGGATCCCCATCGCCCATCTGAAGGCCAGGGAGCGGGCGGAATATATCGACTATCTGATCCGGCGCGGGATGTATGAGAAGGCCTATGAGACCATTACGATCTACGGAGCGGAGGAGCTGCCGGCCAAGACCTGCGTGCGGATCTGCTCACATATGATCGCGGTCCACGACGATATCGACGATCCGATGCTTGTAAAGTTTGCGGGCTATGCCTTTGATAACGGAAAATATGCTCTGCTGACCTTGAAATACCTGGTGGAAAATTTCAAGGGGCTGACGAAGGAGTTGCGAAATCTCTGGCGGGCGGCGAAGCGGTTTGATGTGGACTGTTATTTTTTGATCGAAGCGCTTTTAGTACAGATGATGTTTACGAAGACGACGATCGGGGAGGCCGACGAGGTCTTTGAGGAGTACTCTGCAAGGAGCAAGGCCAGCCGGGTAGAGCTGGCGTATCTTTCCTATCAGGCCTATGAGTATTTTGCGAAGGACCGTCTGATCGGGGAAAACCTGTTCCGGCATATGATCAAGAATTATCAGCTGGGTGAGGAGTTGAATGACGCGGTAAAGTTAGCTTTACTAAAGCATTACGCTGAGGAGGAGAACGGCTTAACCCCCCGGGTCAGTGAAATGCTTTCCTCTTTCCTGATCGATTTTCTGCACCGAAACATCTACTATAATTTCTTCCGGGAATACAGGAATATCCTGCCGGAGCTTTCCTCCTACGAGGATAAGACTATCATCGAGTACCGGGCGAATCCGACCCACCGGGTGATTCTGCACTATCTGCTAGAGGACAGCGATACGCATAACGAGCAGTACGTGACAGAGGAGATGCGCTGTCTCTTCGGAGGGGTCTTTGTCAAGGAATTCGTCCTGTTTTTCGGGGAGAATCTGCAATACTATATCATGGAGGAGACAGAGGGAGAGGAGAAGCTGACGTTTTCCGATTCCGTCAGTATCTCAGAGACGATCTCCGGGGACGATTCCTCCCGGTATCATATGTTAAACGATATGGCTGTCGCGAGAAATATGCGGGATTACGATACCTTTTTCCGGCTGATTGAGGAGTATTCGAAAAAGGATCATTTTACGGAAAAGGCGTTTTCGATCTTATAGAAAGAGGCAGCAAAGGAAAGGAAAGAGACATTGGACGAAGCCAGATATGTTGTGGGGTTTGATTTAAATGACACCCTGTCCCAGATCAGCTACAGCGAGCTGTCGGAGGAGGCACCGAAAACGGTGTCCGTCGAGGGCTCGGAGGTAAAGCTGGGGATACCGACCAAGCTGTGCAAGAGAAACGGTGTCAGGGAGTGGTATTACGGGAACGAAGCGGAGAAGGTGGCAAAGACCGGAGAGGGTGTTCTGGTCGCAAGGCTCTTAGGAGTCGCCAGAGCTGGAGGGAAGTATGAGATCGAGGGAGAGGCCTATGACGCGGCGGAGCTCCTGGTGCTTTTTGTCCGAAGGACCCTTGGGGCTTTGACCGGGATCACCGCGCCCGAGCAGGTCGCGTCCTTGGTCTTCTGTGTCGATACCCTGGATAATAAGACTCTGGAGCTCCTTCGCAAGATTACGGAGGCGGTCCCGGTCCCTGCGGATAAGATCAGCTTTCAGACCTATGCCGAAAGCACCTATTACTATCTGATCCACCAGCCGGAAAGCCTCTGGCAGAGAGAGGTGGCCGTCTTCGATTACAGCGTGAACGGGCTGCACGGCTATCAGTTCCGCATCAACCGGCATACGACGCCGAATGTCGGCTTTGTGGACGAGTTTACCATCGACGGGATCGAGATGCCGGAGATCATGTTGGGGGGAAAAACTCAGACGGAGGCCTATGAGGAGCTGGATGAGGATATTCTCGTAAAGGTCCACGAATACTTTTCCGGAAAATCCATCGGGACCGTTTATCTGCTTGGCGACGGTTTCGAGCCGGAATGGTCTCAGAAGACGATCAAATATATGTGCATGGGAAGGAGGGTCTTTCAGGGAAAGAACCTCTATTCCAAGGGGGCCTGCTTTTTTGCGAAGGACAGGCTTGCGCCCTCAAAGCTGTCAGAGGACTATATCTTCCTCGGACGGGATAAGTTAAAGTTCAACCTCGGAATGTATATGCAGTACATGGGCGAAGAGGAATATATCGCTATCGCGGACGGCGGCGAAAACTGGTATGAGTGCAATACGACGATCGACATGCTGTTAAACGGTACGCAGGAGATCGAGCTTTTGGTAACGCCCCTTGACGGCAAGGATCCGGTGCGTCTGACCGTTGAACTGAAAGGCCTTCCGAAGCGTCCGGACAAGGCGACAAGGATCCGGCTGAACATCGAGTTTATTTCCGAGACCTCGTTTACGGCAAAGGCAGTGGATCTCGGCTTTGGGGAGATTTATCCGCCCAGCGGTCTGAAATGGGAAAAGAGTCTGAAGATAGGTTAACAGGTGTTATAGATGTCTGAGCTGATCCTGTGCCACAGCGCGCTGGCGACAAATCCATATTATTTCGTAGCCTTTGGGATCCATATCTACTCGATCGAGGAGCTGTGCTTTTTGCTGACAGAGAATGCCTGCCTGTTGGATGAGGATGTCCTGGACCCGGCGCTCTGTGATTTTCTGATCCGGGAAGCCGGGATGCCGAGGCTTGGCAACAAGCTGTCCGAGCTTCTTGAGGGAGGCTGCAGCGTCGGGGAATTTGTGCTGACGATCCTGACCGACTCCTGCTATCTGACGGAGGAGGAGCTGCTTTCGGTAAAGCAGACGCTGCTTGACAGCTCCGGACTTGACCGGAACCGAAAGCATAAGCTGAGGGGCGATAATATGCTGAAAAACGGTAAATTCGCCCTGGCACTGGACGAATACCGCTTTGTTCTTGGGTCTATGGACCGGGAGCTTGAACGGGAGACCTACGCCGGGATCCTGCACAATATGGGCTGCGCCTACGCGAGACTGTTTCTGTTAAAGGAAGCTGCCGAGTGCTTTTACGATGCCTATAATATCTCCGGGGAGCAGAAGAGTGTTCTTCAGTTTCTTCTGGCCTCCCGGTTTATTAACGATGAGGAGAAATATAACCGGCTGGTCCTTCGCTATGGCTTTAACGAGGAGATCAAAGAAGAGGCGGACAGGCTCTATAAGGAGTTTTCAAAGCCTTCCGAGAGGAGTTTACAGGCAAAGATCCTTTCAAGACTTGCGGATCTGAAGGAATCCGGAAAGATCAGCCAGTATTATGATGCCTTGGAGGATGTCCTGAACGATTGGAAGAAGGAATACCGAAGCAGTATGCTTCTGGATCACTGATCGGGTTTTATGTATGAAGCTGTTTGACTGGATCAAAAAAACCATAGGATTTGAGGAAAAGGACGACGACGATTTCTTTCTGAGCGAGCTGAAGGTCGGCGACGCTTCGGAGTCCATCGCGGACGTTCTGAATTCCTCGACGATGAAGCGGGAGAACCTGAATGTCGGGGATTACCGGGAGCGGGAGCGGTTTGTCAGGGACCACTGCGACCAGATGACCCAGTTCTCCAAGGATGTCGAGGAGCAGAAGGCGGAGTATCAGATCGTTTTGGAGCATCTTTCGGATATCGAGATCCTGGCCGCTCTGAACTATAAGGAGCAGAAGCATTTAAAGCAGCGGGCCGGAAGGATCCTTCAGATCGAGGAGTCCGAGAAGAATTACAAACGCCCGGTCAGTAAGATTTCGGAGGCCCAGTACCGGGAAATGGCGAGGCTCGAGCGGGAAAAGACTATGCCGGATGCGCTGAAGAAGCTCGTGGAGAGCGAGGAGTACCAGATGAAGGTCAAGCGGGATCTGAATCTGCTCGAAGGAGAGAAGGGGGCCCTTGCCTATCAGAGAAGGCGGGAGCGCAGCCGCGCCATCAATGCCAAGACCTTCTGTGTCCTGCTTGTGACGGCAAGCCTTCTGATTGTTGCGTTACTCTTGTTTTTGCAGAATTCCTTCCGGGTCAACGCAAGACTTGGGATCACCTTTGTGATCGGGATCTTAGCCCTCGGACTGACCGGGATCTTTGTCAGCTACCGGAATGCGCAGTCGGAGCAGGTCAAGGTCGAAAAGAAGCTGAACCGCGCCATCGTCATCCAGAACAAGACGAAGTTAAAGTATGTCAACGCGACGAATCTAATCGATTTTTACTATTCCAAATACCATGTGAATTCCTCCTATGAGCTACGGTATATGTGGGAGAAATATCTGGAGGAGAAAAAGGCCAGGAATCACTCCGAGGAGGTGGCAAGGGATCTGGAGGAGGCCAGGCATGAGCTGCTGTCTTATCTGCGTGCCCTGCATATCAAGGACCCTTCGGTCTTTGCCTATCAGCCGAGCATCCTGATGGAAGAAAGCGAGATGACGGAGCTTCGGCATAATCTGATCATTCAGAGGCAGCGGCTGAAGAAGGGCATGGATTTCAATACCTACAATCTGGAGCAGAGCAAGAACGAGATCGAGCGGCTGGTGAAGGATTATCCGCAGTATGCCAGAGAAATCCTCGCCATCGTTTCACAATATGAATAAAATGGGTTTGGGGCGGCTTTGGGCGGCGGATAAGAGCTCCCTGGAAGTTGACTTGTTTCCCCGGATATGGTAGTATAGCGGTTGGATTTTATCGTGCTAAAGTATTGATTCAGGAGCCGAAAGTCACATGGCACGGAGTGCCATGGTGAATTTGCACTGAAAGCGGGCTGGACAGCTAGCTTTCCACGCCGCTTTTTGTGCAAATTGCCCATGTGGCTTCGCCACATGACACTTTCGGCTCCTGAATCAAGTGACCAGGCACAGGGTTACAGGACAGGAGGAAATTATGAAAAAGAGAATCGTTTGTCTGATCGGTACGTTATTGATGCTTTCGGCTGTCGGCTGCGCAGTCCCGGGGACGGTACCCGCCGGAAACGCAGCGGCGGCGCCCTCTGAAACAAAGGAGGAAGAGGCGGCTCTTCCCGAAAACGCGGATGACGGTGTGTTTGTGGTAGGCTTTGACGCCAGCTTTCCGCCCTACGGCTATCAGGACGAGAACGGCGAATATGTAGGCTTTGATCTGGATCTTGCGGCGGAGGTCGCGAAGAGAAGAGGCTGGGAGCTTGGACTTCAGCCCATCGACTGGGATTCCAAGGATATGGAGCTGGCTTCCGGAACCATCGACTGTATCTGGAACGGCTTTACGATGAGCGAGGAGAGACTCGACAAGTATGAGTGGTCAACGCCCTATGTGGACAACAGCCAGGTATTTGTAGTAGCGACGGATTCCGGGATCGAGACCCAGGCGGATCTGGCCGGAAAGATTGTTACCGTGCAGGCGGATTCCTCGGCCTTAGAGGCGCTTGAGTCCGATGATTCCAGGGAGCTTACGGATTCCTTTGCGGAGCTTGTGATCGTTCCGGATTATAATACGGCGTTTCTGAATCTGGAGTCCGGCGCGGTCGAGGCGGTCGCTATGGATATCGGGGTCGCGGAGTATCAGATCGCGCAGCGAGGCGACGGCTATAAGATCCTCGATGAAGTACTGGTTTCCGAGCAGTACGGTGTAGGCTTCTTAAAGGGAAATACCGAGCTTCGCGATCAGGTCCAGGAGACGCTGGATGAGATGGCAGAGGACGGGACCTTTATGGAGATCGCGGAAACCTGGGGCCTTCAGGACGCGGTAACGCTGGGAAAATAGAAAGAAGAGGATAACGGCGGGGGCCCCGGCCTTCGTAAAAGAGATCGGAGAGAAAAATGAGTGTCGGACAGATCATTATACAGTTATTAGATGGTTCGTTTACCAGTATTATGATTTTTTTCCTGACACTCGTTTTTTCTTTGCCGTTAGGACTTGTGGTGGCCCTGGGGCGCCTTTCCAAAAATAAGATTCTGAGCGCTATCGTCAAGGTCTATATCTCGATCATGCGGGGAACGCCCCTGATGCTTCAGTTAATGGTCGTCTTCTTTGGTCCCTACTATCTCTTCGGGATCAAGATCAAGACCTCCTACCGGTTTACGGCGGTCATCATCGGCTTTGTGCTGAATTATGCCGCGTATTTCGCGGAGATCTACCGGGGCGGGATCGAGTCCATTCCCAGGGGGCAGTATGAGGCGGCGGAGCTGTTAGGCTACTCCAAAACCCAGACCTTTCTTCGAATCATCTTTCCCCAGGTCGTAAAGACGGTGCTGCCGTCGGTGACAAATGAGGTCATAACTCTGGTCAAGGATACGTCGCTTGCCTTTGTTATCGCGGTGTCGGAGATGTTTACGGAGGCAAAGGCCATCGCCGCGGCGCAGACGACCATGACCCCCTTCATTGTCGCGGGTCTCTTCTATTATATCTTTAATTTCGTTGTGGCCTTTGGTATGGGCCGGATCGAAAAGGCGCTTGATTACTATCAGTAAGGGGAAGAAATGTCAGAGCCTCTGGTTGAGATCAAAAACTTAAGAAAGAGCTTCGGAGAGCTTACCGTTTTGCGGGATGTTTCGCTGAGCGTCCGGCCGAACGAGGTCGTTTCCGTGATCGGTCCCTCGGGCTCCGGAAAATCGACACTGCTTCGGTGCGCGACTCTTCTTGAGACCATGGACGGGGGAGAGCTTACCTATCTCGGGCAGAAGGCGGCTTATACGGACGGCTCGGGAAGGTGCGTGTATGCTTCGAAGGAGGAGCTGAAAAGGATCCGGGGATATTTCGGGCTGGTGTTTCAGAGCTTTAACCTGTTTCCACATTTTTCGGTGTTAAGAAACGTAACGGACGCGGCGATCGTTGCTCATAGGATCCCGAAGGAGGAGGCTGTAGAGACCGCGATGCGTCTGCTTACCCAATTTGGGCTTTCGGATAAGGCGGACAGCTATCCCTGCCAGCTTTCCGGCGGGCAGCAGCAGAGGGTTTCGATCGTCCGGGCGTTAGCGCTGAATCCAAAGGTGATCTATTTTGACGAGCCGACCTCAGCCCTCGATCCGGAGCTGACCGGAGAGGTCTTAAAAGTCATCAAGGAGCTTGCCAGCGAGCATATGACCATGATCATCGTAACGCACGAGATGAACTTCGCGAAGGAGGTCTCCGACCGGGTGATCTTTATGGAGAACGGTCTGATCCAGGTGGAAGGAACGCCGGAAGAGGTCTTTTCCTCGGAGAATGAACGGGTACGGGGTTTTGTCGGGAAGCTGTCCGGGTAGGCGGCGGTTGACATTTTCTTTTTTTTTGATACACTGTTTGAGGCTGTGTTGATACAGGTATAATAACAAAGTCCATTATGGAAAGGATATAGAGCATGGAGAAAAAGGAACAGCTGTACGAGGGAAAGGCAAAGAAGGTATTTGCGACGGAAAATCCGGATGTCGTTATCGTGGATTATAAGGATGACGCGACCGCCTTTAACGGAGAGAAGAAGGGAACGATCGTCGGTAAGGGTGTGATCAATAACCGGATGACGAATCACGTGTTTCAACTCTTAGAAAAAGAAGGAGTTCCGACCCATTTTATCGAGGAACTTTCCGACCGGGAAACGGCGGTTAAGAAAGTGGAGATCGTGCCCCTTGAGGTCATTATCCGGAATATTGCCGCGGGGAGCTTTTCAAAGCGCCTCGGCGTCAAGGAGGGAACGCCGTTTAAGCAGCCGACCATTGAATTCAGCTATAAGAACGATGAACTGGGCGATCCTCTGATCAACAGCTATTTTGCTCTGGCCCTCGACCTGGCTGCGGAAGAAGAGATCGAGACCATCAAGAAGTATGCCTTCAAGGTCAATGAGGTGTTAAAGGCCTATTTTTTACAGGCGGATATCGAGCTGGTAGACTTTAAGATTGAGTTCGGACGCTACAAGGGAGAGATCATCCTGGCGGATGAGATCTCGCCGGATACCTGCAGGCTATGGGACGTCCATACGCATGAGAAATTGGATAAGGACCGCTTCCGCAGGGATCTGGGGAAGGTCGAGGAGGCCTATCAGGAGGTTTACAAGCGCCTCGGGTTAGCTTAGAGGAAAGAAAATACATTTATTTCCTACAGGAGATAAGGATGAGTGACAGAACCGACAGATATATAAGTCCCCTTTCGGAGCGCTACGCAAGCAAGGAAATGCAGTATATCTTCTCTCAGGATATGAAATTCAAGACCTGGCGGAGACTCTGGATCGCGCTTGCGGAAACGGAAATGGAGTTAGGGCTTTCGGAAAACGGTAAGCCGGTGATCACGCAGGAGATGATCGACGAGCTGAAGGCAAACGCCGAAAATATCAATTATGAGGTGGCTAAAGCCAGGGAGAAGGAAGTACGCCACGATGTTATGAGCCATGTATATGCCTATGGCGTCCAGTGTCCCAAGGCCAAGAGGATCATTCACCTCGGAGCGACCTCCTGCTATGTCGGAGATAATACCGATCTGATCCTGATGCGGGAAGGACTCAGGCTTATCCGAAGGAAGCTTTTGAATGTTATTGATAAGCTGTCCGCTTTCGCGGGGAAGTATAAGGCGCTGCCGACCCTTGCCTTTACGCATTTTCAGCCGGCGCAGCCTACGACGGTCGGAAAGAGGACGACTCTCTGGATCAATGAGTTTATGCTCGATCTGGAGGAGTTGGACTTTGTGCTTGGCTCGATGAAACTTTTAGGAAGCAAGGGGACAACCGGGACCCAGGCGAGCTTTTTAGAGCTCTTTGACGGAAATTCCGAGCTAGTCGAAAAGATCGATCCACTGATTGCCGAAAAAATGGGCTTTTCGGAGTGCTATCCGGTGAGCGGGCAGACCTATTCCAGAAAGGTGGATTCCAGGGTCCTCAATGTCCTTTCGGGGATCGCGCAGAGCGCCCATAAGTTTTCCGGGGATATCAGGCTATTGCAGCATCTGAAGGAAGTCGAGGAGCCCTTTGAAAAGTCTCAGATCGGTTCGTCGGCGATGGCTTACAAGAGAAATCCGATGCGGAGCGAACGGATCGCTTCACTGAGCCGGTATATCATGATTGATGCGCTGAATCCCGCGGTCACGGCTGCTTCTCAGTGGTTTGAACGGACCCTTGACGATTCGGCAAATAAAAGATTGAGTATCCCGGAGGGCTTTTTGGCCTGCGATGGCGTGCTGGATCTCTGTATGAACGTTACCGACGGACTGGTGGTCAATGAGAAGGTCATAGAAAAGCATCTGATGAGCGAGCTTCCCTTTATGGCAAGCGAGAATATCCTGATGGACGCGGTGAAGAACGGCGGAGACCGTCAGGAGCTGCATGAGCTGATCAGAGAGCATTCCATGGAGGCCGGAGAGAACGTTAAGAAGAAGGGACTGGAGAACAATCTGCTCAAGCTGATCGCAGAGGACCCTGCCTTTGAGATTTCCGAGGCGGAACTAAGGGAGGCGATGGATCCGAAAAAATACATCGGAAGATCTGCGGAGCAAGTGGAGAAATATCTGAGCGGGGTCGTAGGACCTGTGCTTTCGGCAAATAAAGAGGCGCTCGGTCAGACGGCCGAGATCAACGTTTAGGGAGGAAGTTACTATGGTAAAGGCGATCGTCGGAGCGAACTGGGGAGACGAGGGAAAGGGAAAGATCACGGATATGCTCGCGAAGGAGGCGGATATCATCGTCCGTTTTCAGGACGGAGCCAACGCCGGGCATACGATCGTAAATAATTACGGAAAATTTGCGCTTCATACGCTGCCGTCCGGGGTTTTCTATGATCATACCACCAATGTGATCGGCAACGGGGTGGCACTGAATATCCCCGTGCTTTTCAAGGAGGTAAAGAGCCTGACCGATCAGGGAGTGCCGGCGCCAAAGCTGTTGATCTCAAACCGCGCCCAGATCGTGATGCCCTATCATATCGAGTTTGACGCGTTAGAGGAGGCAAGGCTTTCCGGCAAGGCGTTCGGCTCGACCAAGTCCGGCATCGCTCCCTTTTATTCGGATAAGTACGCAAAGATCGGCTTCCAGGTCAGCGAGCTGTTTCTGCCGGAAGCGGAGTTAAAGGATAAGATCCATCGGGTAGCGGAAATCAAAAACTGTATGCTGGTACATCTCTATAACAGTGCACCCATCAATGAGGCGGCGCTATATGATACGTTAATGGAATACAAAGAGATGGTAGAGCCCTATGTCTGCGATACCTCGGCGTTTCTATACAAGGCGGTAAAGGAAGGAAAGAACGTTCTCTTAGAGGGGCAGCTTGGGTCCTTGAAGGATCCGGATCACGGCATCTATCCTATGGTGACCTCTTCTTCAACGCTTGCTGGCTACGGAGCGATCGGCGCAGGGATCCCTCCCTATGAGATCAAACAGATCGTTACGGTCTGCAAGGCTTATTCTTCGGCGGTAGGAGCCGGAGCCTTCGTATCCGAGCTGTTCGGGGACGAGGCGGAGGAGCTTCGCAGACGCGGCGGGGACGGCGGAGAGTACGGCGCTACGACCGGAAGACCGAGAAGAGTGGGCTGGTTTGACTGTGTGGCTTCGAAGTACGGTCTGAGACTCCAGGGAGCGACGGATGTTGCCTTTACGGTGTTAGATGTTCTGGGCTACCTCGATGAGATCCCGGTCTGTGTCGGCTATGAGATCGACGGAAAGGTCACGACGGACTTTCCGGTAACGGCGGAGTTAGAGAAGGCAAAGCCCGTACTGGAGGTGCTTCCGGGCTGGAAGGAAGAGATCCGGGGGATCCATAACTATAAGGAGCTGCCGGAAAACTGCCGAAGATATATCGAATTTATTGAGGAAAGGATCGGCTTCCCGATCACCATGGTCTCAAACGGCCCGGGACGGGAGGATATCATCTATAAATAGGGACAGAGAATGGCGATCAGAAATATCGTTTTTGATATCGGAAATGTTTTGCTGGATTTCTGCTGGGAGAAGTATTTAAAGGAGCTGGGCTTTACGGGAGAGACCTTTGAGCGTGTGGCGAGGGCTACGGTAAAGGACCCGCTTTGGAATGAGATGGACCGGGGAGTAATGTCCTATGAGGAGCTGCTTTCCGGTTTTATCGCAAACGACCCGGGAGTAAAGAGCGAGATCCTTAAAATGATGGAGGATCTGGGTGGTCTCGTTGAAACTCAGCCCTATACGAAACCCTGGCTTTGGCAGCTTAAGGAGGACGGCTATCGGGTCTATGCGCTTTCCAACTTTTCTGAAAAGTGCTATACAGAGGCCGGTGCGAAGATGGATTTTCTGGAGCTTATGGACGGCTCGATCCTGTCATATCGGGAGAAGCTGATAAAGCCCGATCAGGCAATCTTTCGCCTGTTATGCGATCGTTTTTCCCTTGTTCCTGCCGAATGCGTATTTATGGACGATACGAAAGCCAATACAGATGCGGCGGTCCGCTTCGGGATGCACGCCTTTGTCTTTCGTTCCAGAGAGTCAGCGGTAGAGGAGTTAAAAAGGCTTGGCGTAAAGACCGGCTGATTGGTCGGTTTTTCTGACTTCTGTTTGTTCACAAATTTTTCACAATTTAAAAAAAGGTTTTTTCGCCTGGACCCCGTATATTCTATATATAGGGGTTACTTTTTCGTGAACGGCAAAAAGGTTTTTCGTTCCCGTACTTCTATGATCGAGGAAATGACTATGACGATCCGTGAAATGGTAGAAAAAAGAGAAGCGGAGCTGTTGAGTCCCTACGCGACCCTGAGCATCGATTCCAGAGGAAGGGATATCTTAGAGGAGGAGTGCGATATCCGTCCGGTCTTCCAGAGGGACAGGGACCGGATCCTGCACAGTAAATCCTTCCGCAGACTGAAGGACAAGACGCAGGTATTCCTGACCCCGGAGGGTGATCATTACCGGACGAGGCTGACCCATACGCTCGAGGTTTCTCAGAATGCCCGGACGATCGCGAAGGCTTTACGGCTCAACGAGGATCTGACCGAGGCTATCGCTCTGGGACACGACCTGGGGCATACCCCTTTTGGGCATGCCGGTGAGAGGGCTCTCAATTCCTGCTGTATCGAGGGCTTTAAGCACAATGAGCAGGGGGTGCGGGTGGTCGAGGTTCTGGAAAAGGACGGGAAAGGGCTGAACCTGACCTGGGAGGTCCGGGACGGCATCCGAAACCACCAGACCACCGGGAAGCCACATACCTTAGAGGGAAAGATCGTGCGGCTTTCTGATAAGATCGCCTATATCCATCACGATATGGATGACGCTATCAGGGCAAGGGTCCTGACCGAAGAGGATATCCCGAAGGAGCTTCGGAATACGCTTGGAAATACGACGACGAGACGTTTGAATACCATGATCCACGACGTGATCATAAACAGCACAGGGAAGGATGATATCTGTATGTCCGAAGAGGTGCGCGAGGCGATGCTTGCGCTCAGACGGTTTATGTTTGAGAACGTCTATACGAATCCTGTGGTCAAGCAGGAGGAGATCAAGGCGGAAAAGCTGGTGGCGAATCTGTTTGAATACTATCTGAGGGAGTACGAGAGTATTCCGGAGGAATATCAGTGGCTGATGAAGGAGAGGGGCGAAAGTAAGGACCGGGTGGTCTGTGATTTTGTCTCCTCTATGTCAGACCGCTATGCGATCAATACGTTTGATAATCTGTATATGCCGAAAAGCTGGGCGGTCTGATGGCTGGATTTTACAGTGAGGAGCTGATCGAGGAGATCAGAGAGCGGAACAATATAGTCGATGTGATCTCTTCCTATGTCAGTCTGAAAAAAAAGGGCGGAAACTATTTCGGGCTCTGTCCCTTTCATAGTGAGAAATCGGCTTCGTTTTCGGTGAGCCCAAGCAAGAATATGTATTACTGCTTCGGCTGCCAGAGGGGCGGAAACGTTATTTCCTTTATTATGGAATACGAAAACGTCACCTTTCCGGAGGCTCTTTCGATCTTAGCGGAGAGAGCGGGGATCGCGCTTCCGAGGATGGAACGGACCGAGGAGGAAAAGAAAAAGGCGGATCTCAAGGAACAGATCCTTGCTGTTAATAAGGAAGCCGGCAGGTACTACTACTATCAGCTGACCGAGCCCTCCGGAGAACGGGCCCTTTCCTATCTGAAGGGAAGAGGCCTGTCGGAAAAGACGATCAAAGCCTTCGGGCTCGGGTACGCAAGGACCGGGACCAATCTGCTCTACCGGTATTTAAGGAGCAAGGGCTTTGAGGACGAGCTTTTAAAGAAGAGCGGGATCTTTGTTTCCGATGAAAAGAGCGGGATGCGGGATAAGTTCTGGAACCGCGTGATCTTTCCGATCATGGACCTGAGAAACCGGATCATCGGCTTCGGCGGACGGGTCATGGGGGAGGGGGAGCCGAAATATCTGAACTCCCCGGAAACAGAGGTATTTGACAAGGGCAGGAACCTTTACGGCCTAAATATCGCGAAATCCTCCCGGAAAAAGGAGTTACTCATCTGCGAGGGTTATATGGATGTGATCTCTTTACATCAGGCGGGCTTTGCTCAGGCGACGGCGTCCTTGGGAACTTCTTTTACCGAAGCCCAGGCCAGGCTATTGGGAAGGTTTTGCGAGGAAGTCTTACTCTGCTACGATTCGGACGGCGCAGGCGTGAACGCGGCGCTTCGGGCCATCGGGATCCTTCGGGGGATCGGGCTTGGGTGCAGGGTGATCGATTTACGGCCTTATAAGGATCCGGATGAATTCATCAAGGGACTTGGGGCGGAGGAATTTGAAAAAAGGCTGGAAAACGCGGAAAACAGCTTTTTATATGAGATCCGGATCGAGGAGGGAAAGCACGACCTGAAGGATCCGGAGGATAAGACGAAGTTTTTGCGGGAGGCGGCAAAGAAGCTGCTGGTTTTTGAGGACGCGATCGAGCGGGACAGCTATATCGAGACGCTTTCGGGAAAGTACGGCGTAAGCAGAGAAGGGCTGTCGGAGCTTGTAAGAAAGCAGGCGATGCTCGGAGAGGATATTAAGGCCTACGAAAGACCGAAGCCTCCGGCAAGCAAAAGGCAAAAGGAGACAAAGGACAGCTGCGAAAGCGCTCAGAAACAGCTGATCGCCTGGATCTTAGAGGAACCTGTGTTAATTGATGTGGTTTTGAAAGAGACAGAGCTGTCGGACTTCTCGGAGGGAGTCATCCGTGGGACAGCAGAGTTATTGTTTTCGCAGATCAGGGAGGGAAAGCCTGATCCTGCTTCCATCATAGACCGCTATCAGAACGAGGAGGACAGGAGAGAAGTAAGCTCGATTTTGCAGGATATGCAGAGAGTTCCGGAGGATAAGGACAAGGACCGGGTGTTGAAGGAGCTGATACTTAAGATCCTGGAGGGCAGCGCGAGCCGCTTCGCGAAGGAGGCGGCTTTCGGGGATGTGGCGGCGATGCAGGAGATGCTTGAAAAAAAGCGGCTCTTAGAGAAGAAAAAAAAGGATTATGCAAAGGAGAGACTGCTCTGACGGGGTCTTCCGAAAGGAAGAACGCCTGTCCTGGCAGAACATTTGCTTAAGGAGGAAGAAGCTATGGATGAGAACAACCAGTCTCTGTTTGAAGAGAAGTTGAACGAGCTCGTAAAGATGGGGCATAAGAAGAAAAATGTCGTGGATAATAACGATATCCAGGATCTGTTCGCGGATTTCGAGCTTTCCGAGGAGAACCACGAGCGGATCTATGAGACGTTAGAGCAAAATAACATTGATATTTTAACGATCACCGAGGAGGATCCCCTCCTTCCTGACGATGATATTATTCTGCTGGATGCTGAGGGCGATGACGACGATATCATTCTGGGCGAGGATGAGGAGGTCGATATGGAGAATATCGACCTGACGGTCTTAGAGGGTGTCAGCGTAGAGGATCCGGTCCGGATGTACTTAAAGGAGATCGGAAAGGTGCCTCTTCTTACCGGCGAGGAGGAGATCGAGTTAGCTAAGCGGATGGAGAAAGGGGATGAAGAGGCCAAGAAGCGTCTTGCGGAAGCCAATCTTCGTCTGGTGGTGAGTATCGCCAAGCGTTATGTCGGCAGAGGGATGCTGTTTTTGGATCTGATCCAGGAGGGAAATCTTGGGCTGATCAAGGCGGTGGAGAAGTTTGATTACCGCAAGGGCTATAAGTTCTCGACCTACGCGACCTGGTAGATCAGACAGGCCATTACGCGGGCGATCGCCGATCAGGCCAGAACGATCCGTATTCCCGTCCATATGGTAGAGACCATCAATAAACTGATCCGTGTGAACAGACAGCTTTTGCAGGAGCTCGGAAGAGAGCCGACCCCGGAGGAGACAGCGGCGGAAATGAATTTGCCGGTAGAGCGGGTAAGGGAAATCTTGAAGATCTCGCAGGAGCCGGTATCTCTGGAGACCCCTATCGGGGAAGAGGAGGATTCCCATCTCGGAGATTTCATTCAGGACGATAACGTTCCGGTTCCCGCGGAGGCCGCGGCTTTTACGCTTCTTAGGGAGCAGCTGGGAGAGGTCCTTGAGACCCTGACGGAGAGAGAGCAGAAGGTTTTGGAGCTGCGCTTCGGGTTAAAGGACGGAAGAGCGAGGACCTTGGAGGAGGTAGGAAGAGTCTTTAAGGTTACAAGGGAAAGGATCAGGCAGATCGAGGCCAAGGCCCTCAGAAAGCTGCGCCATCCGAGCCGCAGCAGGAAGCTCAAGGATTATCTGGACTGATGAAGCCGGTACAGCTGTCTAAGCGGCTTCAGACCATCGCGGATATGGTAACGCCTGGGGTAGTCGCCGCGGACGTGGGATGCGATCATGCGCTTCTTTCGGTCTATCTGATCGAAAACGGGATCTCGCCCTTAGTCTTTGCTACCGATGTGCATAAGGGGCCTCTTAGGAGGGCTCTGGAAACGGTACAGAAGCTCGGACTTTCCGGACAGATCGAAACGATCCTCTGCGACGGGCTGACGGGGCTTTCCGAAAAAAAGGTGGACTGTGTGATCCTTGCGGGGATGGGTGGACCTTTGATAACGGAGATCCTGAAGGCTTCCCCTGAGGTTCTTAAGGGCGTAAAGGAGCTGATCTTAGAGCCACAGTCGGAGCCCGGTCTTGTAAGGCACTATCTTCAGGATAACGGATTTCTGATCATATCGGAGAGTATGGTCTGCGAGGAAAATAAATTCTACCCGGTCATCAAATGTATCCACGGAACGATGCGTCTTGAAAGAGAGTGCTATTTTCGTTACGGAAAGATCCTGCTTCGGGAACGGAATCCGCTTCTTATGCAGTATCTGTATACCAGAAGAAGGCTTTTACGGGAGATCCTTGCACAGCTTGAACATAAGGACCCCTCCGAAAGCGTCCGACTAAGGAGTATGGAGCTTGCGCAGGAGCTTAACTGCATCGGGGAAGCAATACAGCTCATAGAAGCGGAGAGCCCGGTGGAGATCGAAAGAACGCTCGATTAGAGTCATCGGCTGAAAACTGAGAACTGAAAACTGACAACCTGTAAACGCGGAGGTAGAGCTATGAAGAGTCAGGAGCTGATCGGAATACTGGAGGAGCTGTCGCCTGTAAAATATGCCTTGGATTGGGACAACGTCGGCCTGCTCTGCGGGAGAAGAGAGCGGGAGGTATCGACGGTGTATATCGCTCTGGACGCGACCGATGAGGTGGTGAGCGCCGCCGTACGCCAGAAAGCGGATTTTCTGCTGACCCATCACCCTTTACTGTTTCGGGCGGTAAAAAGCGTTACGGAGGACGATTTTATCGGAAGACGACTGATCACGCTTATCCGGAATGATATCAGCTATTACGCTATGCATACGAATTTCGATGTGATGGGGATGGCGGATGCCGCGGCGGAGGTTTTGGGGCTGCGCGATACCGAGGTTTTGGATGTCACCTTTGAGGAAGAGGGCAGTAAAGAGGGGATCGGCAGGGTCGGGAGGCTTCCCAGGGTCTTTTCGGTAGCGGAGCTCTGTTCCTATGTAAAAAATCGTTTTAATTTGGAGCATGCCAGGGTCTACGGGGATCCGGAGAGCAATGTGGAGATTGCCGCGATCTGTCCCGGCTCCGGAAAGAGCGAGATCCGTAAAGCGTTAAAAGCCGGGGCGGAGGTTCTTGTCACCGGGGATATCGAGCATCATGAGGGGATCGATGCCGTCGCGGAGGGACTTGTGATCATCGACGCGGGGCATTATGGAATTGAAAAGCTGTTTATTGATTATATGAAGGATTATATATCGGAAAACTGTAAAGATCTGACGATCCTAACGCATCCCTTAGCGGAGCCGTTCTGGATCGGATAAAAAGGAGGGGGTTATGGAGGAAAAGAAGCTGTTGATCGTTGTAAACAACGAAGAGAAGGAGTATCCCAGGAGAACGACGTTTCAGATGCTTGCCGACGAGTATCAGAAGAATTATTCCGATACGATCGTCCTTGCGCAGGCGGATGGCAAGCTCTACGAGCTGCACAAGAAGGTCCCGAGAAGCTGTACCGTGTCCTTTGTGACATTGAAGGACCAGAGCGGTTATCAGACCTATAAGAGAAGCGCCTGCCTGCTTTTGGTGAAGGCTTTTACCGATGTGGTAGGCGAGGAGAACCTAAAGGATTTTGTGATCCAGTTTTCCATCAGCAAGGGGTACTTCTGCAATGCGGAGGGAAATTTTGAGCTGAACGAGGAGCTGCTTGAAAAGGTCAGGACCAGGATGGATGAGCTGGTGAAGGAGGATATCCCGATCAGCAAGCTGTCCTATCATATCAACGATGCCGTGGAGATCTTCCGCCAGCACAATATGGCAGATAAGGAGAAGCTGCTGAAATACCGCAGGGCTTCCCGGATCAATATCTACAGCCTTGAGGATTATCATGATTATTATTACGGCTATATGCTGCCGAGCACGGGCTATCTGACCGCGTACGCGCTGCACCTCTATGACGACGGCTTTGTGCTTCAGCTTCCGACGAGAAAGCAGCCGGGAGTGGTCCCGGAGCTTTCTGTTCCAAAGAAGCTGTATCAGACTATGCGGGAGACTACGGACTGGGGAAAGCGTCTGGGTATCGCGACGGTCGGGGATCTCAACGACCGGATCTGCTCCGGCGGCTTCAGCGATCTGGTGCTGGTACAGGAGGCGATGCAGGAGGGCTGTATTGTTAGGATCGCGGAGGATATCGTTTCAAGGGGCGGGGTCAAGTTTGTGATGATCGCGGGACCCTCTTCCTCCGGAAAAACGACCTTTTCCCACAGACTGAGCGTACAGCTTCGGGCCCACGGACTGATCCCGCATACCATCGCTTTGGATAACTATTTTAAAAACCGGGAGGATACGCCCTTAGACGAGGACGGAAACTATAATTTCGAGTGTCTGGAGGCCATCGATACCGAGGGCTTTAACCGGGATATGACGGCATTGCTTTCCGGAGAGACGGTCGAGCTTCCGGCCTTTAATTTTAAGACCGGCTCCCGTGAGTACAGGGGGGACTACAAGAGGCTTAGCGCCGAGGATATCCTCGTCATCGAGGGGATCCACGGGCTGAATGAGGATATGTCCTACGCGCTGCCTAAGGAGAGCAAGTACAAGATCTATATCAGCTCCCTTACGACCTTAAACGTCGATGAGCATAACAGGATCGCGACGACGGATGGCAGACTGATCCGCAGAATGGTTCGGGATCACAGGACCAGAGGGACCTCAGCGAGAAATACGCTTGCCATGTGGGGCTCGGTTCGAAGAGGAGAGGAGGAATATATCTTCCCCTATCAGGAGTCCGCGGACGCGATGTTCAATTCCGCTATGGTCTATGAGCTGGCGGTTTTGAAGCAGTTTGCGGAGCCCTTACTGTTTTCCATCGGAAAGGACGACAGCGAGTATCAGGAGGCCAAGCGGCTGTTAAAGTTTTTGGATTACTTTATCGGGGTGACGAGCGAAAATCTGCCTTATAACTCCATTATCCGGGAGTTTGTGGGGGGCTCGATGTTCCCGGTCTGATAATATATTGGTAACGGATCTATTTGATCCGTTTACGATATTTCCCATCCAACTGATCCGGACGATCGCGGCCCGAGCCTTAAGGGGCAAGGGGTGAGGAAAGTCCGGGCTTCACAGGGCAGGATGCCGGATAACGTCCGGTGGAGGCGACTCCAAGGCAAGTGCAAAAGAAAGTATACCGCTCAGCAATGAGTAAGGGTGGAATGGCAGTGTAAGAGACTACCGGTGCGGCGATAACGCGGCATGCGATGTAAACCCCATCCGAAGCAAGATCAAGCAGAAGGTCAGGGCTTGCCCGGCCTTGCCGCAGGGGACCCTGCGACAGACCTTCAGGTAGATCGCTTGAGACTTCCGGCAACGGAAGCCGTAGATAGATGATCGTCCACGACAGAACCCGGCTTACAGGATCAGTTGGGTTGGGAAGAAGAAAGAGGTAGAGAAATGCATGATCTGAACATTCTCGGAAATAACGCAAAGAAAGCGGCGCTTCTCCTTGCGGGGTATTCCGCAAAACAAAAGGATAAAGGACTTGCCGCCTGCGCGGCTGCTCTTTATGACAGGGAAGAGGAGATCCTTGCCGCAAACCGGCAGGACATAGAAAACGCTGAAAAGAACGGGGTTTCTCCCGCCATGGTCGACCGACTCCGTCTGACGCCTTCGCGAATTCAGGCGATGGCGGAGGGACTGGATCAAATAACGGTGTTATCAGACCCCGTCGGGGAGGTGCTGGAACGCTTTGAACGGCCGAACGGTCTGTTGATCGAAAAGGTCAGAGTTCCCATCGGGGTCATCGGGATCATCTATGAATCCCGCCCTAACGTTACGGCCGATGCCTTCGGGCTCTGCTTTAAGAGTGGAAATGCTGTGATCTTAAGGGGAGGAAGTGATGCGATCTCTTCGAATAAGGCGATCGCGGGGCTTCTTCGAAAGGCGCTTTCGGACGAGGGGCTTTGTCCGGATGCGATCCAGCTGATCGAGGATACCTCACGAGAGGTTGCTACGGAGTTTATGCGCCTGAACCGGTATGTGGATGTTCTGATCCCAAGGGGCGGCGCGGGCCTGATTCGCTCCTGCGTGGAAAACGCGACGATCCCCTGTATCGAGACCGGGACCGGGAACTGTCATATTTATGTCGATGAAAGCGCCGATCAGGACATGGCGTTAGATATCATAGAAAACGCGAAAACACAGAGACTAGGGGTGTGCAATGCCTGTGAGTCGCTGTTGGTACATGAGGCGATCCTTGCGGAATTTGTTCCGAAGCTCTATGAGCGGCTGACCGGAAAAAGCGTAGAGATCCGGGCCGGAGAGCGGGTATTTCAGATTGTCGGGAACGTTTGCGGCGGGCTGAAGCAGGCGACCGAGGAGGATTTTCAGACGGAATATCTGGATGCCATCGTCTCTCTTCAGGCGGTAAAGGATACCGATGAGGCAATCCGGCATATCAACCGCTATTCCACCCATCATTCCGAGGCAATCCTCACAGAGGATACGGAAAACGCGGAGAGATTTTTAAACGGAGTGGATTCGGCGGCTGTTTATGTCAATGCGTCTACCCGCTTTACCGATGGCTTTGAGTTCGGCTTCGGAGCGGAGATCGGGATCAGTACCCAGAAGCTGCACGCAAGAGGCCCTATGGGGCTGAAGGAGCTGACCAGCTATAAATACAAGGTCCGCGGGAGCGGGCAGATCCGGGGCTGAGAACGGCTGCTTTTTCAGGAAACGACAAAGGTCTCTTTACAACCCTCTGCCGCTGTACTGCTCTTCACAGTATTTGCAGCGGTAGATCTCCTTTTCGGGATCGGTCAGAATAAAGATATGTGGAAGCTCCTGCTCGATTGAGGTGATACAGCGGGGGTTTTTGCATTTTATGACGCCGGAGATCCGTTCCGGCAGCCTCAGAGGCTTTTTCTCGACGATCTCCCCGTCCTTGATGACATTGACCGTGATATTGTGATCAATAAAGCCAAGAATATCCAGATTCAGCATCGTGATATCACACTCCACCTTCAGGATATCCTTTTTTCCCATTTTATTGCTGCGGGCGTTCTTTATGATCGCGACCGTGATGTCCTCCAACTTATCCAGTCCGAGATCATGGTACAGCTGAAGGCTCCGGCCCGCCTGAATATGATCCAGAACAAAGCCTTCCTCGATTTTCCCAACGTTTAACATAATATTCTCCTTTGAATCAGAAATCCAGATTAATTCACTAATATAAGATTTGATTGTTTACATAACATTAATACCAGGCACAGAATAATTCAGCCCTGCTAGTTTACATAATTTATTTACAATAATTTCAGCCTATCTATATCAGCTCCAACAAGGTCAGGATCAGTCCCATCCGGACATAGACACCGTAGCGAACCTGATCGAAGTAGCGGGCCCTGTCATCCTCGTCGACCTCCACGGAGATCTCGTTGACCCGGGGAAGGGGATGCAGGACCATCATATCCTTTTTGGCAAGGGACATCTTGTCTTTATTCAGGATATAGTAATCCTTTAAGCGAACGTAGTCCTCCTCGTTGAAGAAGCGCTCCCGCTGGACCCTGGTCATATAGAGGATATCCAGCTCAGGCATTACGTCCTCAAGCTTTCTTACCTCCCGATAGGGGATATGGTTCCGGTCCAGAACGTCCTCTCTGATATAGCCCGGGATCCGAAGTTCCTCCGGGGAGATGAAGATGAAGTTGATATTGCTGTAGCGCTTGAGGGCGTTGATCAGCGAATGGACGGTACGGCCGAATTTCAGATCGCCGCAGAGCCCGACGGTCATATTGTCAAAGCTGCCCTTTAAGGCATGGATCGTCATCAGGTCCGTCAGGGTCTGCGTGGGATGCTGATGCCCGCCGTCGCCCGCGTTGATCACCGGGATCGTCGCTTTTGTGGCGGCGACCAGAGCCGCTCCCTCCTTGGGATGGCGGATCGCGCAGATGTCCGCGTAGCAGGAAATGATCCGGATCGTATCGGAGACGCTCTCTCCCTTGGCAGCGGAGGAGGAGTCGGCGGAAGCAAAGCCCAATACCTGCCCGCCCAGTCGCAACATCGCGGACTCAAAGCTCAGTCTCGTCCGGGTGCTGGGCTCATAAAAGCAGGTCGCAAGGATCTTTCCGTCGCAGCGGTGTCTGTATTTTTCCGGAGAGGCCATGATGTCGTCCGTCAGGGTAAAGAGATCCTCTAACTCCTTGACGCTGAAATCCAGGGGGTTCATTAAATGCCGCATGATAGTTTTCTCCTTATGGTAAGATTTGGGTCGACAAAAGTCTCAGGGCATAAATTTCTCATTTATACTGGTTAACGCTTTTCGGTGCCGATTAATCGGACTCGCAAACGCAATTTCAGTACGTTTGCGTTATCAGAAACGGCAATTAATTGCGTTCGCGAGTATAGCTTTGCCGTCTGACACTTTTGCCGTTTCCTGAAAGTAATGTACGAAAAAAGAAACGCTTCCGAAAATCGAAAGCGTTTTTTTAAATAAATCATTTAAAGGAAAGCAGGTCCTCTACGGTTTTTCTCTTGGGTGCTTCGGGTGCCTCCGCCGGGTGACCGATACAGATCAGGTTGACTAATTCTCTGTCCTCCGGGATCTCAAGCACCTCCGAAAGAGAATCGTCGAAAATCCCCATGATCACGGTACCAAGGCCATATTCATGCGCCGCAAGACAGAAAGTCTGTGAAGCGATCCCCGCATCGAACATCTGCCAGGTATCCTTTCTGTTTGTCGTAAAGGATCCGTCTCTTTCATAACCGCTCCTTCCCTTGATCACAGTAACAGCGATCAGTACAGGAGCCGATTCCATAGCATTTGCGTTATAGGTAAAGCCGGTCGTACACTCCTTTGCGATCCTGTCCTTTAACGCTTTATCCTCGATCGCTATATAACGGACGATCTGCGTATTCTTCCAGGAGGGAGCAAAGGACGCCGCGTCTACGATCTTCTCAAGGATCGCTCTGTCGACGGGCTCTTCTGTGAATTTCCGGATGCTTCGTCTGCTTTTGATACAATCAATTGTCTGCATAGTGGCTTATCACCTCACTTTCATTTGGAATAGTATAACCCAGAGGCAAATGATAAGCAAGCCGTAAAAATGAAAAAATGTTTATATAGTATCACTACAAGTGCGAATTGAAATCAAAGTCGTACGTATTGTAAGTTCAAAGTTTTTCAGAGCCTTACTATAATTATATATATTTTATATTCCTGCGTATTAAATTCTGCAATGGAACCTGTTCTTTTGTTTGTTTTCTCTGACAAAGCCCCTCGGGAGACGTCCCGCGGCAGAGGAGATGATCTAAGATTGGAAGAAAAGGATGATCACGCAGACTAATAGGCATTTGGGAATACTGTGTCCTTTGCGTCCGGATGCTTCGTCTACCGCCGGTTCTTACAGGCGGTCTGCCTGTTTCCGGCAATCATTCATTTCCTGTGGATACCTTCAGCTCAGGAAGGCTTTTCCGGACGCACTGGGCCGGGATATTTGCTATCGTAAACGAATAAACACGTTTCCGATACTTCCGGAGTAACCGGGTAATTACAGATATATTGAAAAAGTGTTCAAGGAGACCGATGAATGCAGCTCGAGTATGAGGTTGATAAAAAGGGGATCGGGTCGCGGTTAAAGGAACAACGGAAGCGTATGCGCTTCAAGCAGGAGGAGCTGGCGCAGAAAATGGGTGTCACCGAGAAGTATATCAGCAAGCTGGAGAGTGGCGTATCCCAGCCTTCCGTTCCTTATCTGATGAAGTTTTCCGACTTCAGCGGGGTATCGATCGATTATCTGCTTCGGGGAAAGCTGCCGGACAACAAGGAACGTAAGGCTTCAGACAGACTGTATGACAGCCCCGAGTATCAGACCGGACCCAGACTTTCAGCGCATCAGAGATATATTTACGACGAAGTGACAAAAAAGCTGCTGTCGGTATTGTCCGAAACGGACATATAGGGCAGTAGAAGAACCGCTTACAGGAGGTATGCCAGACATTTTGGCATATCTCTTTTTTATGCGCAGGCCCGCGTATGGAAGTTTTCCGATCGAACTTTTTTCTTGTAAAGGCTGTAAAAAGGATTTATTATAGATTCAAACAGTGCCTTGGGGCAGGGAGTAAGAGGATGGAGAGCAAAGGGGCTTCGGATTTTTTAGAGCAGGCGGAAAAGAAGGGAATGATCCTTGGCCTTGCAAGGATGTATGCGCTGCTTGAGGAGCTTTCCGGCCCAGAAAAGGGACTTTCCTTTATCCATATCGCGGGAACCAACGGCAAGGGCTCCGTTACCGCGTTCCTTTCCTCGATCCTTACGGAAGCGGGTTATAAGGTCGGTGGGTATTATTCTCCGGCAGTCGAAAACCGGCTGGAGCAGTACAGGATCTGTGGAAACGCTGTTTCCGGGGAGGAGTTTGAGAGCCTTAGGGAGGATGTCCAGGCTGCCTGCGAACGCCTTAAGGAAAGAGGAGAGGAGGAGCCTACTCTCTTTGAGATTGAGACGGCAATCGCCTTTTTATACTTTAAGAAAAACGGGTGTCTTCCTGTGCTCCTTGAAACCGGATGCGGAGGAGCAGAGGACGCGACAAATGTCATCGAAAAGCCGCTTGTTTCTGTGCTGACTTCGATCTCGGAGGATCATATCGGCCTGATCGGGAAGGATATTTATGAGATCGCGAAAACCAAAGCCGGTATCATAAAGCCCGGATCGAAGGCCGTTGTGAGCTGCGGAAATGAAATTACAGCGGATGTCATAAAAAAAGCGGCAGAGGAAAGGGGAGCGGAGCTTCAAATTGTAGATCCTTTAGAGATTCGGGATATCTGCTGTGGACTTCGGGAACAGGTTTTTTCCTATAAGAGCTATGAAGGGCTGAGGATACATCTTGCGGGAAACCATCAGATTGAAAACGCCGCGCTTGCCGTCGAGGTCTGTGACGCGTTAAAGGAGGAGGGCTTTGTTCTTTCCGAAGATAGTATCCGAAACGGTTTGAAAAAAGCGTTTCTTCCGTTTCGAATGGAGATCGTAAGGGAGGAGCCGCTCTTTCTTCTGGACGGAGCCCATAATCCCGAGGCGGTGGAGACTCTTATGGCGTCTCTGAAAAAAGAGCTGCCCGGATACCGCTTCCTCTTTATTATGGGAATGCTTCGCGATAAGGACTACAGAAGGGTCTGTGAGCTCTCGGCGCCGGTCGCGGATCGCTTCTTTCTCGTAGAGACTGAGGGAAATAGAAGGGCGCTTAGAAAGGAAACCCTGAAAGAAACGCTTGCCGGTTTTGCTCCAAAGAAGGATATGAGCTGTACGAGCGTTCGGGAGGCTGTTTTTTGCGCGTTGAAAGCAGGAAAGGAAATGAGCAGTCACGGAATACAGATGTGTATCGTCTCCTTCGGATCCTTTTCCTATCTCAGGGAAGTAAAAGAGTGTTTAAAACATATGGGAGATCAATAGGACACTTTGCAGATCGGAAAGCGGGACTTCAAAGAAACGGGTAAGGCTTACCTGATGGGAATATTGAATGTGACTCCGGATTCCTTTTCGGATGGCGGAAGGTATGACAGTAAGGAGAGGATCCTTTCGCGCGTGAGTGAAATGATCCGTGAGGGCGCTGATATCATTGATATCGGTGGGGAGTCGACAAGACCCGGGGCTCTTTTCGTACCTTTCTCAGAGGAGCTTGAAAGGGTGCTTCCTGCGGTCTCTCTGATCAAAAGCGAGTTTGACGTTCCGGTTTCCGTAGATACGAGGAAGGCGGAGGTTGCAAAAAAAGCGATCGAAGAGGGCGCGGATCTGATCAATGATGTGAGCGGTCTGCGCTTTGATCCCGGGATGGGAAGGGTTCTTGCAAAGGCCTCTCTGCCCTGCTGCCTGATGCATGACCGGGGAGAACAGAGCGAAGAGACGGAGCCAGAGCGCTATCTTTCGGAGGTCTTAGAGGAAATGGCTGAGATCGCGTCCGATGCGGTCAAAGTGGGTATTAAACGGGACAATATTATTCTGGATCCGGGGATCGGCTTTCATAAAACCTATGACCAGAATATGATCCTGTTAGCGAATCTGAGTCGCCTTAAGGAGCTTTCCTTCCCGATTCTTTTAGGCGTTTCCAGAAAATCGGTGATCGGGAAGGCTCTGGAACTTCCGGTAGAGGAACGGGAGGAGGCAACGATCGCTTTAAGCCTCTCAGGTCTTAATTCGGGAGTAAATTTTCTTCGGGTGCATAACGTCAAGGGAAACAGAAGGGCGCTGTCTATGATGGAGGCCCTTTCGGACTACAGGGTGTAAAGGAGCTTGGGATATGGACTGTATTACGATTAAAAATCTTGAGGTGTTCGGAAATCACGGAGTTTTTGAGGAAGAAAAGAAGTTAGGGCAGAAGTTCTTAGTGACTGCGAAACTCTATCTGGATCTGAAATTCGCGGGGATCGACGACGACCTTTCCGAAAGTGTGCATTACGGCAAGGTCAGCCATCTGATCTATGACCATATGAAGCAGAACACCTATCACCTGATCGAAGCAGCGGCGGAGCGGCTTGCCAGAGATATCCTCCTGACCTTTGCCAGAGTAAAGAGAGTAGATATTGAGGTAAAGAAGCCCTGGGCCCCTATCGGTCTGCCGTTAGAATCGGTATCCGTGTCGATCAGCCGCTCCTGGCATACCGTCTATATCGCTATGGGCTCGAACGTCGGGGATCGGGAGGCGCATATCGACGCCGCGATGGAGGCGCTTGAGAAAAAAGAGGATCTGAACGTTGTTCAGGTTTCGGAATATGTGGAATCCAAGCCCTACGGCGGGGTCGATCAGGACACCTTTATCAATGCTGCGGCAAAGCTCAGGACGCTGCTTACGCCTGAGGAGCTTCTGATGATCTTACAGGAGATCGAGGATGAGGAGGACAGGGTAAGGACGACCCATTGGGGGCCAAGGACTTTAGATCTTGATATCCTGATGTATGACGATCTGGTGTTAGATACCGAGCAGCTGACGATCCCGCATGCGGATATGCAGAACCGTGATTTTGTTCTCGCGCCGCTTTCGGAGATTGCCCCATGCTTACGTCATCCGATCTTAAATAAGACGATCAATAACCTGCTTTCGGAGCTTACGGAAAAGTATATTATTTAACGGGAAATTTCGCAAAGAAAGAGCACTACGTGCGTGCCTGCGAATTTTGCGTGGAAAACGCTTTATTCAGCGGCTCCCTAAGATTACGGAATAAATTTCTCCGCCATGGAGCCTTCCCCGTTTGCGACCCGGTAGAGGCTTCCCTCATCGAGAAAGTCCTGAAAATAGGTATAATACGAGGTCGTATTGATATTGGTATAGTTGCCGGCGGCCACCATTTCCTTATTCGTGCCGTCCGTCCGGATCCGGTAGAGCGCGGGCTCGGAGGTACTGTTCTTCTGATAATAGATATGGTCGCCGATGATGTTGAAGGTATCGACCCGGTCCTCTGTGATCCGTTCGATCGTGTTAGCGGGGATAGAATACCGGTAGAGCTTGTAATCATCGTCGATGCTCAGGTAATAGATATAATTGTCCTGATAGGTTGGGAGGTGGACCCGCTCTCTGATATAGACCTGCGGGTATCCGGATACAGTATTTAAGACGGACAGATAGTGCAGATTGTTGTAATCGGGATAGTAAATGGTTCCGTTTATGACACAGGAGGGATCAATAAAATCACGGTTGATCTCTCTACGGTTCTTGCTGTCGATATCCGCGCAGTGGAAGGTTGTGCCGTTATCGTCGCCGTACTGATAGTAGAGTGTATTGTCGATCAGAACCATAGCGCCTACGATAGCCCGGTCGATGCCGTTGATCTCCTTGTTTCCGGTTTTCTTTTTCCGGTATACGCCGTGCAGAGAGCCCGCCAGACCGAAGGCGGTTCCGCCTCCGGCATCCTGCTGGTTGAAATAGAGGTAATCTCCCGCGCTGTTTAAGTACGAGGCGGAGACGTTGACAAAGAGCTCGGCCCTGCTTCCGTCGAGATTCATTTTATAGATGCTGTTATGGTCGTAGGGATTGATAAAATAGATCGCGTCCCCGTCTTCGACAAACAGTCCCTTATTGTTCAAATTGCCGGAGGTATTGCCGACGGTTCCGGGAGGATTTTTCGGCATACGGTGAGAAAGGGTCGTTATAACGCCTGCGATGATGATGAGGACAACGATGCCGACGATGATACCTATGGTGACGGCCGGTTTCAGTTTACGTTTACTGGATGCCAAGGGTAGCCTCCTTACTCTGTATTTTATGGTGCTCTCAAAGTATGAGCGGTTTCTGAAGAAAAGCGGTAACTTTGAAATTAGTATACATAATATTTTAACATAATTCAATACCATCCAGGAGGATTTTATGCTTCTGTATTACAAACTGGAACAGGATCCGGTTGTTACGCTGATCAAACGGCTCCAAGGCGGGTCTTTAAATAAAGAGAAGAAGAAAAGAAAAAGGCTTTGCGAGGAGGTTTTTACAAAGCTCCTTGAAAAGGGAGAGGAGCTTGGGCTGTCCGGAAATCTCTGGCAGGGATATCTTTCGTATCTTCTGGCAATAGATGAAAACGCCTGGTCTCTTGCCTGTGAGCGGGGAGAAGTGTCCGAATCGCTTCAGAAATGCGCCCTGAGCGATCTTTCGTATATCGCTTCCCTGTTTTTTGCGGAGCTTTCGGTGCTTTGCGCGCATGAGCCGATGGCTGTTATGGTAACAGATTATGTAAACCGCAAGGCGGGTAAAACTACAAATCCGGTACAAAAGCTGGCTAAAAACCTGAAAAAAGCAGGAAAGGACAGTACCGGCGAGCAGTTTGCAAAGGCTCTTTTCTCTCATTATACAAGCTATGGGGTCGGGCAGTTTGGCCTGTACCAGGCATTTCGCGTAAGAGTCTCAAAGAGGGGTAAAACAAAGCTTGTGCCGATTCCCGAGACGGATGAGGTCCGTTTTTCCGATCTTGTGGGCTATGAGAAGCAGAAGGAAAAGCTGTGTCAGAATACGGAAGCCTTTGTAAACAGGAGGGCTGCGAATAACTGTCTGCTGTTCGGGCCGGCCGGTACCGGAAAATCGAGCAGCATCAAAGCGCTTCTGACCAAATACGGGGATCAGGGGCTAAGGATGATCGAGCTGTATAAGCACGAGCTCTTTGCGCTACCGGGGCTTTTGGAGCTTGTCCGGGGCAGGAATTACCGTTTTATCATTTTTATGGACGATCTTTCTTTTGAGGATTCCGAAACAGATTACAAATATCTGAAGGCAGTGATCGAGGGCGGACTCGCAAAGAAGCCGGACAACGTTTTGATCTGCGCGACCAGCAACCGAAGGCACCTGATCCGGGAGAGCTTTACCGACAGAGAAGAGGGAGAAAATGATCTGCATAAGAACGATACGGTCCAGGAAAAGCTGTCCCTTGCCTACCGCTTTGGGATCACGATTTACTTTGGCTCCCCGAATCAAAAGGAATTTCAACAGATCGTAAGGGCTCTGGCAGAGCGGTATAAGATCGGGCTTCCCGAGACAGAGCTTTTCCTTGAGGCGAATCGGTTTGAACTGACACACGGCGGGCTCTCCGGGAGGACAGCGCAGGCGTTTATCGACTACCTGCGGGGTACCGGACGGGTACAGGGATAAAGAGAGATCATTATACTCGCGAACGCAATTAATTGCCGTTTTTGATAAAGCAAACGTACTGAAATTGCGTTTGCGAGTCTGGTTGATCGGCAACGATAATCGTTAACCGGTATAAATACAGAGAGGGTATTATGGGAAAGGTATTTGCTGCAATCGATGTCGGCTCCTACGAGGTCGGTATGAAGATCGTGGAGTTCAGACAGCGGGGAGGAATGAAGGAAATCGATTATATCAGGCGGAGGATCGAGCTGGGGACCGATACCTACAAGACCGGGAAGATCAGTCAGCAGAGGGTCGATGAGCTCTGCGAGACGTTAGCGCGCTTTAAGGAGATCATGGACGGCTACGGAGTGGAGGATTATAAGGCTTACGGGACCTCCGCCATCCGGGAGACCGAGAATACTCAGATCATCATCGAGCAGATCAAGCTGAGGACGGGACTGAACGTCGGTGTCATCAGCAATTCGGAGCAGCGCTTCCTGCACTACAAGGCGGTCGCCTCCAACTCCGAGGTCTTTGATGAGATCATGAACAAGGTTTCGCTGGTCTTGGATGTCGGCGGAGGCAGTATCCAGCTGTCGCTCTTTGAGAACAATGCTCTTGTAACGACGCAGAACATCCGCCTTGGGATCCTTCGGATGCGGGACAGCATGAGCGATTTTGCCACGAGGTCCATCTTCTATGAGGAGCTTTTGTCCGAGTTCATCGACAATCAGCTGGACTCCTTCAAGCGCCTCTATCTGGACGGAGGGCTGAAGAAGGTCGAAAGCATTGTGATCGTGGATGATTATATTTCCTATGTCCTGCATCACCTGAACCGAAACCGCCTCATTACGAGGGAGGAGCTGGTAAAATTCCGGGAGATCGCAAGCTCCAGTTCGGATGAGGAGATCACTAGGGTCATCGGCTTTACCGAGGAGAGTGCTTCCCTGTTGTCGCCCTCCCTGGTCTTAGTCGGACGGGTCTTTGAAATGACCGGCGCGAAATACCTCTGGGCACCCGGCGTTAGCCTTGCGGACGGGATCGCCTATGAGTACGGCCAGTTCCATAAATTCATTCATTCGTCCCACGATTTTGAGAATGACGCGGTGGAATGCGCAAAGCATATGGCAGTGCGCTACAACGCCAACATCAGGCGAAACGAATTGGTGGAGGAGATCGCCCAGGAGCTGTTTAAGGGTACGAAAAAGCTCCACGGCATGGGAAAGAGGGAGCTGCTGCTTTTGAGGATCGCTTCGATCTTAAATGACTGCGGGAAATACGTCAGCCTCGAAGGCGCGGCGGAGGCCGGCTACGGGATCATCATGGATTCCGAGATCCTGGGATTATCCCATCTGGAACGGCAGATGATCGCCTGTATCGTCCGCTACAATAAGCTCCCGTTCGATTACTACGATGAAATGGCCAAGGAGCTTCTGATCGAGAAGGAAAGTTACCTGACGATCGTCAAGCTGTCGGCGATCTTTCGGCTGGCGGACGGGATCTGTAGGAGCTATCGGACCAAGGTGGACCATATCAAGGTCGTGCTCAAGGGCAGGCAGCTTATCATCACGGTGGACGCGGACGAGGATATCAGTCTGGAAAAGAGGTTCTTTAAACGGAAATCCGACTTCTTTACCGAGGTATTCAGTATCGAGGTCGTATTAAAATACAACAAGAGAATATCAGCGTTTTAGGAAACGGCAGGAAGGGACAAATGGCAGAACACAAAGTAAATAAAACCTATGAACTGAATAATCCGAGATATTACTATAACAGAGAACTCTCCTGGCTTTTATTCAACGAGCGGATTTTGGGGGAAGCGAGAGACAAAAACAATAAGCTGTTTGAGCGGCTGAAGTTTTTGAGCATTACCGCCTCCAACCTGGATGAGTTCTTTATGATCCGGGTGGCTTCGCTTCGGGATATGGTAAATGCGGGCTACAATAAGCCGGATATCGCGGGAATGACGCCCCAGATGCAGCTTGAGGGCCTGAATATCTCGATCCACGAGTTAGTGGATATGCAGTATTCGACCTTTAACAAGGCGCTGCAGCCAAAGCTTCGAGAGGAAAATATCCGACTGATCGTCCGTCATGAGGACCTTACGGAGAAGCAGAAAAAATATGTGGATGAGTATTTTATGTCGGAGGTCTATCCGGTCCTGACCCCCATGGCGGTGGATTCCTCCAGACCCTTTCCTCTGATTCGAAACAAGATGCTGAATATCGGAGCGCTCCTGACTAAGAAGGAGGGCTCGAGAGGCCTTGTTCAGACGACGGAAAAGAAAAAGAAGAACGGAAAAGAGGTCTATGATTTCGCTACGGTCCAGGTGCCAAGTGTTCTTCCGAGGATCATTCTGCTGCCGGTCGAAAAGGGGGAGAGAGGGATCAGCATTATTCTCCTTGAGGAGATCATCGAGCGGAATATCGGAAAGCTCTTCTTGAACTATAATGTGGTCTGCGCTACTCCGTTTCGGATCATGCGAAACGCGGACCTGACCATCGACGAGGATGAGGTAGAGGATCTTTTAGAGGAGATCGAACGCCAGATCAAAAAGCGGCAGTTCGGTGAGGTCATACGGTTAGAGGTTGCGGATGATATCGACAAACGGATGTTAAAGATCCTTTACCGGGAGTTAAACTGCAGGGATGATGAGGTTTACCGGATCCAGGGGCCTTTGGATCTTACCTTCTTAATGAAGGTCTACGGGCTTTCCGGGTATGACCGCCTGAAGGCTGAGCCCTTCAAGCCGCAGATCATTGAGCGTCTGACCGAGGAGCACGATCTGTTCGCGGAGATCCGAAAGGGCGATATTTTACTGCACCATCCCTACCAGACCTTCCAGCCGGTGGTGGACTTCATCAAGCAGGCGGCGGTAGATAAGGATGTGCTTGCCATAAAACAGACGCTCTACCGGGTCAGCGGAAACTCCCCGATCATCACGGCGCTTGCGAGAGCAGCGGAGAACGGGAAGCAGGTTACGGTCTTAGTAGAACTAAAGGCGCGTTTTGATGAGGAAAACAATATCGTCTGGGCGAAGATGCTGGAAAAAGCAGGATGTCACGTGATCTACGGTATCGTCGGACTGAAAACGCACTGTAAGATTACGTTAGTCGTGCGAAGAGAAGAGGAGGGGATCCGAAGGTACGTTCATCTCGGAACGGGAAATTACAACGATCAGACGGCAAAGCTCTATACGGATCTGGGGCTGTTGACCTGTGCGGATACCATCGGAGAGGACGCGACAGCAGTCTTTAATATGCTGTCCGGCTATTCGGAGCCCCTTTCCTGGCACAGACTTGCCATGGCGCCGATCTGGCTAAAGGACCGCTTTATCTATCTGATCAACAGAGAGCGGGATAACGCGAAGCAGGGCCGAGAGGCCAGAATCGTCGCGAAATTCAATTCCCTGGTGGACCGGGATATCATAAAGGCTCTATATGAGGCCAGTACGGCAGGGGTGAGGATCGATCTGATCGTTCGCGGGATCTGCTGTCTGAAGGTCGGGATTCCAGGGGTCAGCGAAAATATCATAGTACGCTCTATCGTCGGAAACTTCCTTGAGCACAGCAGGATCTACTATTTTGAAAATGACGGGAATTTTGAGGTCTACTGCAGCTCCGCAGACTGGATGCCAAGGAATTTAGAGCGCAGGGTTGAGCTGCTTTTCCCGATCGACAACGAAGAATTAAAGGGCAGGGTGGTTCATATCCTTGACGTGATGCTTCGTGACAATGTCAAGGCGCAGGTCATGCAGAACGACGGAACCTATAAGCGAAGGGACAAGAGAGGGAAGGAAGCCGTCAGCTGTCAGGAGTATTTCTGCGAGGAAGCGATCAAGGAAGCGGGGAAGAAGAAGGAATATCAGGTACTCAGGCTGTTTGTGCCGGAGATGTAAGGTGATTTTTGAAAATATCAGTGTTCGGAGGTCTTTCGATGAACGAGTACGATGAAGAGGTATTGAATGTCTTTTTAAAGAACCAGAGTCAGCTGTTCGATGAAACCGTAGCGGAAACGCCACAGGAGGCGGAGGAATTTTTGTCGGACTGCATGGCCGTGGTCGTGGATACGAAGGAAGAGGTCTGGGATTATCTGGAAAAGCTCGGAATGGATATCTATGAGAACGAGGATCTTTCGGAGATCGCGGAGGTCTTTCCGCTTTCGGACGGAAGGTATCTGATCGTCGAGGGCTGAAAGGTTCAGAGGATGAAGTGGTAAATCACCTCTGCGATCCCGTCATGGTCGTTGTCGGCTGTAGTAATATAGTCGGCATGGCTTTTTACGGCATCCGTGCCGTTTTGCATAACGACACCGGTCCCTGCCGCTTCGATCATAGAAAGGTCATTTTCCTCGTCTCCGCAGGCGATGGTATTCTCCATGGCGATCCCGAGAAACTCAGCTAAAAAGCTGAGACTTGCTCCCTTGGAGGAAAGGATATGCGCGTATTCGAGAAAATTCGGATTGGAAAAGGTATAGGAAAGGCGTCCGTCGGTATAGTCGCGGACGCTTTTTTGAAAGGCGGAAAGCCGTTCTCTGCCCTCATAGGAGATGACGATCGCCTTGATCGGAGGATCGGCCGCAAAATGCCCTTCCAGATCGTCAACAACGAGCTTTGGCATCCGAATCCCTTTTATATAGCGGTTTAACTCCGGCGTATCGTAGAGAGAGACGACGTGCTCTCTGTCGTAGGTATGCGCGTGCAGACCGGCCTTGTGCGCCTCGGTCAGAAGAAAACGTACATCGGAAAGGGCGATGCTGTGGATAAGGATATCCTTTTTCGCGCCGCAGTCATAGACCAGACCTCCGTTATAGCTTGAAATATAGTAACCGGGTCCGTCCCAGCCGTACTGTTCCGCGATCTTTAAAACGCTTAACAGAGGTCTGCCGCTTGCAAGGACGAACTTATGGCCCCTTTTTATCATTTCTCCGATGGCGGACAGATTTCCATTACTTACGGTTTTATCCGAAGACAGAAGAGTAGCGTCTAAGTCGGTAAACAGGAGCTTTTTGGAATCTGCCATGCTTAATTCTCGTCCTCCTCGGTCTCCGCCGTATAGACGAAACGCTTTCTCGCGGAGGCATCGTTTTCCAGATATTCGTCATAGGTCGTTTTCTTGTCGATCAGGGATCCGTCCGGAAGTAACTCCATGATCCGGTTGGCTGTCGTTTCTACGAACTGGTGGTCTCTGGAAGAGAACAGAATGACTCCCGGGAATTTGATCAGGCCGTTGTTGAGCGCTGTGATGCTTTCCATATCGAGATGGTTGGTCGGCTCATCTAAGATCAGGATATTCGCGCCGGAAATCATCATCTTGGAAAGGAGGCAGCGGACCCGTTCTCCTCCGGAAAGGACCCGTAACTTCTTCACCCCATCCTCGCCGGGAAAGAGCATCCGTCCTAAGAACCCCCGGACGTAGGTTACGTCCTTGACCGGCGAATAGCCCATCAGCCAGTCGGAAATGGTCAGATCGCTGTCGAATTCCTTTGAGGCATCCTTCGGGAAATAGGCCTGCGAAGTCGTAACGCCCCATTTGAAGCTGCCCTCGTCCGGCTCCAGCTCATAGGTCAGGATCTTAAAGAGAGTCGTCTTGGCAAGCTCCTGGCCGCCGACAAAGGCTACCTTGTCGTCATGGCCGAGGATGAAGGAGATATTGTCAAGCACCTTGACACCGTCGATGGTTTTGGACAGATTTTCCACCATCAGAACCTCGTTTCCGATCTCCCGGTCGGGTCTGAAATCCACATAGGGGTATTTTCTGCTGGAGGGTTTGATCTCCTCTAACTCGATTTTCTCAAGCGCCCGCTTACGGGAGGTCGCCTGCTTGGATTTAGAGGCATTCGCGGAGAAGCGGGAGATGAATTCCTGCAGCTCCTTGATCTTTTCCTCCTTCTTCTTATTGGCCTCCTTCATCTGCCGGACTAAAAGGGTACTGGACTCAAACCAGAAATCATAGTTCCCGGCAAAGAGCGTGATCTTGCCGTAGTCGATGTCCGCGGTATGGGTACAGACCTTATTCAAAAAGTAACGGTCATGGCTTACGACGATGACGGTATTTTCAAAGTTGATCAGAAATTCCTCAAGCCAGGCGATGGCTTCCAGATCGAGGTGGTTTGTCGGCTCGTCCAAAAGTAAAATATCGGGATTTCCAAACAGTGCCTTGGCCAAAAGGACCTTGACCTTCTGCGAGCCGGTGAGATCCCGCATCATTTCCCCATGCAGCTCGGTTTCGATCCCGAGGCCGTTTAAGAGCATCGCCGCGTTGCTGTCGGCCTCCCAGCCGTCAAGCTCCGCAAACTCCGCCTCCAGCTCACTGGCACGGATGCCGTCCTCATCGGAGAAGTCCGGTTTCGCATAGATCGCGTCCTTTTCCTTCATGATCTGATACAGCCGCTCGTTTCCGAGAATGACGGTATCCATCACGGTATAGTCGTCATATTTGAAATGGTCCTGCTCGAGTACGGAGATCCGCTGCCCCGGGGTCACGGCAATGTCGCCGTTTGTGGTATCCAGCTCTCCGGAAAGGACCTTTAAAAAGGTCGATTTTCCGGCGCCGTTGGCACCGATCAGACCGTAGCAGTTCCCCTCCGTAAACTTGATATTGACATCTTCAAAGAGGGCTTTCTTTCCTACCCTGTAGGTTACATTGTTTGCACTGATCATAATGCTCCTTTGTCTCTGTCCAAATGACAGGCTTGCGGTTTTTTGCCGGAAAAAGGCAGTTTTCCCACCTTTTCGCAACAACGATAAATATACTTGATTGCGGTTGTTATTTCAAGTAAAAAAATGTATGATACTAGCGTTTGGAGGCAAGAGAAAACGGTGAACAATATCAAAGATCTATTGACGGACCTTTCGGAGCAGGTTTCCGATCTTCATCTTTCCCCGGGCTGTCCGGTCATGCTCAGAGAAAGCGGGGAGCTTCGGGCTTTGGGAGAGGAGAGGATTTCCGCGAAGGAGACAGAAGAGCTTTTACAGAATGTTTTTTCTGAGGAACAGAGAAAGCAATACGAAGAGGAGGGAGAGCTTTCTGTCGTAACGGAGTTTGAAAATTCAGGGAGACTTCGGGTCAGCGCCTATCGGACGGATGCGGGGACAGCGATCTCACTTCGGACTTTTTTTAAGGAGGTGCCTTCGCCCGAGGATCTGCGGGTGCCCGGCGCCGTAAAAAAGCTGTTAAGGGAGACCGCAGGGCTTTTTATCGTAAGCGGAAGAGCAGGGAGCGGGCGCACTACTACGACGGCTGCGCTTCTTTCGGAGCTTAACAATAACGAGACAAGGCATATCATCTCTCTGACGGAGTATACGGAGTACCGGTTAATAAACGGGCGGTCTTTACTTAACAGCCGCCCCGGAAAAAGGGACAGTGAGGAACTGAAAAAAGAGTTAAAAAGAGCGCTCAAGGCGGACGCGGATGTCATCGTTCTGGGAGAGCTTTCCGAGCCGGAACTGCTGCTTGCTGTCATGGACGCGGCTCAGGCGGGGGCCCTTGTGATCTTTTCTATGGATACTCCTGCTACGGTACCGACCCTGAAGCGAATGATCGATCTCTTTGCGCCCGAGGTCCAGCCGATGATCAGAGAGCGTCTCTCGGAGCTTCTCCTCGGAATACTGTCACAGACCCTTATTCCGACACAGGACGGCGGCAGAGGAGCGGCCTATGAATGCCTGATCATGGACCAGGCGATCCGCAATCTGATCAGGGAATCACGCTATATGCAGATTTCGGCGATCATGCAGACGGATCGAAGGCTCGGGATGATCACGATGGACGATTTTCTGTTTGAAATGGTTCTGATGAAGCGGATCACAAAGGAGACGGCTCTTAAGTTTTGTTCCGATAAATCGGCCCTTTCCCAGAGACTTGGCTGAGTTTTGGCGGTTTTTTCGGGACCGATCGGATATTTGACGAAGAGGTTCTTTTGGAGTAAAATAATGTGTTGTAAATTCTATGCGGCAGTGTATATGCGAGCATTGTCGCGGAAAGGAGATTGCTATGCAGGTAGGCTCTGTTGGTACGAGCTATTTCCAGCCCTACGTCTACAATACCAATTCCCTGAGCCGCGCAAGCTTGAACAAGGTTCAGGGTATAGGCGATGATCTCCTCACTTCAAAGACCGACTTTTCTGCACTTACGGATGAGCAAAAGCAGAACGTGAATCCTTTAAAGCGTGGAGAAACGGCTGATTTTAACGGTATCCTGGAAATGCAGATGCAGATGAGCAGAATGAACGCTTCGAGAGTCCTAAAGCCCGCGGAGGATTTTGCTCCCGTATCTCAGGCGGATAATACGGAGACTCCAAGGACGGACGATTCCCAGTATAATCAGTCTGTAGGATACTATCAGCCAATTGATTTATTCGCATAAGCTTTACCTTTGGGGGACGAAGGCCGCCTGGCGGCTTTCGTTCTTCCTCGGAAGGCAATTTTCTGAGGCGATCAAGATGGAAAAAAGGGTTCTTAAGAAGCGGATTTTCTGGTATCTTCTGCTGACCTTTCTGTTGACTTATATGTATGGATTTCTGATTCTTTTCCCGCGGTGGAGGGAGGTTCGTTCTATTGCGGCTTTAAGGATCGCTCCCGTGATGTTTATTCCCGGGATCGTGGCGCTTTTCGTCCGGATGTTTACGGACGAGGGCTTTCAGAATACTTTTTTTTCTCCGAGATTTCGTAAGGGAAAACGGAAATTCTACGCAATGGCATGGTTTGGGCCGCCGCTTGGTACGATCGTCGGGGTTCTTCTCTATTTTCTGATCTTTTCGGGGAATTTTTCTCCCTCGATGGAATATTATATCGGTGTTCTGAGAAGTCAGGGCAGTACGCTGTCGGAGGCTGCCGCCAGAGCGGGCGTTATAAGCAGCGCGGCAGCAGGCTTTTTCCTGGCTCCGATCTTAAATATCTTTACCTGCTTTGGGGAGGAATGGGGCTGGAGAGCGTATTTGCTCCCCAAGCTCAGAGAGCTTTACGGCTTAAAGAAGGCGGTGCTCCTGTCAGGGGTGATCTGGGGCCTCTGGCATCTTCCGCTGACCGTGATGGGACATAACTACGGTCTGGACTATGCAGGCTATCCGGTGACCGGGATCCTTGCCATGTGCGTTTTCTGCGAAGTCTTCGGGATCCTGTTTGCCTATCTTTTCGTCCGTACGGGGAGCGTATTTCCCTGCGTTGTCGCCCATGGAGCGCTGAACGGCTTTGCCTCCCTCGGGATCTATTTTACAAAAAACGGCGGGAATCCATTCGTAGGTCCTTCGGTTACGGGGATACTTTCCGGACTTCCTTTTATTGTACTGGCTGTATTTGCGATGCGTGACCTCTTGAAAAATGAAGGGGAGGCTCCTGAGCTTTTCGAGGCAAGGAAGCCGAAGCAGATGAAGAAAGAGGAGCGCAGAGAACCGCAGAAGCAGAAGAAGGATGTTTCGTAACTTAGTTTTCTTAAAAGTAATTCCGTATCCCAAAAGAGTATGATAAAATGGTTCCTATGAAGAAATTCACTGCGAAAAAAATGCGGATCCTCGGCATTATACTGGTTCTTTTTCCGATGCTCTGCCGGCTGATGACCGTGCCCGTTTCATCGAATGAGAGTGAGGTCCTTGCGAGTATCGCTCTGCCAAAGGAGAGTACGGTCCTGACCGAAGCCTCCGCGGCGGATATCAGCGTTACCGGTACGACGGGGACGCTGGTCCTTGATCAGGAGCTTTTGGAGGTCCCTGTGATCAAGCGGGCGTATCTGACCTTTGACGACGGTCCGAGCCCGAATACCGATCAGATCTTAGATATCCTGAACCTGTATGGCGTAAAGGCGACCTTCTTTGTGAATAACAAGGAGGGAGAAGAAAATATCCTGAGGTATCAGCGGATCGTAAACGAAGGACATACGATCGGTCTGCACTCCTCGACCCATATTTACCGGCAGGTATATCAGAGCGAGCAGGCATTTGTCGCCGACTATCTGACCAACCAGGCGTATATCGCTCAGATCACCGGAGTTACGCCAGTCATCTACCGCTTTCCGGGCGGGAGCAATAACTCGGTCTCAAAGCTGGATACCTCGGTCTTTATCAATATCCTGAATCAAAACGGGATCCCCTATTATGACTGGAACGCCTATGTGGGGGATGCCGTAAAGAATATCCGCTCGGCAAAGCAGCTGACGGAGAATGCCTTAAACGGCTGCAATGGCAAGAATGATGTGATGATTCTGCTGCACGATCTGACCGAGAAGAAAACCACGGTAGAGGCTCTTCCCGCGATCATCGAGGGTCTGATCGAAAGAGGCTATGTCATTCTGCCGATCGATACATCGGTTCCGTCGTCGACACCGACGTTTCACTTTAAATAGATGCTGTAAGGCACGTTCCTTATTACGAACAGTGTCTTGGCTGGATGGAGGTTTGGAATGAGTTTTTTTAAGGATTTTAAGGAGGATTTGTCACAGGCGGTCAATGAGCTTTTGCCGGAGGATTCTTCCGCAAAGGAGAATCCCTCGGAAACGATGCAGGATCTGACCGCGGCTTTTGCGGAGAACGGTACGGTTGCTTCGGATGACGATATCGCAAAGCTCCTTGAGCAGGTCGATAATATGTCGCTTCCGAAATCGGACGGTTTATCCTCAATGTCGGATCTTTCCGGGGATTCCGCGATCGCGGAGGGGACGTTATTTGAAAGCAAGACGGTAGGGTATCCGACAGCGGATTCGATCAGCGAAATGGTGAATTCCATTCCGGCGGAGCCTGAGCCCGTTGCAGTAGAAGCAGCGGCAACGATCACGTATGCCGAGCCGGTGATCCCCGCGGAGCCTGTTATTCCGACACCTGCTCCTGTGAATATAGAAGAGGTCGTTCCGGCGATGGAACAAGCGCCGGTTGAGATCATAGCCCCGGAGCCTGTTATGGCAGCTCCGGTACAACCTGCACCTGTACAGCCTGTACCTGCGCCGGCTCCTGTCGCGCAGCCGGCTCCGACACCTGTCGTACAGCCAGCTCCGGCCCCTGCTGTACAGCCGACCCCAGCTCCGGTACAGACGGCGCCTGTTGCCCCCGCGCCGGAGAGAAAGCCTGTGGAGCCGGTATTTAAGGAGCCATCCTATCGTCCGGCCCCGATCAATACGACGGCGACAAAGACGACCAAGGAAACGGGCGTGATTATAGAAGGAATGTCCGTGACCGGAGATATCATTTCGGATGGAAATCTGGAGATTCTGGGCTCTGTCAAGGGAAATATCAAGCTGGACGGAAAGATGAAGGTCACAGGCTCTCTGGAGGGAAATTCCGATATCACGGAGGTCTTTGCCGATGGAGCGAGGATCAGCGGCGATTTAAGGGCTACCGGTTCCGTGAAGGTAGGTCAGGGCTCGGTGATCCGCGGAAATATTAACGCAACAAGCGGAGTTATAGCAGGCGCGGTCAAGGGAGATATTGATATCGTAGGACCGGTGATCTTGGATTCCACCGCGATCATTATGGGAAATATCAAATCCAAGACCCTTCAGATTAACAACGGAGCCGTGATCGAGGGACTCTGTTCGCAGTGCTACGCTGAGGTGAACCCGATGAGCTTCTTTGAAGGAGAATCATAATCAGAGCAGAGGATAATATATGAAGCGTGTGCTTTTAAAGCTGAGCGGCGAGGCGTTAGCGGGAGAGAAAAGGACCGGCTTTGACGAGGAGGTAGTGCTTCGGGTCGCAAGGCAGGTCAAAACGGTAGTGGAAACCGGCTGTGAGGTCGGTATCGTGATCGGAGGCGGCAACTTCTGGCGGGGTCGGACCAGCCAGAATATCGACCGGACCAAGGCGGATCAGATCGGGATGTTAGCGACGGTCATGAATTGTATCTATGTTTCCGAGATCTTTCGCAGCCAGGGGATGATGACCAATATCCTGACACCTTTTGAGATCGGTTCCTTTACGAAGCTGTTTTCAAAGGACAGGGCAAATAAATACTTTTCCAAGGGAATGGTCGTTTTCTTTGCCGGAGGAACGGGGCATCCGTATTTCTCTACAGATACCGGGGTTTTACTTCGGGCCGTCGAGGTGGAAGCGGACTGCGTGCTGCTTGCCAAAGCGATCGACGGGGTCTATGACAAGGATCCGAAGGCTTTCCCGGATGCCAGAAAATATGATGAGGTATCCATTGCCGAGGTCATCGATAAAAAACTGCAGGTCGTGGATCTGACCGCTTCGATCCTTGCGATGGAGAATAAGATGCCGATGTTCGTCTTCAGCCTGAATGAAGAAAACAGCATCGTAAACGCGATCAACGGAAAACAGAGCGGGACCCGGATCACCGTATGACCGGGAAAGGGAGGTTATCACTATGAATGAAAGACTTAAGGAATATGAAGAGAAGATGAAAAAGACGGTGGAGCATCTGACCGGGGAGTTCAATACGATCCGCGCCGGAAGAGCCAATCCACACGTGCTTGACAATATCAAGGTCGACTACTACGGAACTCCTACTCCGATCGCTCAGGTTGGAAATCTTTCGATCCCGGAGGCGAGACTGATCCAGATCCAGCCCTGGGATAAGACCATGCTCAAAGAGGTGGAAAAGGCGATCCAGGCCTCCGATCTCGGGATTAATCCGACCAACGACGGAACAATGATCCGCCTTGTTTTCCCGGAGCTGACCGAGGAAAGAAGAAAGGATCTCGTGAAGGAGATCAAGAAAAAGGGAGAGGCCGATAAGGTCGCCATCCGGAATATCCGAAGAGATGGGAATGACGCGTTTAAAAAGCTCGAGAAGTCCGATGTTTCCAAGGATGAGATCGAGGAGCTCCAGGAGGAGCTACAGAAGCTGACGGATAAATATGTCAAGACCATAGATGATATGATCGAGGAAAAATCCAAGGATATTATGACCGTATAGCGTATAGCTTAGACTGCAGGATAAAGGGGAAAGCTGATTGTTTCAGGCCAGCAAGGGACAGGAGGGGTATTCTTGTCCCTTGTCTTCTGTTACCGTTATCCGTTTTCGTTTCCCCTATCCGGTGAAGGAGAATTAGAATTATGGGAGCAGGCGTACCAAACCACGTTGCGATCATTTTAGACGGCAACGGAAGATGGGCTAAAAGCAAGGGGATGCCGAGAAATTACGGCCATACGCAGGGGGCGAAGAATGTCGAGGTAATCTGCGAGGAGGCCTATAATCTCGGGATCAATTATCTGACGGTTTATGCCTTTTCGACAGAAAACTGGTCAAGGCCCGAAGATGAGGTCGGGGCGCTGATGACCCTGCTTCGCAATTACCTGAAAACCTGTATCAAGCGGGCGAAAAAGAACAATATGAGCGTTCGGGTGATCGGGGACGTTACGGGGTTGGCACCGGACCTGAGAGATACGATCGCTGAGCTTACGGAAAAGACCAGGGACTGCGAAGGCCTGCATTTTACGGTGGCCTTAAATTACGGAAGCCAGGATGAGCTGCTTCGGGCCTTCAACCGGTTCCTAAAGGACAGGGACGAGGGTCTTGTATCCGGAGAGCTCACGAAGGAGCTTTTGGAGGGGTATCTGGATACGGCGGGACTTCCGATGCCGGATCTTCTGATCCGGACGAGCGGGGAGCAGAGGCTGTCAAATTTTCTGCTCTGGCAGTTAGCGTACGCGGAGTTCTATTTTACAGAGGTACACTGGCCGGATTTCGACAAAGAGGAGCTGAAAAAGGCGATCGAGGCTTACGGAAAACGGTCGAGAAGGTATGGAGGCGTTCTGGAGGAATAAATGTTTGGTACCAGGCTTTTGAGCGGAATCGTTCTCGTGATCATCGTTACGGTAATGAATATCTGCGGCGGTGTCGTCATGGATCTGATCCTGCTTGCTGCTTCGATCATAGGACTGACGGAATTTTACAGCGCGGTTTCGGTTGGAACGGAAAAGAAGAAAAACTGCTTTGAACTGATCGGAATTCTGGGAACGGTACTCTACTATGCGGCAGGCTTTATCTCCTATCTCGTTCGGACGGATTTTGGCGATATGCCCAGGGTTTCGGATTCGGTGGTATCTATGAATGACCTGATGGCTGTGATCGTGTTTGTTCTGTTATGCATGATGGGAGCCTATGTCTTTCTTTTTCCGAAATACGAGGGTAAAACGGTGATGAAGGCCTTCTTCGGCTTTGTCTACGTTACGGTGATGCTTCATTTTACCTTTATGACCAGAGTCCTTTATCATGGGGAATACCTGGTCTGGCTGATCTTTATCGTCTCCTGGGTCTGCGATACCTCGGCCTACTGTGTCGGGATGCTGTTTGGGAAGCATAAGCTGGCTCCCGTTCTGAGTCCGAAGAAGACCATCGAGGGAGCCGTGGGAGGAGTTGCGGGCTCTGCGATCGTTTCCTGCCTGTTTGCTTTTCTTTTGTTAAATAAAGGCTATATCGACGAAAACCTGATCTGGCTGTTTGCGATCCTCGGCATCGTCGGGGCTGTCGCTTCGCAGATCGGAGATCTGGCCGCTTCAGCGTTTAAACGAAATTACAATATCAAGGACTACGGGACACTGATCCCGGGGCACGGCGGCATCATCGACCGTCTGGACAGCGTGATCGTTTCCGCGCCGATGATCTATTTCCTGGCCCAGCTCCTTGGGAGGCTCAGATAGAATGAAAAACAACAATATCGCCATTCTTGGCTCAACGGGGTCCATCGGAACGCAGACCCTTGCAATCGTTCGAAACCATCCGGAATTAAAGGTAGCAGCCTTAGCGGCAGGCTCCAACATCGATCTGCTGGAAGCCCAGGCGAGAGAGTTTCATCCGAAGACAGTCGCTATCTATGACGAAACCAGGTGGAAAGAGCTCTGCGAGCGCCTGAACGGGACGGGGATCTCCGTGGTCTGCGGGATGGACGGACTTAATGAAACAGCTGGCGGTTCCGGGGCGGATATCGTAGTGACGGCAGTTGTCGGAATGATCGGGATCGAGCCTACGATAAAGGCGATCGAAGCGGGAAAAGACATCGCTCTTGCCAATAAGGAGACGCTGGTGACCGCAGGCCATATCATTATGCCGCTTGCAAGGAAGAAGGGCGTACGGATCCTTCCTGTGGATTCAGAGCACAGCGCGATCTTCCAGTCCTTAAACGGGGAGCCGAAGGAGCGGATCGCTTCGATCCTGCTTACCGCTTCGGGAGGACCGTTTCGGGGGAAGTCGAAGGAAGAGCTTCAGAAAATGACGGTCGAGGATGCCTTAAAGCACCCCAACTGGTCCATGGGGAAAAAGATCACCGTGGATTCGGCGACAATGGTCAATAAAGGCCTTGAGGTGATGGAAGCCGGGTGGCTGTTTGATGTACCGCTTGAAAAGATCCAGGTCCTCGTCCATCCGCAGAGCATCGTTCATTCCGCGGTGGAATTTGTGGACGGCGCCGTTATCGCTCAGATGGGAGTGCCGGATATGAAACTGCCGATCCAGTATGCCCTGTTTTATCCGGACAGAAGAGAGCTTTTCGGACAACGGCTGAGACTGACACAGATTCGAAAGCTGACCTTTGAGGAGCCGGATCCCGAAACCTTTCGGGGCTTTGCGCTGGCGCTTTCGGCGGCAAAGACCGGGGGGAGTATGCCCACGATCTATAACGCGGCCAATGAGCGGGCGGTGCGGATGTTTTTGGAAAAGAGGATCGGGTTTATGGATATCCCGGCTTCGATCGAATATTGTATGAACAGACATCAGGCAACCGCCTCTCCGACCTTTGAGGAGATTCTTTCGGCGGAGCAGGAGGCGAACCGGTACCTGGATGAGAAATGGGGGAAATAAAGAGGTAAGGGAATGAGTATCATATTTGCGATTTTGATTTTCTGCGTTATTGTAGTGGCCCATGAATTCGGGCATCTGCTGGTAGCCAAGGCCAACGGCATCAATGTTAAGGAATTCTGGGTCGGCTTCGGACCGACGCTGTTTTCCTTTACGCCAAAGCAAAGGAGTAAAAAAAACAGCGAGCTTTCTCCGACGAAATACTGCGTGAAGCTGATCCCGCTTGGGGGAGCCTGCGTTTTTGAGGAGGATTACGCGGACGAGGACTATGTGCCGAGCGAGCATTCCTTTGTACAGGCCAGTGTAAAGAGCCGGATCCTTACCGTGCTTGCCGGACCCTGTTTTAACTTTATCCTGGCGTTTCTGCTGTCCATTATCGTACTGGGATTGTCAGGCTATACGACGACAGAACTGGTCAGCGTCAACGAGGGGTCTCCGGCGGAAGCGGCAGGCCTTGAAGCGGGGGATGTGATCGTGAAAATGGACCGGGAAAGGGTCCATCTTTACGAGGAGATCATCTTAAATACTCAGTTCAACAACGGCACGGAGGTAAAGATCACCTACGAGAGAGACGGAGTACCTCATGAAGTTTACATAACACCGGAGTACAGTGAAGAGGCGGGAAGATATCTATTCGGCATCGTCGGGGGCTTGCAGGACGAGAAGCAGACCTTTTTCTCCACACTGCGATACAGCGTATATTATGTAAACTTCTGGATCAAAAATGTCTATAAGTCGCTGGCCGCTATGGTCACCGGTCGTGTCAGCCTGAATGATATGAGCGGTATCGTCGGTGTTACAGCCGCGGTGGACAACGTATATAATGAGGCCAAAAGCTACGGCGCGCTGATCGTTTTGCTTAATATGCTGAATATTGCGGTCCTCCTGTCAGCCAATCTCGGCGTGGTCAATCTGCTTCCGATCCCGGGACTGGATGGCGGAAAGCTGCTTTTGTACATTGTGGAGGTATTCCGGAGAAAGCCCATCGATCAACAGCTCGAAGGTAAGCTGTCTCTCGTGGGGTTTGCGCTGATTATGGTGCTTACGGTGGTTATCATGTATAACGATATCTGGAAGCTCTTTCACTGAGCGCAGAAAAAAATGCACAAAAGAAAAACGGTGAAATACCGGGGAAAACAAGCGGTCCTTTGGGCAATCGGATACTTCGTGTAGAAAATTCGAGCTTTGGACCGCTTGATTTTTGGCTATTTTTAAAGCGCTGTTTTGATTGACGAAGTCCGTCATTTCCTGTATATTTCAGTTACAGAATTCTCATGTCATGGTGTTCTATTTGAGATCGTAAGATCTCTGTTTACAAAGGCTTACTGCTTTTGTTCTGTAGTAATTCTACAAAGTTATCCAGACTTTTTCCCATAACCGGAGAGATAGTTTTGGCAGAATAACGGGGGTGGATGAATGAATTCACCGGGTATGGTCCTAAACGGCAGATACCAGCTTCTGAGCGAGTTAGGAAGCGGAGGGAGCGGCAGTGTCTTTCTTGCGGTGGATGTTTATATTGAAAAAAAATGGGCAGTCAAATTCATACCCTATGAGAAAGCAATGAGCGGCGCTCTTGCAAGGAACGAGACGGAGTCTCTATCAAGTTTAGATCATCCGGCCTTTCCCAGGATCGTTGACGCATTTTATACGGGAGAAGGTTTTTTTATCGTCAGCGACTATATTGAAGGCAGCTGTTTAAATGACGCGTTACGGGCAAGACAGGTCCCTTTGCGGAAGAAATGCAGCTTTGCTCTGTCGGTGCTGGAGGCGCTTGAGTATCTTCACAGTCAAAAACCGCCTCTGTTGTATCTGGATTTAAAGCCGGAGAATGTTATGGTCACAAAGGATGAGCTGATCCGTCTGATCGATTTCGGAGTCGCGACAAGGCAGAGAGATTCCAGAGTCAATTACGGGACACCGGGGTTTGCTGCTCCGGAATTGTATTCAGGCGAGGAACAGCTTACGGAGAGAGCGGATATTTTCTCCTTCGGGATGCTGTTTTATTCTATGCTGTCTCTTTCCGTACCTGATCAGAGGCTCGACCTTCAAAGGCGCATGATTCGGAATAATAATTCCATTCCGCGCAGACTGAGAAAGCTGATTTTGAAATGTACCGGAAAGGACAGTCGGGCAAGATATTCCTCTGTTACAGAGATCAGGAAGGATCTGACTTCCTATTTAAATCGTCCCAAGCGCGTCCTTTTGATCGTATCGTTTGCTCTTTTTTTCTGCCTGGCGGCCTTATTGTTGGGAGGCAGACAGTGATCCTGTCCGGCTGGGAAAAGTCTGGAAACCCATTTGGGAGGAGGGTTAAATTGAAAAAGCTTTTTATCAAGGTGTTATCATTTTTTATGACTTTTATCATCGCCGCTTCCGGGTTCAGCCTGCAAAGGACGAAAGCAGCTGATCCGGTGATTTTCGGTGAGTGGACCGCATCCGGGACAAGGGCTGACGTTCCGCTAGGATCCTATTATTTTCAATATTCGGCATCCTTTGAAGATCAGGGACCCGTCCGTGTACTTTGCAGCGGAGCTACCTCGGTGAACAGCTCCAACGCTCATTTCGTTACCGGAGATGTCGTCGGCAACGTAAAAATCGTCCTGAAGGATACGGATACGGGAGAGGTCAGGGAGTTGATCAACGGCAACCAGCCGACAGCAGGTGTTACCATCATCGACGGAACACATAAGTATGCGCTTGAGATGGACAGCGACGGAGGCTGTGCCAGGGTAGTATGTGACAAATGCGGCGCTGTGAATTATATTTACGGGTCTGCTGTAATGCTGTTTCGGGCGCTCGGAACCTATGATGCCAAGGTCAGAACGCATCCTACGACGCAGACTGCGAATGTCGATTCCAGGGCGGTTTTTACAATGTCCGGGATCCATGTACAGGATTATCAATGGCAGATGATGCCGTCGGGCGGCTCTGGCTATGTTGATATTTCGGACAGGGATCTGGGAAGCGGTGTTTATGCATCCGGGACTACCACTGATACGCTGTCTCTTTCCAATCTCCGCTATAGCTTTACCGGATATAAATTTCGCTGCAAGCTGACGGGTCTGAGCGGGAATGTAATAACTACGGAATCAGCACCGCTGATCGTAAAGGATAATCTGGAACCTTCGGTCAGGGTCAGTACCAGCCCTGCAGGGTCAACCTCCGGCTCTGTTACGATAACAGTTGATGCCAGTGATATTGACAGCGGATTATCCAATCTCCCCTATTCCTTTGACGGCGGACAGACTTATGGCTCCTCAAACCAATATGTAACAGAGGAGAACGGAACCTTTTTCATCGTTGTCGCAGACCGGGAGGGTAATACGCATCATACGACTCTGAAGGTAGATAACATTGTAAAGGTGACGCCGACCGTTGCCCCGGAGCCAACCAAAGCACCTGCACCAACCGTTGCCCCGGAGCCAACCAAAGCGCCTACACCAACCGTTGTGCCTGCTCCAACTAAGGCCCCGACGCCGACCGCTGTGCCTGTACCGACGAAGGCGCCGACACCGACACCTGTTCCGACGAAGGCGCCGACACCGACCGTTGTGCCTGTACCGACGAAAGCGCCGACACCGACCGTTGTGCCTGTTCCGACGAAGGCGGTGTCACCAACCCCGGTACCGACCAAGGCCCCGACGCCGACTCCTTCTGCTTCCTCGAGTACCGCAAAAACCGTTACTCCGGTACCGACCGCTGTCCAGGAGCCGACGAGGCCGTCAACGTCCTCGAGCAGCTCAAAAAGCTCCGAAGGCGGTCAGAATCCATCCTCAGGAGACCCACCCGGGGGATCTGGCATCCCGTCTTCCAGCAGCAGCACCAGCTTTCCCGGGACGATCACTCCTACGTTAACGGTTTTGCCGGGTTCCTCCTCTTCAAGACAGACCTCGGGAAGAAAACAGAGTGAAGGCATACCGCCAGAGGAGACGGATGAGGATATAAAAGAGGAATGGATCGAGACGGAGGATCCGGCTTTCACTGAAGGGATGGACGAGCTTTTGGTGGTCCGCGCAGAGGAAGAAGAGGATGATATAGTACTTACCGCCCAGGAGGTAGAATTGGAAGAGGCCGGGGCTGAAAGCAAGACCGTCGTTATTTCCGGGGACGTTATCAAAAAAGGCGGACTTCCTGTGTGGGCAATCATTCTGATCGCTGCCTGCGGATTGCTGTTGCTGGTTGTTTTGCTTTTCGTTCTTATGTTTGGCGTGATCCTTTTATATGAGAAGGATACGGAAACTGATGATCTGACATTACGCGGTACGGAAAAGAAAAAATATGGGATCGCGGCATTGGCACTATTGCTTTATAAAAAGGGAGAATGGAGTTTTAAGATCAGGGAAGAGATTTATGACCTTGCTCCGCTGACGCTGCATTATGGTCCCCTGTTTACGGCGCTGTTTGAAGGCTATGATATGGTGATCGGCATCGTACCGCAGGATGAAGACGAGGAGATCCGTTATGAGAAAACTGTAGTATATCAGAATGAGATACTGGAATAGACAGAGATATTACTGAGCGATACGAGGGGGTGAGCCGGGTGCAGAGCAGGTATCCGTTAGTACTCTTGTTAACGTTGATCCTGGTATTTACAGGGGCAGAAAAGATCACATATGGAAAAGATATAACGGGAACAGCAGGGGTCATCCCCTCCGGTTTCGGAGAACACCATAACATTCTGGAGGTCACGATACAAAAGTCAGATGGCAGCACAGTTCTGTTAGGAAGAAATGATATCCTGGAGGTGAATTCGGACGTGGATTTTTATGTCGTTTCGGGTTGCGCCGGGTATGAATACAGCATCAGCGGGGATGAGGGAAAGCATTATTCCCGCTATCGGGGGCTGAAGGGGAACCGGCTGAGGCTTTTTGCAAGCGAGAACCGACAGGCGGACGGGATCTGGTATCTTTGCTTCCGCGGGCTGGATACAAACGGTGGGATCATATCGGAATCGCTTACCTACAGGCTTCGTTTTGATCTGACCCCGCCTGAGCTTCGGATAAGTACGCAGAAATCGGAAGACGGAACAGGACTTTTGATTTCTGCGTCGGATTCCGGAAGCGGTGTCAAATCACTCGAGGTTCGAAGCGGGGGAAGGATCCTGTACAGACGTACTGAATATGAGAGGGCAGGAGAGGAAGCTGAAAATGCCTTCTCCTGCTCCCTGGATCCCGATTCAGAGGAGGTGCCATGGGGGCTTACGATTTCTGCCGTCGATTTTGCAGGAAACATAAGCAGGCTGGATCGAAATGATCGTTCTTTCGGGGATCGGCAGTCGGAGCCTGCGATTTTGTCAAAGGAATCCGTTTTTGGTTTTTACAGGATTTTTGAAGCCGTCAGTATTATACGAAACGGCAACGGCGTTCTGACCGGATTGATCATAGCGGTTTTGCTGCTGACAGAGCTTGCGGCCGCGCTGATCACGGTCATTACAGCGCGTTCCCGCGGTCAGAGGCAGGTTTTTGAAAAAGCATGAAAAAAATGTTTTGACTTATAGTTTTGTTACTATTCACAGCCGAATTATAGGCATAACAAACAAAGCGGGGTGTAATACCGCTTGTAGGACAGTATGATTCGGATGTATTCTTAGGGAGGTGACGCAGAGAAGATTTCTGCAACCGTATAAGGATTTCCGTCACATAATCGCTGGAGTGCATCGATTTCGTTGATGCAGTTACGGCGACAGGTTTCGATGTATGTCCGGATAAGTGCATGGTTATCCGCAGCTGCTTCAGATTCAAACTGACCAGATATTTTCATATGTGATTTTATGCTCCTCAGTCCTCGTTCGCTAAGGTTGTTGGTAGTTGGTAAGCTGAAGTCCTCCACCCATAAAAAGTATGGCTGACGATATTCTGAAATCCTGTTAAGTAGGGTTCGCTCCCAGGATGCACCATAGTTACCTGGATCGGAAGCATTTTCCCTCCATCCATTTTCAAGATACTCATCAATCTTGCGATGGAATTCTTCCACATAGGTGTTACTAAACGCTTCCTCTCCTCTGGCTATGGCGTCGTTGCGATCCTTGATAGCCCGGCTGATATGCTCCTTAAAATCCGCCGACCACTGATGACAGGTATCATCCGTATTCTTTTGGAGATCACGCTGGAGATGCTGATTGCACTCGATGTTTTCGAAACTGTACTTTTCATTATAGTTTACAGTACAGTGGTCATGCATAGCTTTGGTATCCGAGGTCAGAAGATTTAATACATTGTCATCATCAAGACTCTCCATATCCTTATGGGCATGGGCTGTGTAGTAAGCAATAGTTTCATCTCCGTAGAACCTGAAGCATGCCCTTGCCGTGAGAATAAAGATCACCGTGTCATCCCAGTAGATGATCTTTCTCGTGATAAGAACGAGCTTCAGATCCTTGCGGAACTGGAGGAGTCCCTTTGCGGCGCGTGCCTGGAGTTTTGCGATATATCCTTCGCATGGGGTTAAATCGCCACCGGTTATTCCGGCAAGAAACATAGCAGCTTTATTCATAGCTGCATTAACGGTGTTTGTAAGAGACAGTGCAAAAGCCTGTATCCCGCTTCCGTATTGGGCTTTCTCTTTCAGGTTCGGAGGAATCTGTGAACGAAATATCGTGCCGCAGTTGTTGCACTCATAATAATAGAATTCATGTTTGACCTTAACGACTTTGATCTGTACGTCGTATTCGTATTTTACTTCAGATTCGCCAGTCGGAGTGCAATCGTTAAGGCCGCATTTAGGGCAACATTCATCATCCTGTAATGGATGTGGGACGATAGCTGTGATCTCGGATTCATCCGGTTCTTCAAGGGATGCTTTGGGATGACCTATCTGCCCGCCTTTTGGTTTCCCGGTGCTACGCCGGGAGTTCGGAATAACCTTGGTTTTGTTTATCGGTGTCTGCGATGTCGGCGTACCTGTATTGCTGCCATCGCGATCCCGAAGAGCCTCTTCATGGGCGAGGCGATTCTGCAGTTCCTTGATAATAGCGTCCTTTTCGGCAAGTAATTCTGTATACTTTTTCTTCGCAGAATCTTTGGACTGCTTAAGATGCTTGACCGATTCGCGAAGCGAAGCGACCTGCTCCTGATACCCAAGAATACGATCTTTCAGTTTTACGATCTCTGCGGTTGCCTTTTCAAAATCGAGACGCGGATCGCCGGTAAACTTTATCATAGATCACACGGTGCTTTTCCTAAAGCATTGGATATGGATGAGCATATTTTTTCGTATGATCTGATAGTGGCTTTCAATGATTTTACTTCGACCTGCAGAGATATGATTTCGGCTTCTTTTTCAGAAACTGTTTTCATAAGAGCAGCAATCTCTTTGGAGGTAGAGGCATCAGTAGTGGTAGCATTTTTTGAGGATGCTGTTCGCCCTCTGCGACCAGAAGAGGGGATAAGTTCTCCCGTCTCAGGATCAAGGGTGCCTAGATATTTTCTCTTGGGTCTCGATTGTTTGGTAACGGGATCGTAGTGCGGGGTAGACTCATAAACACGGGTCTTTCCAGTTTTCTTGTCATAGTGTTGAACGATTGTTGGCATAGCTGCT